>CAZFRV010000247.1:0-9928 GCA_964521445.1 uncultured Acidobacteriaceae bacterium
CCGGTGTACGTGCTCTTCACGCTCACCCAAGCGAAGTCGTATTTCCTGGCGCCGGCCTATCCGATGCTCTTCGCCGCTGGCGCTGTGCGGTTCACACGGGGCAGCGAGCGGATGCCATGGTCGTATGCCGCAGCGCTCCATCTCCATCTCGACCCGGCCCTGGTTTTTCATTCCGGCGGCTATTTTGGTTCCTCGCAGGCCATCATCGAAAACTTCGCCATGAAGCGGTATTTCGGGGTTCCGATCTTACAGTGGTTAGGCATGACCCTTGAACCCAAGACAGCCAGCCAAGAAGGACTTCCCGCGTATCCGCACATGATCAAGTGGGTGATGGATTAGCTACTGCAAAACGCAAGCCTGCAGCACGGGCACAATGATTGGGCCCATTAGACTTGGAGCGGGAGACCGGGATCGGACCGGCGACATTCAGCTTGGGAAATCTGATTTCGCCCTGAATCCTTGATCCCATAGGGCGAAACCAGCGTCAATCGAGCACATAAAGCGTTATTTTGCTTGTGCTGAGCGGACTGCTGAGTAAGGAGTCATCGCGTGAGGGTAAAGCTGCCCCAAGGGTCACTATACACTAGCGTACTGCTGTTGATTTGTATGATCGCATCTTTTGCATAAGGTTCAGGAGGCCTATTGTGTTTGCCCCAGCATTCGGCCCATCCGTCTGCGTCTTTTTTCCCGCCAGGCTTCATAAACTGCTTGTCCGTGGTCGCCACACACAGTTTCGTCACACCTTGGAGACGATCGGGGGGGAAGGGAGTAAATATCTCTTTGTATCTCATTGTTCCGCCTAAGGTGAGATAGGCTACGATATGACCGTCCTCAAGGCCCGCGAAATGGTACTGGTAGGACTCGCTAACCCGTGCACTGCCAGCGGTCCCTTGGGACACTCCTTGCCAGTTCCCCTTGACCAGCTCAAACATCATTTGGGGCACTTCCGTCTGCGCTTTCTGGCGCAGTCTTACTTGTGTCTCTGCCTCTTCCAGTTGCCGGTTGGCAGCTGCGGGGTCGTTTTTTGCTTTGGCCATTTGGTCATACTGCAGATGCAAAGCCCGCAACGCGACGACCTCTGCCACCTGCGATGTGTCCTTGACGTTGATTACTTTCCGCCACACTAAGTCGGGGACGCTCTTAATCTTGCACTTCAATATGTGTTCACCAACACTGACGCTGAATCTTAGAGCTTTATCCGGCGTGACCTCACCTTTGCCTTCATCATCCAGGAACAATTGGCAGGTATCATCGGTATCGACGAGGAGTGTCGCGCTCTTATCCACAGATGGTTGACCACTTTGGGCATGTGCGCTTCCAAAGCCAGCAACTATCAAAATCGCGGAGACGGGTATCCAAATCGTCTTGTGTTTCAAAAATCCCCCCTCAAGAAGAAAAAACTGCGCAGCATCGAATCATCGGCGGAATGATCGGCGCACTTACTCGTGGCGGCCTTACGGGGGAGCCGTCTTTATTCCATGCAGGGCCGATACGCCGGGCGATGGTAGCACGAGGGTTGTTGGGTGGAAACATTACGACCGGTGCCGACCATTTGATCAAGTTGTTGAAAAATTGGAGCGGGAGACCGGGATCGAACCGGCGACATTCAGCTTGGGAAGCTGACGTTCTACCACTGAACTACTCCCGCTTGAGAGAGTACGTCAGGCCAATTCTAGCAGGCGCGGCACTCGGGCACCACCACGAGAGAAACGGCCCCAACGGACCAGCCTCTTCCCGATGTGCTACAGTCATTTCAGACCTGAATATGGCAGAGCGTGCTACTCCGCGCTGGCTGGACGTTCTTTGGCTGATCTTCCTTGGCGGACTTGCGCTCCTGCCTCCGTTGCGTGAACCCCACAAACATGTGATCCTGCTGGTCATCGGCGTCTTCCAGTTGCTGGAAGCGCGGTTGATTCAGGTAACGGGCAAGCTGGGCCGGTATTGCGCCGTCGCCATCAAAATCTCGCTGGCCACCATCCTGCTCGGTCACACCGGTGACGCCACGCCCATCACCAGCAGTTACTGGCCTATTTACTGGCTGCCGGTCATGACGGCCGCCATGTACTTTGGCCCGCTGGGGACACTGGCCTGGACCACCGTCGCTTCGGCGGCTTACTGCTCCTACCTGATTCCAGCCTTGCAGCAATTCGATATCACATGGGCGAACATCGGTGAACTGGGACTGCGCCTGGTGTTCTTTTTTCTTGTGGGCATGATCGTGAACCGTTTTGTGATGGACTACCGCTTGCAAGTACGACGCTATCAGGGTGTTTCCGAGACTCTAACCGAAGCCAACCGCAGCCTGAAGCAGGCCCAGGCTGAGGCGCGGCGCGCGGAGCGCCTGGCGGCCCTGGGACAGCTCTCGGCCGGACTGGCCCATGAAATCCGCAACCCTCTCGGCGTGATCAAGGGATCGGCCGAGCTGCTCAATCAGAAGCTCGCCGTTTCCGATCCTCTGGCGCAAGAGCTTGCCGGCTACATCTACACCGAGGTCAACCGCCTCAGCGCGCTGGTAGGGCGATTCCTGGATTTTGCCCGGCCGTCGCAACTGGAGCTGCGCCCGGGGGATTTACCCGAAGTGATGGAAGCGTCCCTCAAAGCCGTGGCGCAGCAGGGAGCCACCGCCAAGGTCGAAATACTCCGTGACTTCGCGCCGGATCTTCCACCCGTCTTGATTGACCGCGAGCTGTGCGAACAGGCTTTTACCAACTTGCTGCTGAACGCGTGCGAAGCCATGGGCGAACAAGGCGGAGAGCTGCGCATACGGATGCATCCGGCCGCATCCGCCGACGGCTCCGGCAAGGAAGTAGTGGTGGAGATTGAGGACACCGGCCCAGGTGTCCCAAGCGACCTGAAAGAACAAATCTTCAATCCGTTTTTTACCACCAAGAAGACGGGCGTGGGGTTGGGACTGGCCATCGTCTCGAAGATTGTTGATGCGCACGGCGGCACGCTCACGCTGACTAGCCCGCCGGGACAGGGCGCGCTTTTCCGCATGGCGTTTGCGGCGGACGAACGCGACCAAGCCAGCAAAGCCGGGTTCTCATGATCGACAACAGATTGGGTAATTTTGTAATTTGGTAATCGGGTAATTGGGTCTCAGTTCTTCATTTACACAATTACCAAATTACGCATTTACCCAATTTCCTCCATGGCTACCATTCTGATTGTCGAAGACGAGCCCCGCATGCGCCGGCTGCTGGAAATCAGCCTGGGCGAAGACGGGCACACCGTGCACAGCGTCCCCGACGCCGAGACCGGCCTGAAGAACCTGGCTCGCGACTCCGCCGACCTGATCGTCACCGACCTGAAACTGCCGGGGATGAACGGACTGGATTTCCTGGCGGAAGCACGGCGCATCAATTCCAGCATTCCCATGATCGTAATGACCGCGTACGGGTCCGTGGAAACCGCGGTCGAAGCCATGAAGGCCGGCGCCAGCGACTACGTGCTCAAGCCCTTCACCATGGCGGAGATGAAGCTGGTCATCAACAAGGAGCTCGACGTCCAGCGGGTGCGCGACGAAAACCGCTCCCTGAAAGAAGCCCTGGGCAAGCGCTACCACTTTCAGAACATCGTGGCCCGCAGCGCGAAGATGCAGGAGGTCCTGGCGCTGGTGGAGCGCGTGGCCGCCACCAACTCCACCGTGCTGATCGGCGGAGAGAGCGGCGTGGGCAAAGACCTCATCGCGCGCGCCATCCATCAAAATTCGCGGCGCGCTTCCGGGCCTTTCATCAAGATCAACAGCACGGCCGTTCCCGACACGCTTTTTGAGAGCGAGCTCTTCGGCTTCGAAAAGGGAGCTTTCACCGGGGCCATGACCGCCAAGCCGGGTAAATTCGAACTGGCCGACAAGGGCACTTTGTTCCTCGACGAGATCGGCGACGTCCCCGCTGCCATCCAGGTCAAGCTGCTGCGCGTGCTCCAGGAGCGCGAATTCGAGCGCCTGGGCGGGACGCGCACGCTTAAAGTGGACGTGCGCCTGATCGCGGCCACCAACCGCGACCTGCGCGCGGCGCTGGAAGAAGGCACTTTCCGCGAAGATCTGTATTACCGGCTGAACGTGGTCCCCATCGACATCCCGCCCCTGCGCGATCATAAAGAAGACATCCCCGACCTGGTCAGTCATTTCTTCGCCCGCTTCGCCCGCGAAAACGGCAAAGAAATCCACCAGATCACGCCCGCCGCGCTGAAGGTGCTCACCGACTATCACTGGCCGGGCAATGTGCGCCAGTTGGAAAACATCATCGAGCGCGCGGTGGCCCTTTCGTCGGCGCCTGTGCTCGACGCCCGCGATATACACCTGGACGCGCGTCCCCTGCCCGGCGCTCCCGGCTCCGCCGGTGCTTCGGGTACGGTTCCGTTTCTTCCCGAAGGCATGACCCTGGAGCAGTGGGAGGACGAGCTGATCCGCGAAGCCATGCGTCGCGCTAACGGCAACAAGAGCGAAGCCGCGCGCCTGCTCGGCCTCTCCCGCAATGCCTTGCGATACCGCCTGTCAAAGCTGGGCGTGCCGGACGAAGCGGACTAGCTTGCTGGCGCGAATGCTTCTTTGTTCACTACGTACGGCATCTTGGTGATATCGCCGCCGTAGTTCCCTTCCAGCACGTCCATCAACCCCTGCACGCAACGCCCCGCCATGCCCTTGTTGGGATCGGGCGAGAGGCGGGTGATGCGGCCGGCGCTGGCAAAATGCGGAAACAAGCGGCAGCGATCGGCGATCTCCGGATCGCGCAAGGGAGAATCGGCGGGTAACGGCTCTTTCTCGAAGACGTCGAGCGCGGCGCCGGCGATCCATCTCTCCTTGAGCGCCTTGTACAGCGCGGCTTCATCCACCACCGGGCCGCGCGAGTCGTTGATCAGGTAGGCGTTTTTACGCATGAGGCGCAGAGTCTTCTCGTTGATCAGGTGGTATGTCGGCGCGGCAGACTCGCCCTCGCGGATGAGCGGAACGTGCAGCGTCACATAGTCCGCCTGGCACAGCGCATCTTCCAAACTTGCATATTTGATCCAGGTCTTGTCCGGCTGCAGGCCGGTCGAATGGCGCAAGTCCATGAGTTGCTGGACGGCGGCGACAAACTTGTGGTTCTGATAGACGGGGTCATAGCACAGGATGTTCATATCGAAGCCGGTGCACTTGCGGATCATGGCCTGGCCGATCCTGCCGGTGCCGATCACGGCGATGGTCTTTCCCGTGACCTCGTCGCCCAGGAATGGCAGAAACGGATGCCACGATCCCCAGCGGTTTTCGCGCACCGTTTTCTCGGCGTCCCAAAGCTTGCGAGACACCGCGCCCATCATGAAGAAGGCGAACTCGGCCGTGGCATCGGTAAGGACGTCGGCGGTGTTGGTGAAGGGGACCTTGTAGCGATTGGCGTCGGCGCGATTGATGTTGTCAAACCCGACGGCATACTGGGCCACGACCTTCAGCGTTCCCTTCCCGGCTGCAAAGACCTCGGCATCGATGGGATCGCGCAACGTGGTGATCAGGCCGTCAATGCCGCTGCCGACCTTCTCGACGATAAGTTTCCTGGGCGGAGCTTCCGGGCCGGGATAGACCTCCATGTCGTAGCCCTTCTCGCGCAGGCGATCCAGGGCGGCATCGCCGATATGGCAGGTGGCAAAGACTCGAAATCTCTGGGTGGTCATCGAACAGAATTATATGGCCGCAGATGAACGCGGATCCGAAAACGAAGCAACTCAATTCCGGATCTGCGTTTCATCTGCGGAGATCTGCGGCCCAAGGTGTTATAGGTTCTTCTTCGTCCAGTCTTCGATCCGGTCCAGCGCCTGCTCGAGGTTTTCCATCGAGTTGGCGATGCTGAAGCGCAGGTAGCCTTCGCCATGGATGCCAAACGCGGTGCCGGGCAAGCAAGCCACGCCGGCCTGTTCCAGCAGGGCGTCGGCCAGCTTCTTGGAGGTCCAGCCGGTCTTGCGGATGTTGGGGAAGGTATAAAAGGCGCCTTTGGGGACGCGGCAACTGAAACCGGGAATGCGGTTGACTCTTTCCACGAAGCGGTCGCGACGGAGGTGGAACTGCTCGCGCATGTGGTCCACGGAAGACTGGTCGCCGCGCACGGCTTCAATGGCCGCAACCTGGGTAAAAGCGGCGCTGCAGGAGTTGACGTTGGTCATCAGACGGCCAAAATATTGCGCCAGCTCGCGGCGCATCACGCCGTAACCCAGCCGCCATCCGGTCATGGCGTAGGTCTTGGAGAAACCGTCCAGCATGATGGTGCGGTCCTTGAAACCATCGACCGACATCGGCGAGAAATGCCGGCCTTCAAAGATCAGCCGGCTGTAGATCTCATCAGACAGGACCATAATGTCGCGATCGCCAACGGCAGAAACGATATCGCGAATGTCCTGCTCGTCCAGCATGCTTCCGGTGGGATTGTGCGGCGAGTTGAGGATGATGAGACGGGTCCGGTCGGTGATACGGTCCACCAGTTCGTTGGTATCGAGCCGGAAGTCTTTTTCTTCGCGCAAATGTATCGGCACGGGCTTGGCGCCGAGAAAACCGATCAGCGACTCGTAGATCGGGAAACCCGGGTTGGGATAGATGACTTCATCGCCTTCTTCCACCAGGGCCATGAAGGTGAAATAGATGGTCGGCTTGCCTCCCGGGACGATGACCACTTCTTCCGGCACAACCTTGACGCCGCGCGAGCGGCTCACGTCTTCGGCAATGACCTCGCGCAAAAGCGGCAGGCCGGCGGACGGCGTGTAGTGGGTCCATCCCTTGCGCAGCGCATCGATACCGGCCTCAACCACGTTGGCCGGCGTATCGAAATCAGGTTCGCCGATCTCCAGGTGGATAATATGTTTGCCCTGGGCTTCCATGGCCCGTGCTCTGGCTAAAACTTCAAAAGCAGTTTCGACTCCGAGACCGGCCATACGTTTGGCCAGCCGCAGCTCAGCTTGGGTGGTGAGTCCTTGGCTCATTCTTGGTTCACTCTTTGTCTTTTTATTTGGTCTTATTCGTTGACCGCTTGTTCCTGACCTTGCGACCGGAGCACGTGCGCCACTGTGTACGGCACGCGGCGTGCCGGTTCCTGGAAGTTCCTCACCTGGAGGTCGCCGAGAAGGCCGAGCGCGAGCATTTGTCCGCCAAACAGGATCAGCACAGCGGAAAACATCAGCAGCGGACCGTGTGCGTCCATGATGTTCACGTGCCACATCAACTTGGTCAGAATCATCCAGAAACCAATCCCCATCCCGCCCAGCAGCGAAATCACGCCCACGCTGCCAAACAGGTGCAGAGGACGGTACATGTACTTGAGCAGAAAGCGGATGGTCATCAGGTCGAAAAACACGCGGAAGGTGCGGGAGATGCCGTAATGCGAATCGCCTTTGGGGCGGACGATGTTCTTGATCGGGATTTCGCAGATGGAAGCCCCATACCATGAGGCCAGCGCCGGAATAAAACGGTGGAGTTCGCCGTACAGCGGCAACTGCTGGATGATTTCCCTCCGATACGCCTTGTAGGTCGTGCCGAAGTCGTGGATTCTTACGCCGCTCAGCCGGGCCATGGCCCAGTTGGCAATCCGCGACGGCAGGCGGCGCATGACAAAGTTGTCCACGCGCTCTTTGCGCCATCCGCTGACCAGGTCGTAGCCCTGCTCCAGCATTTCCAGAAATTTGGGGATTTCCTCGGGATCGTGTTGCAAATCGCCGTCCATGGCGATGAGGTACTCGCCTTGAGCATGGGCAAAGCCGGCAGCCAAAGCGGAAGTCTGGCCGAAGTTGCGGCGCAGTTTCACCACTACCACACGGCTGTCGATCGCGACGATCTCGCGCAGCAGCTTGTAAGTGCGGTCCACGCTGCCGTCGTCCACAAAAACCAGCTCGAAGGTGTCACCCGTACCCTCCATCACCGCCTTCAGACGGTCATAGAGAGCGGTTACACTCTCCTGCTCGTTATGGAACGGAACAACGACCGAGTACTTCGTCATTACGTCAAATTATACATCTGCTAATTCACTGACGCGGGCGAAAAAATGCGGTATTTCCTCTCTAAATCCTCGAACCGCAATGGCCTAGAGGAGCTCTGCAACGGATTTGTGTGGCGTGGGCCGAGTGCTGCTACCAACCCAGGCCTTACAACCATATCCATCCCACCGCGATGGCACAGGCTGAAAGAGCATATTGCACCCAGCGAGAATAAGTCCGGTGCACACTGTGGCTGGGACCAACCAGCCTAGACATCTCCACGTACGGAGACAGCCCGCACCTGAACCAGCCTTGCACCTCGACTTCCTGACCGATGTACTTCTCGGCTTCGCTCACGCCGAAGAGAAAGCGAGCGAAAGGAATCGACTGCCGGTAAAGAATAAAAATGATACCGGTAGGATCGCGCAGAACCAGATCGGGACTCCAGAAGGCGCCGGGCAGCCCTCGTCCTAAAATGGTGCCCTTGAGACGGACAGGGCGAGCACGCATCTGCGACACGTCGAGGTCCTTCAAGAGCGTTTCGATCGAAGCACTCTGGAACCTTCCTCCGTAGCGGTAGGCGGTACGCAGGATCCATGCTGCACCGACGAACATCAACAGAATTGGACTGAGAATGTTGGGCACCGTGATACCTAATGACTCAATTAGGGATGATCGCCACCAGACGGCCAGAAGAACAGCTCCGGCAACGAACGGCGCCGCCCAGAGAACGATCTCTATCGGAAAAAGTCCCCATCGTACGCCCTGATTGTAAGGCAGCGGATACTGCAGGGGCTGTTGCATGGATACCGTCTGCTGGTTTAGCTGCCGGATACGCAATGCAGTCAGCGGGTGAGTGGAGTTCAGCTCATAGAAACGGGCCCAGGGGTTCACCAGGTCCCAACGCATGACCGCGGCTGCCTCCGCCGGGTTCGCGCTCAGCGCGAGAGACTCGCCGGAACGGACGTTGGAAATGCCCATCAATGCTACGGAAGCGCCGAGCCTGCGGCGTTGACGCCATTCTTTCTTCTCTTCCTTCGAACCCTGCGCCATTGCCTGGCGATACTCGCCTTCATATCGAACCATTCCATAAGCGATCTTCACCAGGGCCGAGGAAAGAACATCCGGCGTATGCGTGACTTCCCCGGCATAGTGGTCGGCCCAGTACTCGCGCGTGCGATTCAACATGAGAACCACAAACTGGCTGAGCAAGTAAGATAGGTAAGCCGTGTATGCGACGGCACGCAGGTTGTTGATGCGCTCGGTAAAGGCATAAAGCTGATACAGCAACAACGGGGCCAGGGCAGCAATCGTCATGACCAGGAAGTCCCAATGCTCTACGTGGCCAATTTCATGCGCCAGGACGGCGTTGGTTTCCTCCGGGCTCAATATCTCCAGCAGGCCTCGGGTTACCACCACGCGGGCGTCACGAGGAGTGCGGCCGAAAGAAAAGGCATTCGGCGTACCGCTCTCTATGATCCCTAAGCGAGGGAGCTTGAGGCCGCGCTCGGCGCACAGTCGCTCGATGAACTCGCGGTTCCGGGCGGGTAACTGCGTGCCGTCCACGTCCCAGTAGATATCCAGAAACCATTCGATCAGCCACGGCCCAATCCAATACTGAATGGCGACGGTGACGATCGGAAACATGAGCGCCAGCCATAAGGGCGCGCCAACGCGCATCAGGTACATGTCCCCGATAGCAAAAACAAGACCGTAAAGGAGAAGCAGGATGAATAGAGACCGGCTGAAAAACTTCATCGTTACACCCCCGCGCTGACTATCCTGTGTACCTGGATCTAATTCTACCCTGTGACGAATGGGCTATAACAGCCTTTCCAGTAACGAAAGGCGTACAACAGCTATGTAAGCTCTTTGTGAAGTTAGACTCCAAAGAACCTAACTTTAGCAGTGGCGTTTACTATCATGGTTTTTGTCGATGGGTTCACGTTTAATCCAACCGCTTTAGCCTACTGGCTGCTCGGGGCTGACGACCCTT
>CAZFRV010000248.1:0-7477 GCA_964521445.1 uncultured Acidobacteriaceae bacterium
CGCGATGGAGAAGTCTTTGCTGGAGGTTGTGGATTGCTCCGGGCGGCCGGTAAACGGCGAGGGGTTATTGGACGACGCAACCCGGACGCTGCTGTCACCGCCGGTGGTAGCCACCGTCACCACGAGATCGGCTTTTTCCACCGTGTCTACCAGGGTGAAGCGTCCCCAGCCATCGAGGGTGGCCTTGATCGTCTCGTAGGGGATTTCATTGCCTCGCGCGCGTGTGACCAACACATTTTTGGCATGGGCCAAGCGGGCCGTGGGCGTCTCTGGCTCAGGCTTTTTGTCCGGCTGCTGGGAGAAGGCTGGGAAGAGAAGCGCCAAGGCTGGCGCCAAAATGAAACCGCCGAGAAGGAGAGACTTGCGCATGGTTCGCCTCCACGAAAAGCAAATCTAGGCGAAGACTCGGCGGCGATCAAGAGTCCAAAGGTACACTGTATGACAAGATTTGTTAAGCGACGGTCCAATCGCGACAGCTCGCGGACGAGCTAAGCTGCCTTGGCCGGGGCTCCATCCAGCAGAGCACGGATCTGCTTCGCGTATTCCGCGCTTTCGCGGTCGCCGGTGACCAGTTCGATCAGGCGCGGACTGCCGACACCGATCTTGAGTTGGACCGCGCGCGCAATTTGCTCCTGGTCAAAGATGGCCCCCTGGCTGACTTCCGGGGTGGTCCCGAAATACCGCAGCAGGGCCACGCCCACGGCGTCCACGGCCACGCGGTCGGTTCCGGCCAAGATGACCTTCGAATCAACCAGCTTGCCCTGGTCCGGTCCGCCGTTGACGAACGCCTGGATACCGTCGAGCACGATCAGGTCCGGATGATAGGCGGCGTTGATCTCGGCGATCATGTGCCGCTGGTGCGGCGAGGAGTGCAACTCCCGCATGAAGTTATAGGGCTGGCCGGGAACATACTTCGCCGCCAGACCCACGGAGTTTTTGAGCGACAGAGTGAAATGTCCGCCATAGCGATGGGTCTTGAGGCAGCAAGTGGTCACGATGCCACCGGCGTTGCGTACCACTCGAGGCAGCGCGAACCCCTGTTGCCAGTGGCTGTCCGGTTGCTGGACGATCTCCCATTCGCCCGCCGGCGATTCATCCAACACAACCACCTTGGCGTTCAACTCCTGGCCCAGCTGGAAGGCGCGCTTGTTTTCCATGACCTCGCGCGTGTTGCCCATGCCGCTGCGGTCGCCCACAGTGAGCGGCCCGGCGCCCATGGCCTTGAGTTTGCGCAGGAGGGCCACCAGGGTGTCTGTGTGCGTGGAGCCGGGAGTCGCATCGGCGCTGTTGAAATTCGGCTTTACGAAAAGATCTTTGCCGCGGAACTGCTCCAGGCCCAGCAAGTCAATGGCGCGGGCCACGCCCGTCACCCGGTCTGTGGTTTTGACAAACGCGACTTGCGTGGTGGCGGAAGCGCCGAATGCCATAGCCTTCACGAACGATGGGACGAGCAGGGCCGCGCTTCCCAGGGTCGATGCGTCTTTCAAGAACTGTCTGCGATTCATGGTGTGTCCTTCGCGCGCAGTTGCTCTTATTGAATACCCAGAGGTGGTCTTCAAGCAAGCCGGAATCGAGAGACAAGGAGGGCGTGTGAGCCCAGGCGACGATGCGCCCGGGGTCTTCATTTCGGTGAATGACGCAGCCGACAGCCCTTATTGTTCGGCGACGTTCAGGGTATTCGTGGCGTTATCCACGAAGAAAACCCTGTCACTTAGAGCCAGGAGACCGAACAGCGCGCCCGCTCCGGGAGGGGAACCGCTCATGTCCACCAGTTTTTTGGCGACCTGTTGCCCGTTATCGGTGATCTCAACCAGGTTGCCGTCAGCACCGTTGGCCACGATGATGTTGCCGCTGGGAGCGCGCGACATCCCCAGCGGATCGTTGAGGAAGCCGCCCTGAGACAGGGTAACGCCGGCGCCGGCGCTGGTCGTGCGAGTGAGCGGGTTGGGAATTCCGGCGATGCGATTGTTCACGCTATCGGCCACGAAGAGCAGATCCACATTGCCGTCCAAGGCGACTCCGGTGGGACCAATGACCAGCGCCGCCGGGTCGAAGGTCGCCGAGAATCCGGAGCCGATGACGGTGCTTGAGAGCACTCGCGGTTTGTCCGAGACGTCAACCTTCAGAACCACGCGGACAACCGTTGCCGTCTGCTGGGGCTTGGGAGCATTCGGATCAAGATCGTTGAGGACGTTGGTGACGAAGAGCGCGGCAGTCTCATCGCCATCGGCGGCGGTCATGTCCCACGGACCGGCGATGTTGCCTCCGGAGATCGTTTCCACCATGTTGCCATTGGAATTCAGCACAATCAGGCATCCCTTCTGAGCAGTAGCCGAAGTGCCGTCGCTGGTGGGAAGGCTTCCTACTACAACCCAGCCGCTGCGCAATGCAACCAGAGCCGTGGTCAAGCCAACTCCTCCCGGACAGTTCCCAGGCAGTTTCTTGGCATCAATTTGCGCGAACAGATGTACTGCTCCGGTGGGCGAAATCTGCACAATTGTGGTGCCGGTTCCTTGCTGGTTCTTGCTGTTGTTGAAATTGCTGATCAGAATATCGCCCTCTACCAATTTGCCTTTCGACTCAGGAACCTGCGCGACGCCGTAAGGGTTCACGTCGCCATTCGCGGGCACGGTAGAAGCAACGGTATGCACGTTAGTGAGGGTTGGTAGTAGTTGAGCTGTTGCAGCTCCTGCCGCCAAAGTCACGAATACCAGCAGCAGACTAAGACGGAAGAATCGATTCGGCAGCATCCAATCCATTTCAACCTCCTTGATACACCGAAAGAAGCCAGATGGGCTAGATTGAGACTTTGTATTGGTTTGCAGAAATGTGCTGAGGAGTTAGAGACAGTTTCTTGATGCGAAGTGGCCACATCCAGAACTGGTTTTGAGGGTACTGGGCCCGAGCGGGCCTTCTCTCGCGGGGTAAGGCGGCGCGGACGTCAGGCGCATTCCAGGTTGGCGGCAAAGCGCAACGCCCCGGTGCTCTGAGTTTGCGGCGCTGCTGTGACCTCGCTCCGGACTCGAGCAACGTGCGTGAGCGCCTGCGACCGCGCCCGGGTCAACTCGGTGAGCGTGCAGCCCAGCAGGCTGGCGCAGTCACTCGCCGAATGCCCCTCCAGGACCGAGATTACGAATACGAAGCGTTCGAACGGCGGCAACTGCAAGACCGGAAACAGAAAAGCATCTCTGTCTGAATCGGCTTGCCGCGCAGGCAGGCTTTTGGGCAAGGGATTGGCTTGGCCGGGAGCGGGCGCCATCAATTTGATCGCGTGCCTGATGATGACGCGCTTGCTCCAGGATCGCGCCCACTGCCGGAAGACCGGGTTTCCCTGGATGCTCTCTTCCAGTCCCGCGACAAAACATTGCTCGGCCCTGGCTTGATCCGCGGTGAGCAGGAAGGCGAGCGTGTGCAGGGCGCTCATGTCGCCGTTGAAAATCATTTCGAAGTCATTGCGGGTCGCGTATTCCAAGGCCCGTTCGCGTGCCTCAATTTTGTTTTGCAAGCCAAACATGTTCGCCTCCATATTTCGTAGTTCATCGGGACTAATTGCACCGGGAAGACCGAACTGATGAGTGAATGTAAGTGATTGATTTATAAAGGCTTGATTCCCGTGGCAGCGAGGCTCGTTCGTGTGGTCCCAGAGACACTGTCAGCGAATTGACACGTCATCCGGCTCGTACTCAACCATGACGGAGCCAACGAACCGCTTCATTCTTATTTTTGTGTGCATTGCGGACGTGCGCACGTGTGCGAAATCGAACCCCGCCCAAGCAATTCATGTTCGGTGCTCTTTAAATGCCCCGGACGCGCGTTGTGCCACCCTCGGTTTCCGGATTCTTGACTCAGACGCTCTCTTTGTTGATAATTGAACATGTTCAATATTCAAATGCACTATGACGTGGCGATTGTCGGTGGCGGCCTGGCTGGCATGGCAACAGCTGCGCGCGTGCAAGCGACGGGCCTGACCGTCTTAGTGCTCGAGGCTCACGGGCTTCCGGGCGGCTGCGCAGGCTATTTCACCCACAAAGGGTTCAGCTTCGATGTGGGAGCGACTACGCTGGTTGATTTTGGCTGCGGCGGCGTAGGGCGTCAGTTCCTGGATGAAATCGGCTGCCAACTCCCACCGGCTGATCTTCTGGACTATAAGGCCTGGCTACCGGACCGCACTGTGTGTCTGTGGCGGGACTCTGATCGATGGGTTCAGGAACGCCTTGAGCGTTTTGGCTCAACACAGAACTACAGAGCCTTCTGGAGCCTTCTCGACAGCCTCGCATCAACATTCTGGCGCGCCACACGGCAAGGCGCGACCATGCCCTTGCGCCGTCTTACGGATCTTTGGAGGAACCTGAGCGCCATCGAACCGCGGAACCTTCACTTTCTTCGATATATGACCTGGACAATGGCTGACGCCATGCGCATTCACGGCGTCTACTCCGATGTAGCACTCAGGACGTTCATCGGCATGCTGGTTGAAGACACGCTGCACACAACAGTCGAAGAAGCCCCGCTGATCAATGCGGCATTAGGAATCACGATACGCGGTGCTGCCCTGATGCGGGTACGAGGCGGTATGCGCGAATTCTGGAATGCGCTTGTGCTCCGCTATAACGCACTCGGCGGGTCCCTCAAGCTCGGACACAGTGTTCTGAGAATTGAGCAGGCAACGCCAGGGTACTATTTGCACACCACCAAAGGCATTTTTCGAGCCGGCAGTATAGTCAGCGCCTTGCCTGTTGCGAATACATATCACATTGCTCCAGAGCCTGTGAAAAAGCGGCTGCGCGCCCACGTCCGCCGTGAACGCTGCCGTTTGGGCGGAGCGTTGGTCGCCTTTCTCGGAGTGCCGGAAGACGAGGTGTCCGGCGAATCGTTCACACACCACCAGCTCTTTCACGCCTACGACCGGCCATTCGGGAACGGGAACAACATGTTCATCTCGGTATCTTCCGCTGACGATTTGCTGAGCGCACCGGCCGGATACAGGGCCGTAATGATATCCACGCACTGCGGCCTGGAAGAATGGGAGAATCTGTCACCCGAAGACTACGCAAGAAGAAAGGAGGCTGCTCATTGGTCCCTGTTGGAATACGCGAGACGAGTTTATCCCCGCCTCGGCGAACGGGCCGTAGTCTCCAGATTTGCGACTCCAAGAACATACTTGAAATACACCCGAAGGGACCGAGGCGCAGTGGGCGGAATCCGACAGACTCTGTGGAATACAAACCTCTTCGCTGTCTCACAAGATATTGGGATTCCCGACTTCTTCCTGGTTGGGGACTCGACTTGGCCGGGACTGGGTACGGTTGCATGCATCGTGGGAAGCAGGATTGCCGCACAGGCTGTGTTGGAGAATATGGATTGTGTCCGGTCCAAGGCACACAGGCATGACAAAGTGAGCCGCGTTCTGGCCAGACCCCTTCCTGTCGAGCTGGGCCGGCGAGTTGCTGAAGAATGACACAACAAGCGTGACGCCTTCGCGTCTTCCCTCGGTAAGGTCTGTCCCTACGGCGTCCTTACCAGGGCCGCCGCCTTCATCCGCCATCCAGACGCCGCAAGGTATAGTCAACCGATCGCGAATCTTGTACTCCAGAAAAATTTGTTCAATGTCCTTCAGTAATCTGAAACTTTTCAGAATGCAATGGGTTTGAACCCGGCGGAAGGTCCCCGTCCGAAAAATCTCTCTACTCTGGAGCAAAATTCTATGCGAGACGACTTTGCAGGCAAGGTGCATCGCTTTGCCTTGGCGGTGACTGGATTCGCGATCATTCTGACATTGGCTGCGTGCGGTGGTGGTTCCAAAACACCGGTCAACAATATCAACAGCACTCCGACGACCGGCACGATGAGCCTGGTCGTCAGCGACGCTTCAGCTGAGGATTGGGCGGCGATCGACGTGAAAGTGATGACCATCGCCCTCACACCGCAAGGCGGCGGGCCGCCGGTGACCGTGTATACGGCTCCGAGTCCCGCGCCGATGATCAACCTGGTGGAACTGGATCAGCTCGGCGAACTCCTGGGCAATGTTCCGGTGACGCCGGGGACGTACACGGCTGCTACGTTAACGCTTAGCGCTAACCCGGGCGACGTTGGGCTGGTAGTCTCCGCTGATCCGGAGACCGGTTTCCCCGCGGCTGCCGGCTCCACAATTCCTTCCAACCAGATTCAAATCGTTAACACCAGCGGCAGCATCGGCAGTCTGACCGTACCTTTGAAGGTCAATTTCTCTTCGCCGCTGACCGTAGCCGCAGGCCAGAACAACGCCATTGATCTCGAATTCAACCTTGCCCATCCTGCGTTCATCGTGGACCATGTGCCGGTGAGCGGGCCAACGCTGTGGTCCGTCAACTTCAATCCCGCGTTCCGTCATCATCCCATCAACGACATCACGCGGCTGGTGCTGCGCCACATGTACGGAACAGTGCAGAGCGTCGCAACAGACAACAGTTCCTTTACCATGATGCGGGATTTTCCCGTGGAGCCGGCCAGCAATCCCGAGACTGAAGTTACCTCATCACAGAGCGTAACCATCCTGGCCGACGCGACCAATGGCACCATCTTCTACGATCTGGACGCGCACACCGCCAACGTTGTGAAGGATTTCTCGGCGCAAGCCGGCACCCTGGACGGAAAATTTGTCCGCGTAGCCGCCCGCTTCCAGCAGGACGGCACGCTGGTGGCGGTGCGCATGTGGGCCAGCACCTCCTTCGCCAAGGTATGGCTGAACCCTGAAGGCCACGTGCTGCATGTGAATACCGGGACCGATGTCATTACCGTCTCCAATGAAGACGGCACCGGCATTCCCGTGACCGTAAACGCCAGTACGCAGTTCTTCTTCCGCACGCCTTACAAGGCGCAGGCTGATGCCACACCAATCGGCACCGGGACCGGTTTCCTCAGCAACATTTTCCGCGGTTTCAAGGTCCACATTACCGTGGTCGATTTCCTGGCCAATCCGCTGGTGGCGCAGACCGTGGACATTGAGAACGCCGCCTTCAGCGGCACCATCTCCTTGCCCACCAATACCGCATTCACCTACACGCGAACGTTCCACAGCGCAAGCGACGACTACACGATTGCCTTGGACTACATCTCCAACAGCACCGCCAACGGCAAGGACGCGAACGGCAATCCCATCGCCGGCTTCAAGTGGTGGAACTTTGCCTTCCCGACGGTCTTGGATAGCGGCGCCAACGCCATCCCTGACTTCGTCAGCGCTACCAATGGGACAGCGAACTTCGGCGGCACGGCGGGTCCGGTGAACGCGTTCGGCGTGAGTTACGCGACGTGGAACGATCCCGCCGATGCCAATTCCTGGTCGGCGCTCTGGTCAATCCTGGAGCCCACTCCCATGCCGCTGGCGACGGTCGGCGTGAACTGGGTCACCACGACCAATGGAGGCAACTTCGGCATTACGGTTCCCAATGGCAGCGCTACGCCGGTGGTAGTGGACGCCAGCAGCGTTTCCGGGTCCGCC
>CAZFRV010000249.1:0-18949 GCA_964521445.1 uncultured Acidobacteriaceae bacterium
ACTCTGAGCGGGCTTTCCAAAATATCCGGGTTGCCGCAAATGAAACTGGCCTGGCTGGTGGCTAGCGGTCCTCAAGAAGAGAAGAGGGAAGCCCTGGCCCGCCTCGAGGTGATTGCTGACACGTATCTCTCCCCGAGTACCCCCATCCAGCTCGCCGCGCCGGCCTTGCTGGCACAACGACACGACTTTCAAGAGCAACTCATGGCCCGAGTACGTAGAAACCTGGCGGCGCTCGATGCGCGTTTGGCAGAGCAGAAGAGCTGTAGTCGATTGGAAGTCGAAGGCGGGTGGTATTCGGTGCTTCGCGTCCCCGCTACGCGTCCTGATGAAGAGCTGGCGGTCGCCTTACTGGAGAAGCACGGCGTGTATCTCCACCCCGGCAGTTTTTTTGGTTTTTCGGGGGACGGTTATCTGGTGGTGAGCTTGATCACTCCTGAAAGGGAGTTTGACGAAGGAGTTGGGCGGGTGATTGCAAACTTTTAGAACCCACGCAGCATTTTTCCAGACGAGTTGTCATCCGGAGGCGTAGCCGAGGGAGCGGCTCCGCTGCAGTCGCGGTTGTTTGATGGGGTGTCCGGCTACAAGAGCGAATCGCAAAGACGGTAAGCACCTGCTATGCAGCAGCGGAGCAGATTTCTCGCCCCTGCTCACTGGACATGAAGAGCATGCTTTGGGATCACCTGATCCCCGCCGCTGGCAACTTGTTTCGTGGCTCGAAATGACACTCTTGAGATACCCCACACCCATGATCGATCCTCCGGTCGAGCCTCACAACGCTTCCTCGGTAAACAACCTGATCTGCCCTGTGCCCACGTGCACACGCAAATGGTATTTCCCCGGTCCACTTGCGTTAAACGATTGCAGCACTCCCGACTTGGAGTCATGGAATGCCGGAGCATCAATTGCGCCGACGTTGACGGAGGCCTCCACCGTCCGGTAATCCTCCGCTCGTCCCACGTCAATGCTCAGCTTGCCGGCGTTGGACTCAATATTCTTGTCACCGGAGATGTGGGTCATGGTCAAGCGCCCGCCGTTGAGGCGAACATTGAGGCTGACATTGCTGGGAATTTGAATGGTCGCGACAAGATTCTGCGGGCCATCAACCTTCACGGAAGCTTCTTGCGGGGTAGCAGTTAGGCCAAAATGCACCTTGCGGCGCTCCGCAGAACTCTTGCCCTGGCTCTTGATCACCAGCTTATCGTCCGGCCCTGCTTCAATTCGGTAGTCGCCCGAACTCAGGTCGAGCGTGAGCACGGCTTGCGGCGCAAGGCTCAATTCAAGGTTTCCTGCATTTTTGGTCTGGGCACAGACCAGCGTGACGGCAAACAACAAGGGAAGGAGTCTGGCCATACACGCCTCCTTGGTCATATATACGCCGGGAAGGCTAAAAAGGTTCCAGACTATTTTGAACTAGAAGCAGATTGACGGAGTTTATAGCGCTGGATCTTGCCGGTAGCCGTCTTGGGAAGTTCAGGAACAAATTCCAGCCACTGCGGGCATTTGTGCGGGGCCAGGCGCGAGGCAATGTGCTGGCGCAGGCCTTCGCTCAACTCCGGCGATCCGTTCTGACCGGATTTGAGCACGACGAACGCCGATGGCTTGACCAACTGATTGCCGTCGGCGCATCCGATGACGGCAGCTTCCTGCACCAGCGGGTGCTCCAGCAAGACACTCTCCACTTCCACCGGGCTCACCCACATGCCCTTGACCTTCATCATGTCGTCGGAGCGGCCCACGTACCAGAAATACCCGTCCGGGTCGCGGTAGTACTTGTCCCCGGTGCGCAGCCAATGACCTTGAATGGTCTCTTTGGTTTTCTCGTGCTGGTTCCAGTAACCGGCACAGACAGAATCGCCTTTGATCAGCAGGTTGCCGATCTCGCCCTCGGCTACGGGCTGGCCGTCGTCGCCCACGATGCGGGCTTCATAGCCGGGAAGAATCTGCCCGCTCGATCCGGGCCGCACCGCCCCGGGCCGGTTGGCGATGAACATGTGCAGGGCCTCCGTGGAACCGATGGCATCCAATATTTCTACGCCGAAGCGTTCTTTGAAGCGCTGGAAAATCGGGGCCGGCAAGGCCTCGCCGGCAGAAACCGCGTGTCGGACCGTGGAAAGATCAAAGTCCTTGCCCTGCTCCCGATGGTAAGACAGCAGCGAAGAATAGTTGGACGGCACGGAAAAGAAGAGCGTCGGCCGATGGCGCTCGATCACTTGAAAAATGTTGGCTGGCGAAGGCGAGCCGGGCCACAAGATGCTGGTAGCGCCCATGGAAAGCGCGAAGTAAAGCCCGTTGCCGAGACCGTAAGCGAAGAACATTTTGGCAACGCTGAAGAACCGGTCATGCTCGGTGATTCCCAGCACGGCTTTCGCGTACAACTCGGCGCAGACGACCATATCGTGTTGCAAGTGGACGCAGCCTTTGGGAAAGCCGGTACTGCCGGAAGAGTAGAGCCAGAACGCAGCATCATCCTTGCTGGTGGACTGGGCTTTCAATTCACTGGAGCTTTCCTCCAGCAGTTGCTGCAGAGAGACCGCGTCTTGAGGAGTCTTCCCGGCCACAACTACTTTTTGCAGGTGGGGAAGACTGTTCCGGGGAATGGATTGCAATTGCGGCAAGAGCGACTCGCTAACGATAACCACGCGCGCCCGGGAATCGTTCAGCATGTATTCCCACTCCGACGGCTGCACCATGGTGTTCATGGGCACGGCTACCGCGCCGATCTTGATAGTGCCGAAAAAACCGTAGGCAAACTCAGGCGTGTCCAGCAGCAGCAAAGCCACGCGTTCTTCCGCGCGAACACCCAGCTTGCGTAGCCCGTTGCCCAAACGGTTGACGCGCTCCAGGAGCTGGCCGTAGGTCACCCTCTCGTTACCGCACTCGAATGCAACCTTGTGGGCGCGCCCGCCTTGCACATTGCGGTCGACAAAGTGCTCGGCAGCGTTGAAGCGCGAGGGCAGTTCGATGGATCTCATGTGCGCTATCTATCCGAGGGTTTGGCCTTCCGATCTGTAACCGGTAAGCGCCTATAAATCAATACATTAAATCACATTCATGAACCAATGCTTGCATACTAAAAGGACAGTAGGTGGAACTTTTGCGGCCGATGAACCGTAACTGATCGCGTGCCGGGACGCCAGAAAGCCGGGTTTTATTTTAGCGTCCCGTTAAGAAAGTGGCGATCCTCTCGTCATTGTAATCAGAGGAGCACCGTACTAAATTGCAGGCCACAATGCAAATACCGCGGATGCACATGGCAGCCGTAGCCGAAGAGCCAGCGAGCCCAAGGCTGGAGGAAACATTCCACCAGCACAAGGATATGGTCTACCGGGCAGCCTATCGCGTGACCGGTGATGCCGGCGACGCCGAGGACGTTCTGCAGACCGTCTTCCTGCGGCTGGTGCGCAATCCTTCTTTGCCGGAGATTCGCAACCTCCCCGCCTACCTGCACCGGTCGGCGGTGAACGCATCTCTGGACGTGTTGCGCCGCCGAAAGGAGACGCAAGTCTTGTCTCTGGATGAACCGAGTCATGCCGAAGCGGCCTCAGTGGACGCAGCGCAACCTTCCGCAGAAATCCGAGATTGGCTGCGCCAGGCTTTGGCGCGGCTGAGTCCACGATGGGCGGAGATGTTCGTTCTGCGCTTCATTGAGGACTATAGCAATCGGGAGATCGCCGAAATGATGAAGACGTCGGCGGCGGTAGTGGCGGTGATACTGCATCGTACGCGTGCTCAACTGAAAAAAGACTTCAAGGCGATGACAATGCCGAGGGGAAGACGATGACGCAGCCCAAGATGAAGATAACGACCGACCCAACGAAGAGCTCGAGCGAGAATCTGGAAGAAGCCGTGGCAGCCTTGCGCGCCGAACAACCGGAACCAGCGGCCGTGGAAGCCGCGGGGCAACGCGTCTGGCAACAACTGGGGCAGGTGGCGGCTGAACAGGGGACCGCTGGGCCTGCGTTCATCCGCGGGTGTGATGACGTGCGCAGTCTTCTGCCTCAGTATCGGGCGGGGCAGCTGCCGGCCGCTCGGGCCCAGGTGATCGAGTCCCATCTCCACGAGTGTGTGGCGTGTCGCGGCGAGGCGGCGGGTCAACGCGCCTCCTCGGCGATCGCGCCGTGGCAGCACGAACTGCCGCGCGTCAACAACGATCGGTTTCGCTGGGCGCTGGCCGCGGCTGCCGTGATCGTTGTTGGCATCGCCGCCTACTTGATTCAAGACACATTCTTCTCGAGCCCCGCGGGCATGCGGGCGCGGGTGGAGTCGTTGAGCGGCGGGCTGTATCGTATCGGCGTCAGCGGTGAACAGCCGCTCAAAGCGGGGGATGAGCTGGGGGAAGGCGACAGCGTCCGTACGGCCGGCTTTTCGCGGGCCATGCTGCGCCTGGGAGATGGCTCGCTGGTGGAAATGAACGAGCGGGCACAGTTCGCTGTGTCCATGCGCCACAGTGACACCACCATCCAGCTCGATCGCGGCAATATCATTGTTCAAGCAGCCAAGCGCAAGACTGGACATCTCTATGTGGCGGCCAAAGACTGCCGCGTGGCTGTCACCGGAACCGTGTTTTCCGTCAACAGCGGGATCAAAGGATCGCGCGTCTCGGTGATCGAGGGTGAAGTGCACGTGGCCGGGGCCGGCGCGACCAAGGTCCTGCATCCGGGCGACCAGCTTTCTACCAGCGCCAGCGTGGCTGCGGTGCCGGTGCAACGCGAAATCGCCTGGAGTCAGAACGCGGACCAGCATCTGGCTCTGCTGGCTGAGTTTGCCCACTTTGCCAACAAGCTCGACACGGTGCAGATGCCGGGCCTACGTTACCAGAGCAAGCTGCTGCCGCTTCTGCCGGGCAATACCGTGTTTTACGCCAGCATCCCCAATCTGGGCGACGCCGCGCAACAGGCCAATCAACTTTTCCAGCAGGAACTTCAGGAAAGTCCAGTGCTGCGCCAGTGGTGGGAGCAAGTGCAGGCGAAGAAGCATGGGCCGGACTTCGCCGAAGTCCTGAATGAAGTGCATGCGCTCGGTGGCTATCTCGGCGAAGAGATCGTATTCACTGCCGCCTTCGACGGCCAGCATCATGGGTCGCCGCTGGCGCTCGCGCAAGTTCAAAAGCCGGGGCTGAAAGAATTCATCGCCCAGGAATATCCGAATCAAACGAATCTGCGCGTTGTTGACGAGCAGGAACTGAACGGATTGTCCCCGCAGACGGAGAAGGGAATCGTGGTGCTGGTGCGGCCGGACTTTGTGGCTGCCGGCCCCGATGTGGCTGCGCTGCAGCTTCTGGATGCAGCACTGAACCAAGGTAATGGTGGATTTGCGGCCACGCCCTTTGGCCAGCGCATGGCAACGGCGTATCAGAACGGTGCGGGGTTGCTGGTCGGCGCCAATTTACAGGCGATGGCGGCGCAACGCGTGTCTGCTGCCGCCTCGCAACAACATGGGCAAGTCTTCGCGCAGACCGGGTTGGCTGACGTCCAATTCCTCGTGGCCGAGCGCAAAGAAGTTGGCGGGCAGCCGCTGAATCACGCGGAGCTGAGCTTTACCGGCCCTCGCCACGGGATGGCCTCATGGCTGGCGGCGCCGGCGCCTATTGGCGGACTGGATTTCGTATCCAAGGACGCCGCGGCGGTGGCGGCGTTTGTCGCCAAGAGTCCGGCGAAGATGCTGGATGACATGCTCAGCGTTGCGTATACCTCGAACGCGAACGCTCAGGCCGATCTCGCCCGCGGAGAGTCGGAGCTCAACATCAACTTCCGTCGGGACCTGGCGGACACTCTGGGTGGCGAAGTTACCTTCGCCCTCGATGGCCCGATTCTCCCGACTCCGTCATGGAAGGTCATTGCCGAGGTGTACGACCCGGGTCGGTTGCAATCGACCATCCAGCAACTGGTGAATGACTTGAACCAGCGCGTACAGCAACAACAGGGACAGAGCCATGGATTGGTGCTGGACCATGAGGTCGTCAACGGCCTGACCTACTACACTCTCCGCTCCCAGGATGCGACGAAACAATATGAAATCGACTACACCTTCAGCGACGGCTACATCATCCTGGGGCCGAGCCGGGCGCTGGTGATGCAGGCCTTGAGCATTCGTAACGGCGGTAATTCGCTGGCGCAGTCGGGCAACTTCAAGGCCCTTCTGCCCCAGGACGAGCATGCCAACGTTTCCGCGCTGCTGTACCAGAACTTGTCGCCGGTGGTGAGTCCGATCATGCAACAGCTCAGCCCGTCGCAGTTGCAATCGTTGCAGCAACTGGCGGCGGAAACCAAGCCGAGCTTGGTGTGCGCCTACGGCAACGATAACTCCATCAGCGTGGCCAGCACCAGCCGTTTCTTTGGCCTGGATCTGAACACCATGGCGTTGTCCACCTTGCTCAAACTGGCCCGGCCCGGAGGCATTCCCGTCCACTAATATGGAACCTTTCCGGGTATGATCGCGTAAGTAGAAGATGAATGGCTGCCGTTATCGAACTCGACAATCTTTCCATCCAGCTTGGCAATCGCACCATCCTTGACCGGCTGACGGGAGCACTTTGCGGGCGATGCATCGGCCTGTTGGGGCCGAACGGCTCCGGCAAGTCAACCCTGATCAACACCCTGCTCGGCTTCTACCGCCCGGTCGCCGGCTCGGCCCGTATCTTCGGCAAGGACGTACAGACTCATCTCCGGGAGTTGCGCGCCGGGATCGGCTACATGCCGGAGAGCGATGCGTTCATCGCCGACATGAGCGGCGTGCACTTTGTCCGCTACATGGCGGAGATCTCAGGCCTGCCTCCGGGCGAAGCCATGGAGCGCGCCCATGAGGCTTTTTTTTATGTCGGACTGGGCGAGGCGCGTTATCGCAAGCTGGGAACCTATTCGCTGGGCATGAAGCAACTGGCGAAGCTGGCCCAGGCCTTGGCCCATGGCCCGCGACTGTTACTGCTGGACGAACCAACCAACGGCCTTGATCCGGAAGCGCGCGTGCGCATGCTGCAACTGGTGCGGGAAATCCGCGACACCGGCGAAGTCTGCGTGCTCATCTCGTCGCACTTGTTGCGCGACATCGAGGAGTGCTGCGACGAGGTCATCATCCTGAAAGAGGGACGAATCGCGGCGTTGTGCAACCTGGAAGAGGAACGCAAAGCGAACTTGAAGTTCCTGGAACTCGAGGTCAGCCAGGGAAATGGTTTTTTGGAGTCTGTCCGGGCGCTGGGCTGCGAGTGTGCGAGCTTCGGCGCGGGAAGACTGAAGGTCGTTCTTCCCGACAATATCGAGGTGCGCCAGCTCTACCGGCTGGCGGCAGATCATGCGGTGCAAATCCGGCGCATGAACTATCGCCGCGACTCCCTGGAAGACATCTTCTTGAGAGCCATGTCGAGCACCGGTATGCCGCCACCACCGCCGCCAGGGAGCGCCAATGGCCGTCTATAAACGCACGTACAAGGCTTATCGCGGAGCGCTTACGCCTGCGTGGTCGCGCTTTACTGTGCTTTCGCGCTATGGGTTTTCCACGTTGTTCCAGTCGCGCCCATTCACGGGCTACACCGTCCTGTGCATGATCCCGTTCCTGATCGGGTTGGCTATTATTTATGTCGTGAACAATGCCTCGGTACAAGCGATTCTTAACGTGCGAGGCGGGGGAATGCCAGACATCGGGAACACCTGGTTCATGGGATTCCTCGGTTTCGAAGCCTTCATGACCTTCATCCTGACGGCCTGGGGCGCGCCGGGAATGATCAGCAAAGATTTTGCCAATCACTCTGTGCAGTTGTACCTGAGCCGGCCGCTTTCGCGCGCCGAATACCTGGCTGGCAAGGTTTCCGTTCTGGCCGCGCTGCTTTCCCTGACTACGTGGATCCCCGCGCTGATTTTGTTCGTGGTTCAAGCATCACTCCACGGCAACGGCTGGTGGTGGCAAAATCTATGGATCGCCGGCGCCATCATTCTGGGCAGTTTGATGTGGATCGCCGTAATCTCGCTTTTGGCCATGGCGCTGGCGGTTTGGGTGCGCTGGAGAATCGCCGCGACGGCCCTCATGTTAGGAACGTTTTTCGTGCTGCCGGGTGTAGGCGGAGTGATCGACAAGATCCTGCGCACGGGGTGGGGCAGGCTATTCAACATTACGTTTGACATTTCGATGGTGTGGGCGTCTCTGTTTCGGCTGGGTGATGCGCAGCGTCACGCCGGCGATTGGGACAAAGTACCGCTCTGGTCCGCATGGGCGGCCCTGCTTACCGTCTGCGGGCTTTCGCTGTGGATGCTGGTTCGCCGGCTGAAAGCGCGTGAGGTGGAGCGGGCATGAGCGACAACGCCAACAACAAGATCGTCTTCGAGAACGTCTCCAAGTTCTACGGCGAAGTCCTGGGCGTAAACCGGGTGAATCTGTCACTTCCGACCGGCATCACCAGCCTGGTGGGTCCCAACGGATCGGGCAAGACCACCCTGATGAACCTGATGACCGGCCTGGTCCGCCCCACACAGGGCAGCATCAGCGTTCTGGGGCTGACGCCTGATCAGCCGGAAGAATTCTTTCGTCACGTAGGCTATTGCACGCAGTTCGATTCGTTTCCCAAGAACATTACCGGTTATGGGTTCATCTACCAGTCTCTCAAGCTGCGCGGTCTTGCCTCCGCGGAAGCGAACCGCTTGACCTGGGAGGCAATCGAACGCTCGGGCATGGCCGAGGCCGCCAAGCGCCGTGTCGCCGGGTACAGCAAGGGCATGCGCCAGCGCATTCGTCTGGCCCAGTCCATCGCGCATCACCCCACAGTCCTGGTGCTGGACGAGCCTCTCAACGGCCTGGACCCGATGGCGCGGGCGGAGTCGATCGAACTCTTCCAGGCGCTGGGCAAAGAAGGCCTGCACGTAATCGTCTCCAGCCACGTTCTGCACGAGGTGGACAGGATCTCCGACCAGGTGGTTCTGATGAGCTACGGCTACGTTGTGGCCGAAGGACAAATTCACGGCGTCCGCAGCGAGGTGAAGGAACATCCCATGCAGATTCTTGTCCGCTGCGGCAATCCCAGCGCGCTGGCCTCACGGCTGTTTTCGCAGGACCACGTGGTCGAGGCCAAGCTGAACACTGACAACAAAGGCGTGCTGGTGCGCACTCGGGACGCGGACCAGTTTTACCAGTTGCTGAACCGCATTATCCTTGAAGAAGACTTCGCTCTGGAAGCTGTCACGCCGGCCGATGACGACGTCAACTCCGTCTATCAGTACCTGATCGGCGGAGGGGGTGGGACGGTATGAGCCGGCTCGAATCGTTGCGCAAATCTTTGGCCGGTGCTCCCTGGCAGCTCTGGACTACGCAACTGGCGGCCGTTGTCCGCATTGAACTGAGGAAGAGCATCTGGATGCGGCGCAGCATCTGGATTTACCTGCTGGCGTTGGCTCCGGTGGGGATCATTGGCCTGCATGCAATGTTTGACCGCGGCACCCCGCTCCAGGAAGACACGTCGGTCCTGGCTGTTATCTTTCAGTTCTACTACCTTCGTCTAGGCATTTTCTTCGGCTGCATGGGGCTGTTTACCTGGCTGTTGCGCGGCGAAATCGTGGAGAAGAGCCTGCACTACTATTTTCTTGCGCCGCTGCGCCGCGAATTGCTCGTGCTCGGGAAGTTCTTGGCCGGATTGATCGCCTCGGTTTACATCTTTGGCCTTTCGGTTCTGCTCGCCTTTACCTTGATGTACGCCCACTTCGGGACGGCGGGACGCACTTTTGTCTTCGACGGCCCAGGCCTCGGCCATCTCTTCGCCTATCTTGGCGTGACGGTTCTGGCCTGCGTCGGCTACGGCTCGCTGTTTCTGGCCTTGAGCCTGGTCTTCAAGAATCCCATCTTGCCGGGAATTGTTGTTCTGCTCTGGGAAACCTTCCATGCGGTGCTGCCTTCGCTGCTGCAGAAGTTCAGCGTGATGTTCTACCTGAAGCAGTTGTGTCCGGTTTCCATCCCGCCGGAGGGCTTGATGGCGCTGTTTACAGTAGTCGCGGAGCCGGTTTCTGCGTGGCTCGCGGTTCCCGGGCTCTTGTGTTTGTGCACCGCGATTCTTGTGTTCGCCTGCCTGAGAATCCGGCGGATGGAGATCAACTACCTGGCCGACTAGAAGCCATAGGCTCATCTTTTCTGCAGAAACGGATTTGTCTCGCGCTCGTCGCCGATCGTCGTCTGCGGGCCGTGACCAGGGACGACCAATGTTTCATCCGGCAGCGCCAACACGCGGGTGTGCAGCGAACGGATGATCTTGTCGAACGAACCGCCGGGCAAATCGGTGCGCCCGATGCTGCCGGCAAAGAGAGTATCGCCGGCAATTAGCTTCTTTTCCTTAGGGAAGTAGAGGCAGATGCTGCCTTCGGTATGGCCGGGGGTATGTACGACGTTCGCCGAAATGTTGCCGATCCGCAGCACGCGGCCTTCGCCCGCGGGCTCATCGATCTGCACGGGCCCAGGAGGCCTCATACCTACCCAAGTCGCCTGCATGTCCACCATCTTGAGCAGGGCGTGATCGTCCTGGTTCATCAGGATGGACGCGCCGGTGGCCGCCTTCAGCTTCATGGCTCCGCCCACGTGGTCGATGTGGGCGTGAGTGATCACGATCTGCTTCAGCGTGAGCTTTTCCTGGCGCAGGATCTCGAGGATGTCTTCGATCTGGTCGCCGGGATCGATGACCATGGCCTCGCGCGTCTGCTCATCGCCGATGATGGAGCAGTTGCACTGCAGCGGGCCGACAGGGAGGATGCGGTGGATCATAAAACAATGCTACTAGCTGCTAGCTTCTAGCCGCTAGCTCTGTGGTGCTTCAGCTGTGAATGCTTTTGCAACACCACGACTCCCGTTGTGGCCCCGGGCGAGGACCGCAAAACGTCCGCCGACCTCCGCTGGCTAGAGGCTAGAAGCCAGCAGCTAGCAGCTACTTCTTCGCCGGCGCACTTTGCGGGCTCTTCATGTTGTCCATCACGGAATTGGATCTATTCCTACCCGCAAAAATGGTCAGCGAGATGGACGTGACCATGAAGATGATGGCGCACCACGTGGTAAGCCGGGAAAGCGCCGTGGCGGTTCCACGCGGGCCAAAGGCCGTCTGGCTGCCCATGCCGCCGAACGTGGCGGCGATATCGGCGCTCTTACCGTGCTGCAGCAGTACCACCACGATCAGGACGGCGCAGACGAAGATGTGAACAATCGTGATTAAAACAAGTACCATTCTCTCTAAAAAATCCTTTCTGAAACTTGTGGTGCGGAAGGGGGGATTTGAACCCCCACGCCTTTCGGCGCCACCCCCTCAAGATGGTGTGTCTGCCAGTTCCACCACTTCCGCATTGGCCCTGTGCGCCCAATCCTTGCCGAAGGACCCGAATGGGAGCCCCAAACTGGGAGGGGAAGCCTAATTATATCAAACCCTTGCGGACGGACCTCGCGCCGGTCCGTACCATGTCTCCCAGAGCTCCCAGGCACAGGTAGTTTACCCTTGCTTCACAAGGCCGCCGGGTAGATGATTTTGACACGACTCCCGAAATCCCCCCAGGACGATGCTTGCGGGTCTTCGTACCCAAGGAGTTACGTGGCGGAATCCAAGCCCAGTTTAGAACAGCTCTCGGAGCAGTTTCGTCAGGCGCAGGCAGCCGGCGACCCTTGGAAAGAGGGGATCGCGCTGAACAATCTGGGCGACTATTACAAAGACCGTCGCGAGACCGCCAAGGCCCTGGAGCACTTCCAAAAAGCGTTGCAGTACTTTACGGCGCTGGACGACGCCGAGAAGCGAGCCACGGTCCTGAATAACATCGGCGGAGCCTACGTGGACGCCAAGCAGTTTCCGCAGGCGTTGGAACAATTCGCGATGGCGCTGGGGGTTTACGGATCGATCGCCCACTCCTTCGGCCAAGCCATGGCTCTGAACAACATGGGTGGCGTACACATGGCGCAACGCCGCCCGGAAGATGCGCGCAAGCAATTCATTCTGTCGGCCTCATTCTTCCGCTCCGCGGCCGCGCACGCGTGGGAAGGCCAGGCCCTCGAGAATCTGGCCGCAGCCGAGGCCGGGATGGGCAACCACAAGGCTGCTGTGGAAAGTTACGGGCGCGCACTGCAAATCTGGCAGCAGCAGGACCAGACGGACCGCCAGGCCATGATCTTGAACCGCATCGCCGCCCTGCACGCCGGCGCGGGGGAAAGCAAGGGCGCCGTCGAGTTGCATACACGGGCGCTGGCGCTGGCGAAGAAATCAAACAACCTGCCGTTGGAAGCCGTGACCCACGGGAGCCTGGGCCGTCTGCATCTCGAATCCAGGAACTGGCCGGCGGCTCGCGTGGAACTGGACCATGCGTTGCGCCTGTTTCGCGAATGCGGGGACAAGCGCGGCCAAGCCTCGACGCTCATGGGCTTAGGCACGCTCGATCTGGCCACCGGAAGCGAGCTGTTGAGCGCCGCAGCCAGCCTATTTCGCGAGATCGGGGACGCTGCCGGCGAACGCGCCGCGCTGGATCTCGTCCCGGAACAAAAGAGTGCCGCGCAGGCTAACGACAAGCCCGCTTAAAACGTTGCGCCCTCGAGTCATCTTGGAGCGCCCACATTTTCCAGCTTGCCCCGGGCTGCAGCTGGGGCTACGATGCCTAGCGGAAAACAATCCGTTTGGAGGTTGCCTATTATGCGACGCGCGTTATTGCTTACCCTTTTGCTGAGTGCGCTGACTGCCGGCGCGCAGGTCGCGACCATTCGCATCCCAGCCGGATCGCCCGAGGAAAAGGCGCTTGCGGCGATTAGCGCGGAGAACGACGCGCAGAAACGGGTGGGACTGCTGCAAGATTTCTTGACGACCTTCGCCGCCAACCAGGAAATGGTGACCTATGGCCAGTGGCAATTGGCGCAACAGTATCTTGACCAGGGCGATACTGCGAAAGCCCTCGACTTCGGGCAAAAGGCGGTGGCCGGGCAGCCGAACAACATGGACATACTTGTGTTCGTCGCCGGTGCAGCGCAAAAAGCCAAGTCCAACGACGTAATCATGGATTGCGCGGTCAAAGGCGGCAAAGCCTTCAACGGTTTGGCGAATCAGCCTAAGCCCGAGGGCGTGGACCCGGACGACTTTGCCTTGCGCATTAAGCAGGCGCAGGATCCGGTCCGCCCTCAGTACGAATTCCTGGAGGCCACGGCATTGAATGCGATGCTATCTGAGCCGAGTGGCGGCAAGCGCATGGCCTATATCGAAAGCTACGTCGGCGCTTTTCCCAACTCGCGTTTTCAGGAGCAAGTGACGCAGCTGGCTGTAGCCACGCTCGGCGAGATGAAAGATTCGGCGCGGTTGAACAGTTTCAGTGAAAAAGCTCTGGCCGCCAATCCCAATAGCGTAAGCACCCTGGTGGTGCTGGCGGAAGCGTTCGCGGAAAGCCCCGGCGCAGGGGCCACCACTCGCGCGGAAGGTTACGCGCGCAAGGCGATCGAGCTGGCCGGCACACAAAAGCCCACTGAGGCCAACCAGCTTCAGTTGTACACCGGGCTGGCTCACTCCGCGCTGGGATACGCGTTGATGAAGCAGGAGAAGCCGGCGCCGGCGATCCCGGAATTAAAGACGGCTTGCTCGATGCTGAAAGACCACTCAGACGCTTACGCCGCGGCGCTCTATCGGCTGGCATTCGCATACGCCAAGACCCCGGGCAAACTAGCCGACGCCAAGGCGACGCTTACCGAGCTGATCGCCATCCCCGGCCCCTACGAGAAGCCGGCACGCGACCTGCTGGCCCAAGTCCAAGCCGCAGCAACCACGAAGGCGCCTGCCCGGCGGACGAAATGATTGGGTGATTGCCTAACGAGAAGGTTCGTCAGGCGACCATTTCTTGTTTTTTTCGCGGCACGAAGCGCTCAAGAAGACTCTTGAGCCGTGAGCTCAGGCCCAGCCGTTTGCTTTCTTCTTCAAACCGCTTGCGAGGATCGGGAACTGCCTTGAGGACATAACGCAGGTACGAGAGTCGCAACAACCAAAGCGCGTGCTCCGCGTCTTGTTCACGCTGAACAGGAAATGTGATCCATCCTGAATCCGGCGCCCAGCGATGCTCCTGCGCGTGGCCTTCGGCCAGCAGCGCATCGCGCAACGCGCGGGGAAACGGGATCTCCACTGCGCCGTCACGATGGACGTGTCCGACTTCCGAGCTACCCAGGCAGAATTCATGTCCGCCAAATCGGTGAGGATGCACGGAAATTCCCGGCCACGTTGACACATGTTCTTGCAGCTTCTTCAAGGACTGGATACTCATAAATCATGCCCTCTTGGCTGGAGGTTTGCTGCTTGTTCTTGGATGTTAGAGGCCGGCTGGCCGACTCAGAATTTCTGAGTGGTTGGATCAACTTGGTTTTCTGGGAGATAGCGCTTCAGGCAGTGAGGGCCGGATGAAACCATGCCCCGGCCCGATCGGCAAAAGCGAGCGGGTCCAGGGCACAAAGAAAGACAAATCAGTTCTGTTTCTTCTCGCTGTAGATCACCGCGACGCGCGTGCCGTTGTCTTCGGTGCCGACGGTGACCGTGACCGAACGCTTCGCGCTGTCGTTCTGCCCGGCAACAAAGCCGCCGACCTTGCCGTTTGCGTTCGTGGTTGTGGTGGAGACGGTGAATCCGCCGGACTTCAGGGCATCGCCGTAGTAGCTCATGACTTTGTCGGCGGCGTCATTTGTAACAAAGGAGTAGGTGCCGCCTATCTCGCCGGCGTTGTTGGCGGAGAAGGTGCTTTGCGGAGTGGAACCGGGGTAAGCCGGGACCCAATCCGGGGCCTTGTCCGCCGCGCCGCCAAATTTCACGTTGCCGCCATCCGAGCTCTTGACCTCAAGGCTGCCGGACTGCGAGTCGGCGGTGATGGTTGCGGTCTTGCCCTGGTCATCCGTCATCACCAGCCGGTTGTTCGAGGGGTCAAGCTTCATGGTAACGGTCTTGCCCTGATCGTCGGTAACCACCATGATCTTCTTGTCGGGATCAACCCGCATGGTGGAATTCTTGCCAGTTTTCTTGTCGTGAACCACGATCGTGCCGGATGAATCGTCGCTCGAAACCATTTCTAGATCTGGGTTGCCGGCGACTGTCAGCTTGGCCACAGCCAGGACGGGATTCTTCTTCATTAAATCCGGATCCAGGCCGGCCTGTTTAGCCTTGTGCATCACGAACAGACCACCGGCCACCACGAGCACAATAATGAGAACCACGAAAGCCGCGAATATTCCGAGGATCCACAGAATGACCTTGCCGGCGCCACCCTTGGCAGGAGGTGCGGGCGGTGAGCCTCCTGCGGGCGGTTGCGGAGTCGTTGACGGCGCTGTTGACATTGAGAATCTCCTCTTTTGTTTTTTCAAAATCCTGGGTGGGGGGCGGAGATATTATACGTGCATTGGCAGGAAGCACCCAGGAATATTTGAGATCGGGTCGTCGGGCAATCGGGTCATCGGTAGATCTGAACCCGCGACTCAGAGCATGACAATCCGCCGTTGTCACCGATTTCTGCCAAGCGTCAGAATCATTAGCGACGGCTACGCGCCACAGCTAGCGGCCAGGAGCTAGTGGCTGATATTTCACAATCGCGGCAAACGACTTGGGATCGAGGCTGGCGCCGCCGACCAGGGCGCCGTCAATGTCGGGATGAGACATCAGCAGGCTGGCGTTATCTGGTTTGACGCTGCCACCGTAAAGAACACGCAGCTCTCGAGCGATGTTGTCGCCGAAAGCCTTCGCAGCCTCAGCGCGAATCAGGCGATGCGACTCCCCAGCGAGTTCCGGGGTCGCCGTCTTGCCGGTCCCAATGGCCCACACGGGCTCGTAGGCCACGGCGATGGGCGTGGCCTGGTGAGCAGAGATCTCGCGGAAGGCAATACCGCATTGGCGGCGCAGAACGTCCTCGGTGACGCCGGCTTCACGCTCCTGGCTGACTTCGCCCACGCACACGATCGGCTTGAGCCCGCCGGCCAGCGCTGCCTTGAGGCTGCGGTTGACCGTATCGTCGGTTTCGCCGAAGTACTGCCGGCGCTCGGAGTGGCCGATGATCACGTGGGAGCATCCAGCGGCGTGCAACATCTGCGCCGAGATCGCGCCGGTATAGGCTCCTTCTTTCTCCCAGAACACATTCTGGCCGCCCACCCCGATGCTGCTACCGCTGCCGCGAAGCGCATCGACGACTGCGGGAATCGCCACAAAGGCCGGGCACAAGACGATTTCGTCTCGGGTGTGCTCCCGCACATGGGGCAAAAAAGCAGCCACGTATTCGCGCGCCTGCTCCGGCGTCTTGTACATCTTCCAGTTGGCAGCGATCAGTTTTTTTCTCATGCGACGGCTTCAACAACCATTTGAAGGTGGGGAAACTGCCCCGCCAACTCGGTGACGGACTCAGTATAGACGCCGTGGGTCTGACGATCGAACAGAACAAATCGCGCCAGCCGGACCGAGCCGGGCTGGTGCAGCAGTCCGGCTACCGCGCGCAAAGCAACGGGAGCGGCGAGATCGACCGGATAGCCGAAAATCCCGGTCGAGATGGAAGGGAAGCTCACGCTCAGGCAGCCATGGCGATTGGCTTCCATCATCGCATTGGAATAGCAGCTTTCGAGGATTTGCGGCTCATTCACGTTGCCCCCGTTCCATACCGGACCCACGGTATGGATAACATACTTGGCTTTCAGGTTCCCTCCGGGAGTAATGACTGCCTGTCCCGGCGGAAGGGAGCCGCGCCGGTCGCGAACCTTGCGGCATTCGGCCAGTAGTTGCGGGCCGGCAGCGCGATGAATAGCGCCGTCCACGCCTCCGCCGCCGAGCAGGGAAGAGTTCGCGGCGTTGACAATGGCATCGGTCTCTTCCTGGGTGATGTCGCCCAAAGTCAACTCCAGCAAGGAGAGTTTACCGATGCGATAGCGCAGCAGGAGGCTCATGTTTTATTTGTTGGTCAGCGCCTCGACGCCAGGCAACGTCTTGCCCTCCAGGAATTCCAGCGAAGCGCCGCCACCGGTGGAGATGTGGCTGATCTTGCCGGCGACGCCGGACTGATGCACGGCCGCCACCGAGTCGCCGCCGCCGACAATCGATGTCGCGTTTCGGTTCGCCGCGACGGCCTGAGCAATTTGCATGGTGCCGCGGGCAAAGGGCGCACATTCAAAGACCCCCATGGGTCCGTTCCAGATGATGGTCTTGGCGGCGGCAATCTCTTTGGCAAAAGCGGCTATGGTTTGCGGACCGATGTCCAGCCCCATTTGTCCGGCGGGAATATCGCGATCGGCGCCGATCACCTCAGTTTGCGCGATGGCGTCAATCTTGTCGGCGATCACGTGGTCCAGCGGCAGCAGCAGCTTGACTCCTTGGCTTTGCGCTTGCGCCAGAAGTTCTTTCGCCAGCTCGATTTTGTCGTCTTCCACCAGCGACTTGCCCACCTGCCGGCCTTGGGCTTTGAGGAAGGTGTACGCCATGGCGCCGCCGATCAGCAGGGCGTCCACCTTGCTGAGGAGATTGCGCAGGACATCAATCTTGTCCGAGACTTTGGCTCCGCCAATAATCGCCACCAGAGGCTTGTCAGGGTTGGTGGTGATTTTGCCCAGGTATTCCAGCTCCTTCTGCATGAGCAGCCCGGCCGCGGCCTGATGAAGGAATTTAGTGATACCTACCGTTGACGCGTGCGCCCGGTGCGCGGTGCCGAACGCGTCATTCACATAGACATCTGCCAGGGCCGCAAGCTTTTGGGAAAAGCCCTCGTCGTTGGCCTCTTCCTCAGCATGAAAACGGAGGTTCTCGAGGAGCAAGGTCTGGCCCTTTTCCAGCTTCTTGGCCATCTCTTCCGCGGCCAGGCCGATACAGTCAGGGGCAAAGCCCACGTTGCAAGCGCGCCCCAGTTGCTCGTCCAGCAGCATGCGCAGCCGCTCGGACGCCGGCTTGAGGCTCATCTTGGAGTTGAACTTTCCCTTGGGCCGTCCCAGGTGGGAGGCCAGGACCAGGCGCGCACCCTTGCGCAACGCGTACTCGATGGTGGGCAGCGTTTCGCGGATGCGCGTATCGTCGGTGACGCGGCCCGCGTCATCGAGCGGGACGTTGAAATCCACGCGCATAAAGACCCGGTGACCGTCCAGAGACAAGTCTTGAATGGAGAGCTTGGCCATATTCTTTCCGAACATTCGCCCGGGACTAGAGTCCTTTCTTGGCGAGGAAGTGGATCAGGTCGCGCACCCGGCAGGAATAACCCCACTCATTGTCGTACCAGGCGATTACCTTGACGCAATTGTTGTTGACCACGCGGGTCAGCGACGCGTCCACGATTGACGAGCGATCGTCGCCGCGATAGTCCACCGATACCAACTCCTCAGTCGTATAGCCTAGGATGCCCTTCAAAGGCCCGGCGGCGGCTGACTGAAGCGCTTTATTCACCTCTTCCACGCTCGTGCTCTTCTCCACAAACGCTACCAGGTCCACCACCGAGACGTTGGGCGTGGGAACGCGCATGGCGAAGCCGTCGAGCTTGCCCTTGAGATCGGGAATCACCAGATGCAGAGCCTTGGCGGCGCCGGTTGAAGTCGGGATCATGGAGATTGCGGCAGCGCGGGCGCGGCGCAGGTCTTTATGGGGAAAGTCCAGAATGACCTGGTCGTTGGTATAAGAATGAATCGTGGTCATGGTCCCGCTCTGGATCTTGAAGCTGTCGTGGATCACCTTGGCCACCGGCGCCAGGCAGTTGGTGGTGCACGAAGCGTTCGAAATCACGTGGTGCTTGGCGGGATCGTACTTGCCTTCATTCACCCCCAGCACGATGGTGATGTCTTCGTTCTTGGCCGGGGCCGAGATGATCACTTTCTTGACCGGCCCACGCAGGTGGGCCTTGGCCTTCTCGGCTTCCGTGAACTTGCCCGTCGATTCAATCACCACCTGAGCGCCCACCGACTCCCACTGGATGGCCGCCGGGTCTTTTTCTGAGAACACCTTCACTGCTTTGCCGTTGATGGTGATCGAGTCGCCGGTAGCTTTGATGTC
>CAZFRV010000250.1:0-7540 GCA_964521445.1 uncultured Acidobacteriaceae bacterium
CCAACAATCTGTTCAAGCAGTTGACCCTGCGGACGGCATACACCTGGAGTAAGACCACGGACAACGTCAGCGAGATCTTCAGCACGTTTGGCGGTGGCAATACGCTGACCCTGGCCCAGAACCCGGCGAACTTCACGACCGGCGAGTACTCGTATTCCGGTCTGGATAACCCCCATAACTTCACCCTTCTGGTCACCGAGCAGTTGCCGTTCTTCAAGGAACAACACGGTTTGATCGGCCACATCCTCGGCGGCTGGGCATTGTCGGCCAACTACGACTTGTCATCGGGGCAGCGCTATACCCCGGTTCAATTTGGAGCTGAAGCGGCCTTGGGTGCCGCGGGGGATTACTACGACTTCAACTTCCTCGCAAACTTTGCAGGCGTCGATCTTGCCCGTCCTTTCGTGGGCAACGTGAACGCGCCGGCAACGGCAGTGGGTATTTTCGGCGGCGACCTGGGTGCTGGTACGGCCACCCAGTTATACAGCTTGAATCAGGCCAATCTCAACGGAAGCCTGGTGCCCGTGAACAAGAACCAGGTTCGCTACATTCTTAACGGCGCAGAGGCCCAGTCGATATTTGGTACTCCCTTCGGCGGGGCTCGCAACCTGTCCTCGGACGCCATAACCAACATTGCCAACCTGTCCATCTACAAAACCTTCAAGTTCAACGAGCGTGCCTCATTCCAGTTCCGCATGAGCATGCTGAACGCGTTTAACCATCCCAACTTCCAGACCGTCGACGTCGCTCTCGAGGACGCTGGACTCCAGGGCTTGAGCCCGCGCGTCCAAGGAACCGGGTTTGGCGATCCCAGTGTCACCAACTCGACGCCGTTCTTTTACAGCGCGCCGGCAACCCGGATCATCTACTTCGGTGGAACGTTCCGGTTCTAACCACTGTTTAACCTCTTCAGCCCGCCGGTTCGCCGGCGGGCTTTTTCTTTGCGGCCTCGTCGACTCTTGGTCAGGATAGAATTTAAAGGATGATTAACGACCGCATTGCCGATGGGGATCGCAACATTCAGCTCCCGATCTATCTCGATAACCACGCCACCACTCCGGTGGATCCACGTGTGCTTGAGGCCATGTTGCCTTTCCTCTCCGGTAAGTTCGGCAACGCCGCCAGCAGCCACCAATTCGGATGGGACGCCCATGTTGCGGTGGACAACGCTCGCGCGCAGATTGCCCGGCTGATCGGCGCCTCCGCGAACGAGATCGTTTTCACTTCCGGGGCCACTGAGAGTGACAATCTGGCCCTCAAGGGCATAGCCGAGGCCCACCAGGCCAAGGGCAACCACATCATTACCGCTGTTACAGAACACATGGCCGTGCTCGATAGCTGCCGGCATCTGGAACGGCTTGGCCGCAGGATCACCTATCTTCCCGTCCGTGCCGATGGCTTCATTGACATGGGCCAACTCAACGCCGCTTTCACGGACAAGACCATCCTGGTCAGCATCATGGCGGCGAACAACGAGACCGGTGTTTTGCAGCCGATACAAGAGATCGGCAAGCTCTGCCGCGAGCGCGGCGTTCTCTTTCACTCCGATGCCGTGCAGGCGCTGGGCCGGGTGCCACTCGATGTCAACAGGATGAACCTTGACCTGGTCTCGCTGACGGCGCACAAGAACTACGGCCCCAAGGGTTGCGGCGCGCTGTATGTACGTGACGGCGTGCGACTCGCGCCCATGATCGACGGCGGCGGCCATGAGCGCGGCATGCGCTCCGGAACGCTCAACGTTCCCGGGGTCGCCGGTTTCGGCAAAGCCTGCGAGATTTCTCTTGCGGAAATGCCGGAAGAGGGCCGCCGCATCACCGGCCTGCGCAACCGGCTCCGCGACAAGCTGCTGTCCGCGCTCGACCATGTTGCAATCAACGGCAGCATGGAGCATCGCCTTCCCGGCAACTTGAACTTGAGCTTCCTTCACGTCGCCAGCGGAGAGCTGATGAGCAGCCTCAACGGCATCGCGGTATCGGGCGCCTCCGCTTGCCACTCCGACAAAGTGGAGCCTTCCCACGTGCTGAAAGCCATGGGGCTGAGCGACGAGGCTGCCGGAAGTGCCATTCGTTTCGGCATCGGTCGCTTGAACACCGAAACGGAGATTGACTACGTGGCAGACCGCGTGGTCGAGGCCGTGAAGAGTATGCGCAGACTTGCGCCGACGAAGAGCAGTTAGCAGATGGCAATTAGCAAATAGCACAGCCAAAGCCGATCCCGTCAGCGGACTGAATAGGACCTCGGATCCGGCTTTTGCTGAGCTAATTGCTATTTGCTAATTGCTATTTGCTTTTCTTCCACCACCGCTTCCCGCAAAAACCGCGCTGCTTCTTCCGGCGGAGTCGGGTTCACATAGAAGCCGGTACCCCATTCAAAGCCCGCGGTCTTGGTGAGTTTGGGGATGATCTCCAGGTGCCAGTGATAGTAATCGTGCGTGTCTTCCTGGACCGGCGAAGTGTGCAGCACCAGGTTGTACGCCGGGTCGTCGAGTACCTGGGCGGCTTTGCTCAGAACGGTTCGCAGCATGAGCGCCAGGTTCTCATAGGCACTTGAGGGTGACTCTTCGAACGCCGACCCGTGCCGCTTGGGCAGGATCCACGTTTCAAACGGAAAGCGCGGCGCGTAGGGTGATAGCGTCACAAACTCCGCGTTTTCCGCGGCCACGCGCACCCGCGCCTCGCTCTCCTGGCGGATGATGTCGCAAAAAATACAGCGTTCTTTGTTGGCGAAATAGCGCTTCGCGCCTTCCAGTTCTTCCACTACCTGTTTGGGAAGAATGGGCAGCGCGATCAACTGTGAATGTGGATGTTCCAGCGATGCTCCTGCCGCCTCGCCATGGTTCTTGAATACCAGGATGTACTTGAAGCGGCTGTCTCGCTTCAGGTCGAGAATGCGGTCGCGGAAAGCCCACAGGACTTCCTCCACGCGCTTCACCGGCATGGTAGCCAGCGTTTCCATATGCTGCGGGGTCTCGATCACCACCTCATGCGCGCCGATGCCATTCATCTTGTCGAACATGCCGTCGGCCTGGCGGTCGAGCTCGCCTTCAATACCCAGCGCGGGGAACTTATTGGGGACAACGCGCAGGTTCCAGCCGGCGGCGTCGCGCTGGGCGTTTTCGGCGGGGCGATACGCCATGATCTCCGGCGGAGTCCGGCTCTCGTTGCCGGGACAAAACGGGCAGAAGCCGGCGCCCTTGATGGCAGCGCGTTCGCGCGAGAAATCGCTGGGACGCCTGGTGCGATCGGTGGAGATGATAACCCACCGGCCGGTGACCGGATCTTTGCGTAACTCAGGCACAGTACGTCTATCTTAAGCGATGGCGAAGGCGTTCTTGAACAGCTCGATCTGCGGTTCGGGCCCGCCTTCAAAATAGATGCTGACAACGTCGAAGCGAAAGGACGGGTTCCCGCTGATTTTGCGCAGGAATTCCCGAGCTACCTGCCCCAGATCGCGCTGTTTGGCCGGATCCACGGCGGCCTCGGCTGGTTTCACGTCGCGGGTGGTGCGGGTCTTAACCTCAATAAAGCACAGTGTATCGCCGTCCCATCCCACCAGGTCGAGTTCGCTGCGGCTGCGCGGGCTGCGGTAGTTGCGTGCCACCATCACGTAGCCCAGGCGGCGAAGATAAAAGTAAGCAGCTTCTTCGCCGCGGCGTCCGGTGCGCAGATGCTCGGCTTCGGCCGATCGGCGCGGCAGTAGCTCGGCCGCTCGATCGAGAGCGCGTAACGTGATGCGGGTGAGGGTGCCGGACATGTTTTTTTTCTGAAACCTCTTCTTTCTGAAACCTCGAAGCGGAGCGAGAGGTCCCTATAGTAACGAAAGCGTCTCCATCGGAACAGATCAAAGTGTTGTTGTACCGACAAAGCCTCGTAGCTATAGGGCTCCCTCGCTCCGCTCGGGATTTCAAAACTAAGAACCCTCCACGATTCCAATGCACTCCTCCAGCACGTCCAGGGCGATATCCGCCTGCTCTTCGCTGACGATCAGCGGCGGAGCAATGCGGATCGAGTTTTCACCGGCACCCAGGAACAGGATGCCCCGTTCGAACGCCAAGTCGACAATGCGATCGCGTTCGTCATGCGCCGTGGCACGGGTCTGCTTGTCTTTGACGATCTCCACGCCGATCATCAGGCCCACACCGCGCACGTCGCCCACCATGCGATGATTCTCCACCCAGCGCTTGATGCGCCGCATGATGTGATGTCCGACCTTCTCGGCGTTGGCGATGCCTTCTCGCTCCAGCACGTTCATCGTGGCCAGAGCAGCCTCGATGCACACCGGATTACCGCCGAAGGTGGAAGCATGCGACCCTGGGACCCAGTCCATGATCTCGGCGCGCGCCAGCGTGATGCCCAGCGGCATGCCGGAAGCAATGCCCTTGGCGATGACGACGATATCCGGCTCCACGCCGGTGTGTTCAATGGCCCACCAGCGGCCGGTGCGTCCGGCGCCGCACTGGACTTCGTCGGCCACCAGCAGGATGCCGTGCTGGTCGCAGATGCGGCGCAGTTCCTGCATGAACTCCCGAGGCGCGGGCACGTAGCCGCCTTCGCCCTGGATCGGCTCAATGAAGATGGCGGCGCACTCTTCCGGAGGCAGCACCGTCTTAAACACGCGGTCTTCGATGAAGCTCACGCAGTCTTTCAAATACTGGGCCTCGCTCGTTCCCTCAGGCCGGCGATACAGGTAGGGGAAGGGCACATGCTCCACGCCCGGCACCAGCGGGAAAAACCGGCGCCGCTGCTGCAGCTTGGAAGCGGTCAGGGAGAGCGCGCCCATGGTGCGTCCGTGGAACGCGCCGTAGAAGGCGATGATCCCCTGGCGCTTGGTGTGGTAGCGCGCCAGCTTCATGGCGGCCTCAACGGCTTCCGCGCCGGAGTTGCCGTAGTAAGCGCGCACCGGGCCGGACATAGGCGCGATCTTCCCCAGCCGCTCGGCCAGCGTGACCAAGTTCTCGTAATAGAAATCCGTGCCCGACATGTGGATCAGTTCGCCGGCTTGCTTCTGGATCGCGGCTACCACTTCCGGATGGCAGTGTCCGGTGGAGCACACGGCGATCCCGGAAGAGAAGTCGAGAAACTCGTTGCCGTCCACGTCTTCAATGATCACGCCGCGGCCGCGCTGGGCCACCAGCGGATAGGAACGGGTATACGAAGGCGAAATCAGGCGGGCATCGCCCTCAAGAATCTTCTGCGCCTTGGGGCCGGGCAGCTTGGTCCGGAGCTTGGGTCCGGCCGTATGGATGGTGCCGGTTTCGATTGCCATATTCATCCTCTTTTCGAATCTGTTTTACAAAAGCGTTTCAGCCCGCACGAGGCAGGTCATTGGGAGTTGACTGGTGATGAGGAGGAAATTGGGTTAGTCGGCAAAAAGGTTGGCGCGCTGCCGCGCCGGCAGCAGGGCCAGATAGCGCCGCGGGCAGACCAGAAAATTTACCCAGCAGTCCTGCAAGGACCCTGGCGCGCTCAACAATGATGTGCCGACACTTCTCATGGCAGTCCTCATTATAGCGCGAAATACTTGGGTTCTCTGCGGTTACGTTTGTGCTACACACGGATCATTTTTAGCATCGCTCCGCCGCCCGGCCGCGTCAGATGATATTTCAGGACCCGCCATGAATTCAGCTGCCATCGTGAATCCGGACGCGAGCCGGCACCGTTTTCGCATCATTCTTTCTTTTGCGCTGGTCTATGTCTTGTGGGGCTCAACTTATCTGGCCATGCGCGTGGCCGTGGCCGGAATTCCGCCGTACGCCACCGGCAGCACCCGCTACATGATCTCCGGACCGCTCATGCTGCTCTGCCTGGCGCTCATGGGGCGCAAGGTTCGTCCCAGCCGGCAAGATCTGCTGCGGCTGCTCGTCATCGGCGTGCTGCTGCTTTCCATCTCCAACGTCTGCGTGATGTGGGCCGAAGAGTACGTGCCCAGCGGCCTGGCGGCGCTGATGGTAGCCCTGGTGCCAATCTTTGTGGCAGCACTGGAGGCCTGGGTGTTTCGCGTGGGCCGCATGCCGGCGCGGGCTCTCGCCGGACTGGCCCTGGGTATCGCCGGGATCGCCGTCCTGCTCTGGCCCAAGATCGTCTCCGGTACGCGTTTGGGACGGCTGGAGCTGATGGGCGCGGCCATTCTTACCGGCGCGTCGCTGACCTGGTCACTGGGATCGATCCTCTCCCATCGCTGGACGCTCAGCGTCGACGTCTTCACCGCCGCCGCCTGGCAGATGACCTTGGCCGGCCTGGTCAACACCACCATCGCGGTGGCCACCGGCAAATTCCAGCACGCCCACTGGACGCCGCAAGCGGTGGGCGCCATCGCCTACCTGGTGGTCTGCGGCTCGTGGTTCGGCTTCACTGCCTATATCTGGCTGCTGGAGCACGTGCCCCCACCCAAGGTGGCAACGTACGCTTACGTCAACCCGATTGTCGCCGTGTTTCTCGGCTGGCTCCTGCTCTCCGAGAAGGTGGACGCCTTCATGCTGGCCGGGACCGTGATCATCATCGCCGCCGTGGCCCTGGTGAATACCTCGACGCTCAAGCGCGACGGCGCCGGCGACCGCGCAATGGTCGAAACGACGGCAGTGAACGTGGCGGGGGACTGAAGGCAGCAATTAGCGCTTGAGCAATTGGCGCTTAGCCTTTAGCCCTTCGTTCTTATCCCTTGGCCCTTGGCCATGGTTGTTCTCTATCTTCCTCCCTGCCTCCGTGTCTACGTGGTAAGTTTTTTGTCCTGAACCGCGTTCCATTTTGGGAACGTCGCGGCGCAATTGGCGCTCTTTTTCTTGACATTGTTTCTCCACGCTGCGAATACTGATTGCGCCAACCTACTCGCACCAACAACTTAGATTTCACTTTACAAAAAACAAAAGGAAAGGCCCTGTCACAGGCAGGCGCCGGCAAGGCAAGGTAAAGCATGGAGCTGACATTGAACAGTAACAAGCGTTCTGGAGTCTCCGCGTTCGTAGGGCTGAGTGTTGTGTTGTTCCTATTCTCCGCGTCGCCGATGCGCGCGGAAAAACCCGGCTGCGAATACAAGGCCATCGATCCCGCAAAGTATGGAAACCAGCCATTCAAGAACCCGCCGTCCATTCACTCGGAAAACGGCAGCTTGAACACCACGCTCACGGTCCAGTACACGAACCCGCTCAACACGTCGCTGGGCGGATGTCCGCTTGAGCTGCGGAGCTATAACGGTCAACTCGTGGGCCCCACGCTGCGGATCAAGCCCGGCGATACCTTCAACATCAATCTCAACAATCAACTGCCCACAGAGACGCCGGACGAAGTATGGGCGCAGTTCCAGCAGGAAGCGCAGAATGCGTGGCTCGATACGCTGCCCAACTCTTTCAATACCACCAACATGCACTATCACGGACTGCACGTCTCACCCACCGGCAACAGTGACAACGTGCTCTTGGCGATTCCCCCGCAAAGCCAGTTTGCGTATGAGGTGAAGGTCCCGCCCACGCATCCCATTGGGACGTATTGGTACCATGCGCACGCCCATGGCTCCACGGCCATCCAGGTGGGCAGCGGCATGGCTG
>CAZFRV010000251.1:0-8414 GCA_964521445.1 uncultured Acidobacteriaceae bacterium
ATGTCGGTGCGCTTGAGTCCGCTGAAGGAGAACAGCTTGGTGATCTTTACGTTCTCGAACGATCCGTCGAGTTTGGCAATGGCGACTTCCTCTCCCGTACGGAGGCTGCCATTGAACACCCGGGCAATGGCCATGCGTCCCAGGTAGTCGCTGTAATCCAGGTTGGCCACCAGAATCTGCAGCGGGTTCGCGGCCTCACCGGCCGGCGGGGGGATCGTGGCCACAATGGCGTCAAACAACGGACGCAGGTTCTCGCTTCGGCTGGCGGCCTCGATGCTGGTTGAGGCCGTGCCCGCTCTGGCGTTGGCGTACAACACAGGAAAGTCCAGCTGGTCCTCGCGGGCATCGAGATCAATAAAAAGATCGTAGAGCTCGTTGACCACTTCCTGGGGACGCGCGTCGGCACGGTCAATCTTGTTGATCACTACCACCGGCGGCAGGCCGGCTTCGAGGGCCTTGCTCAGCACGTAGCGCGTTTGCGGCAGCGGGCCTTCGCTCGCGTCCACCAGCAGCATCACGCCGTCCACCATCTTCAGGGCGCGTTCCACTTCCCCGCCGAAGTCGCTGTGGCCGGGGGTGTCCACAATATTGATTTTGACGTCGTGATACCAGATGGCCGTGTTCTTGGCCAGGATGGTAATCCCACGCTCGCGCTCCAGTTCATTGGAGTCCATCACCCGTTCGGCGACGGTCTCATTAGCGCGAAAGGCCCCGCTCTGGCGAAGCATGGCGTCCACCAGCGTGGTCTTGCCGTGGTCCACGTGGGCGATGATGGCGATATTGCGGATGGCTGCGTTCAAAAATCACACCTTGGAGGCTGGGCTTTCGCGCTCTAACCCATTCTATCTGTAAACAAATTTTGTTGCCCGACACCGGTACCTGGTATATAGTGGCCCACCAAGAGTCAGATTCCCTTAAGACTTCCCTCGGCCCCTTGGTCCTTAAGGGTACCGGGCAACTGCCCGCTTCCCGTCCGGACACGGAAACATTTTTGTGTTGATTTGTGTTTGCTGAATAACACCGTCAAGAGGAGGACGGATTTTCAATATGGTTAAAAAACTTAGCGTTGTTGCGCTTATGCTCGGCTTGATGTCGTTCACCCCTTCCATCACCAAGGCCGCCGCACCGCCACCAGGCCGTTGCCCAAGAATTCATGAAGCAGTTCGCGCTCTTGAGACGGCCATGCATGAGATGGAGTCCGCCAAGTGGGACTACTGCGGCGATAAAGTTGAAGCCATGGAGTCCACACGTCGCGCTCTCGAACACTTGAGGAAAGCCGAGCAGTGTAAAGACTGCTCAGCCAGGGACCACGACGACCACGACCGCCGATAAGAAACCTCGAAATCAACTCGAACGTAAAGGCAGCAGGCAGCCCCCACGGGCTGCCTGCTCTTTCTTTCTGATCTATGCTGTATGGCGAAACTCTACCGGCTGAGCGTTTTTTCGATCTTCACCCGGTCTTCCACTCCCACAATCGCGTTCTCATGGACCGGCTTAAACCCGTCTTTTTGCAGCGTGATGTCATAGTTCCCGGCCTCCACCTGAATCTCCACGGGGGTTGTCTTCTGCAGCGGCGTGCCGTTTACGATGACCTGCGCACCTTTAGGGTCGGTCTTGATGTCGATCCGCGCCTTGCCCTGTGACGAGCCTCCGCCACCACCAAAAATCTTCCCTACGCCGCCCCCCATAATCTTGATATTGTCGGTTCGGCCGGCCACCATCAGGCTGGGAGAATAACCGACCGTCTGGCCGGCAGCCAGCTGGATGTCAGATTCAGCATCGAGGTAACCCGCTTTGCGCAGGACCACATTATGGGCCGCGGGCTCGAGCATGAAAGCGGCTGGTGTCACCTTGCCGGTATCCTTGCCGTCAATCAGGACGCTGGCGCCCGCGGGAGATCCGGCGACATTTAAGAACCCTTTGACCACCGTAAGGCGCACATCCACCGCCATGCGGTTGCCAGCGCCCAGCTGAACCGTCCGGACATCAGGCGCATAGCCGGGCTTGCTGACCGTAATCTTGTAAGAGCCTGGTTTCAACGAACCTATAATTTGCGGGGTCCTCCATGACTGTCCTGCGAGTCCTTCGATCTCGATCGTGGCGTCGGGCGGCACCGACGAAACAGTGATCACAGCCTCGCTGGGGGTAACCGAAACGGGAGCTGCGACGGCCGCTCTTGGAGCGCGCACATTCCTGCCGTGTCTGGTCATGGCCGAATCTGAGGAGGTATCCAGCGGCGCTAGCGGTTCAGGTTCCACTGTCTCCGGCGCGCTGGCTACCGGAGAGGGTGTGGGGGCCTTGACCGGCTTACTCGATGCTGGCGGCTGAGCTTCCGCCTTGTCAGCGGCCTCCGAGGGCTTCCGCTGAAACAAAAACGCCAGCACCGCGACCACAAGGAGACAGCTCACTACCGCACCGACCAGCTTCCATTGATTCAGCGAACGCACCTGCACACGCGCGGGACTCGGCGCCACGGGCATGACTTTGGCCGTGGCTGAGCCAGCCCCATTCGCCAGAGGTGTCTCTTGGACGAACGGCTTGGCTGGTTGCGCGCTGGAAGGCTTCGCCGACACGGGCTTGGCCGCCGCGATTGCCGCGGGCTTCACCGCCGGCGCTGTCACCCGCGCAGGTTCGCCTTTCATGGCATCTTCCAAGGCAGCGACCAGCTGTTTCCCGGTGGCATACCTGTCCGTGGGATCCTTGGACAGCGCCTTCAGAATGACTGAGGAGATCGCTGGTGGGACACGCGGATGCGCCATGTTGAGCGGATGCGGATTCACGTCAACGATGGCCCGATCCACCTCTCCCAGATGCATTCCAGCGAACGGGTTTCTGGCCGTATAGAGCTCGTACAGGATCGTCGCCACACTGAACAGATTGGCGGCGCGGTCCGGCATCTTGTTTCGTACCTGCTCGGGCGAAAGATAGGGTTCGTTTTCGAGCTTCTTGGCCGGCGTTTGCGAAAGTAGATGTTTGTCCCTGATCAGGCCGAAGTCGAGGACCTTCAAGGTGCCGTCGGATTGAATCTTGATGTTCGATGCATTGAGAAAATGGTGAAAAACGCCTTTTGCGTGGGCATGGTCCAGGGCCTCACACAGCTGCTTGGCAATCGACAGAATCTCTGGAAACTCCGGTGAGCGCGCCGCCAAGAGCTCCTTCAAGCTCTGGCCTTCGATAAACTCCGCTGTCATGAAAACCGTAAACCCCTTGTAACCGCACGTATACAAGCGGGCGATGTTACGGTGGTCAAGCGCGGCAGCGGCCTTGGCCTCGGCGAGGATCTTCTTGAGGAGTTCGTTGACGTCGTCCAGCCATTGCGGCACCTCAAACTGGCGCAAAGCAATCACGCGCCCGAGTTGCGGGTTCTTGGCCTTGTGGACGACTCCAATGCTTCCCCGAGCCAACTCCTTGACCAATTCCAAGCGGTCAGTACGGGGAGCTGCAGGCGTGCTGGCGGCGGTAGGTTCAGTGGTCTCTTGCATTTTGTCGATGTACCTATGCAAGTACCCTGGGAGAGGAGGCATGATCATACCCTAAAGACCCTCTCTGGGCTGCCCAAAAGAACACGTCCCCACAGTTACGAAGGTAACGGTATATCTTCCGCCTGCTTTTTGTTTTCAAAGGCTTACGGGGACGAAGCGACGAACTCCAACCTAGAGAAATCGCGCAAAGAAAGACGAGTTCACAAGGATGTTCCGCCGATGCTTGCGACCGGGCGGCGTTGTTTGCGCGACGCACTTGCACTGTCTAGACTTTACTAGCTGAGGTGATCGTCTTCATGAGCGGCCATTTCCGATCGTTAATCATCGTGTTGGCTGCAGTCCTCACACCGCCGGTTGTATGTCATGAAGCCAAGGCGCAAGCCCGCGAGCCAATATCTCCAGACGATGACGAAGTTGCGGCGCACCTTGTTGGCGCAGTGCCTGTCATCCGAATGGACTTCGCCCGGTTTCCCGACCTGCAGGTAGTTGGCATGGTTCCGGTGAAACTCCTCGTGGACGAGCAGGGAAACGTCTCTTCAGCCAAATTCGAAAGCGAAGATGACACCGACCCCAAGGATTTGAAGAAGTCGCAACGCGAGATGCTGAAGGCCTTAGTTTCCGAAGCGGAAAAAACGGGGATGCAACTGCACTTCCGGCCATTTGAAGACCAGGGCCATCCTGTGCCGGCGCAGTTCGAGATCGAATTGGCGGTCCGCGCGCTCCTACAGCAGTCGCCCAAACACGTCCCGTTTCCGCAGGTACACAATTGGAATTCGGTGAAGATCGTCTTGTCGCGGACTGGATGCTTTGGGGCGTGTCCAAGCTATAGGGTCGAAGTACATGGAGACGGTGCAGTGCTGTATGAGGGTGGCTCATTCGTGGCCATTACGGGGTCCCATCGCGCTTCGGTGTCAGGTGATGTGGTTTCAGAGATGGTGGAAGCGTTTCACGCGGCCGACTATTTCTCCCTCAAAGACAATTACATGTGGGGCGCGACCGATCTACCAATGTACAAAACCTCCATTTCTATCGATGGCAGGAAGAAGGAGGTTGTCGATTACGCTGGCGAGCAGGTCGGAATGCCGGAAAGCGTGTCAAGGCTGGAGGACACCATAGACCGTCTTTCCGGTGTGGAACGCTGGACTAAAGGCAACGGCGAGACAGTTCCAGCGCTGATGCATGAGAAGTTTGACTTCACGTCACCAAAAGCATCGGAGTTTCTGACGAATGTGGCGCGTTGGGGAAACGCCGACGCGGTTCGCGACTTGATAGCGGCAGGTGTGACTGTGTCCAATGAGCCGGTTCAACCTCCAAGGGGCATGCCCGGCACTGCACTTGAAAACGCCGCCCAGCGAGGTGATGTTGAGATGTTGCGCTCCCTGCTGAGTGCCGGCATCAAGGATCCGGACGCAAAGACCGAGGCTCTGAAGCGCGCCTCCTTCGCCGGAAAGATGGACGCGGTACGATTGCTCATCGGGTCCGGCGCCGATCCTACCGCGCCGGACGTGCTGGTCAGGGCCGCAGGCTCCGGGATTCCCGCCGTCGTGCAAGAAATCTTGAAGTACAAACCCGACGCCAACCGTCGCGGCCAGGACGGGACGACCGCGCTCATTGCCTGCCTCCAGGCATATCACTACAAAGATAAGGAAGTGAACCTGAAAGAAGTCGTGCGCATCCTGATTGACGCGGGCGCCGATCCCAACCTTGCCGACAACAAAGGCAAGACGCCGCTCATTGCCAACGCGCGGGATCTCGATATTGCGAGGACGCTGATCGCCCACGGAGCCAACGTGAACGCACGCGCTGATGACGGTTTCACGCCTTTACTAAACGCCGGAACGGTCGAATTGACGCGCTTCCTGCTGGAACACGGAGCTGATCCATTCGCCAAAACCAAGCAGGGTGAAACCGCACTGGATTTGGCGAAGCAAATGAACCGTAACGATCAGGCAGCATTACTCGAAGCTGCCATGGCAGGCAAGAAACAATAAAAAGGCTCAGCTGTTTCCGGCCTGTACCGAAAGAAGTCTGGTTCCCGTTTCCACCCGGTTCTTGATCATTGAGCTTGCTTACCCCCAGCGCCCAATCTTCTGTTGAAAAAGTCGGCCGTTGCCTGGTAGCCGCGCACCCAGGTCTTCCAGAGCAGGAAGTCATGGATCTCGTCGGGGAAGATGATCTCTTCGAAGTCCACATTCTGCCGGCGCAGGCGCTGTACCAGATCGGTGGTTTGCTGAAAGGGGACATTCCGGTCGTCATCGCCGTGCATGAGCAGTATTGGCGACTTCCAGGTATCGACCGCAGCTATCGGCGACGATTCGTAAGCCAGTTTCAAGGCTTCTTTGTAATCCGGAGCCTCCTCCGACCCGCTCTGTCGCCGGGCCATGAGCGCCGACCAATCATGAACGCCATGAAAGTCCACGCCTGCGGCAAAGATGTCAGAGTTGCGCGCTAGCGCCAGCGCCGTCAGCAGGCCTCCATAGGACCCTCCCCATATCCCGATACGCTTGGGATTGACGTAAGAGAGGGTTTGTAAGTACTTGGCGCCGGCCAGCACGTCTTTGTACTCGGCCGATCCACGCCAGCCACTGTTGGACGGGTCCCGGAAGGCGCGGCCGTACCCGATGCCCAGCCGGTAATTCACTGACAGCACCACGTAGCCCAGACTGGCCAGATACTGATTCTCGGCGTAGGCGTTGTGGTAGTAGTACATGGAATGGAAGCCGGGCATCATCTGCCGAGGCGGCCCGCCATGAACAAAAATCAGCGCGGCGCCGGCGCCCGGCAGTTTGCCCTTATGCGGAACAAAGAGCTGGCCGTGGATCTCCAGACCGTCTTCGCTTTTGAACGTCACGGTTTCCGGAGTGACCAATTGCGCGGACGGAAAATCCTTGGGCAGCGCAGTTGCCGCGATCATTTCACGACCGCTCGCCGTGAGCCGATAAGGCATGGCCGGCGAAGTAGAGCTGGAACCGAAGGAGACAACAGTCTTGCCGTCGGCCAGCATCACGGGATGCCACTCAATGGTTGCTCCCTGCGTTAATTGGACCCGCTTGAAAGTAGAGAACATGCGTCCGGTTCCGGCAAAATCGCCCAGCCAGATATGCCGTCGCTCAACGTCATCCTGATTTGACGTGTACAACACAACCATCTTGTCGGGAGAGAGTTCCACGTCTTCCACGTCAAAGTCCCCCGGCGTAAGCAGTGACTCGCCCCCGCCCTGCAAGGGCTCCGCGTAGAGATGGTTGTGTCCATCATGCTCCGAGCAAAACAAGATCTTTCCGGCAGCCGTGAACTTCAGCGACTGCGAAGCAAACGGTGGCAACGAATCATTCCGCTCTTTACCGCTATGCCAGAGTTCGTGCGCTTCTCCGCTCTCGGCGTTAGCCAGCCAGATAGCCCAGGGCCAGGGGCGGATGGGAATCAGTGGCAAGTGGCTTTCCGCGCCGGCGGTGCGGATGAAGACGAGTTGCTTGCCGTCGGGTGACCAGCGCGGCGCGAAGTCGCGGTCCACGCTGGGCGCGAGGTAGCGCACGCGCTCCGCTGTCGCGTCCGGCCGGAGATCGAGAATGGCGACAAAGCTGTGGCTCTTGCGGTTGGACACAAAGGCCAAGTGGCGTCCGTCCGGCGACCATTGCGGTTCGGACTCTTCTCCGCGTAGTTCGGTCAACTGCCGCGCCGGCTTGTCGCCAGCGACCGGCGCCAGCCACAGATGGTGCTTTGGGCCTTGCCAGACCGCCCATCGGCCGTCGGGAGAGAGCTGAACGTCTTCGCAATCTTCCTCAGTGCAGCCCATCTCGCCGAGCAGAAGCGGCTTGCCGGTTTCAACGTCCGCCGCCAAAACTTGCTGCTTGGGTTCTTTGAGTTCGCTGGCCGGGTTGGCTACGTTGCCCTCCCCGCTGACTTCGGAACCGCGGGCATAGACCACGGTCTTGCCGTCCGGCGTGAGACGAAGAGAGAAGATGTCCTGGCCGTCGTCACCCTGGTAGTGGGTGACTTGGCGGGCCTCGAATCCGGGCGCGTCAGCCACCCAGACGTTGCGCTCGCCTTTCCTGTTAAACACCCAGGCGATGCGGTTGGCCTGCGCAGCTGCGGTCAGGCCGGTGGGAAACGGCGAACTCATTACCTGTTCCAGGGTAAAGCCGCCTTTCTGGGCGAAGGCGGAGCCGGCGCACACAAAGACGAGCACAAGAAGTCGAAGCTGTTTCATAAGCGCAACATCATACCGAAGATCGGCGATGTTCTTGCTCCTGAACATTCGTTGGTGGTAAGTTTTTGGCCTTAGCCAACTCAGTTGAACCGGCTCTGCATCTCCCCAACCAGGGCCGATTTCGTCTGAAAGTACAAACATTTCTTAACCTTTTTCACCCTCGCGGCGTTTGAAACGATCGCTTCGCTGCGATACCCTAAAAGGGATCGTTATCGTCTTATGAAGATTCGCTTTTCTCGTTTTTTTGCCCCTTTTTATTGTCTTTTGCTTTTCGCGCTTGTCGGACACGCTCAAGACATCGCCTCATTTGAGAAACAAATCACGGTCAAGAAACTGGCCAACGGCCTGACTGTGATCATCATGGAACGTCCGGAAGCGCCGGTGTTTTCGTTCTATACGCGTGTGGACGCAGGCTCCGCCCAGGAAGTCCAGGGAATCACCGGCCTGGCCCACATGTTCGAGCACATGGCGTTCAAGGGCACCGACAAGATTGGCACCACCGACTACGCCGCGGAAAAACCGGCGCTCGCGAAAGTCGAAACCGCGTATGCGGCCTACATCGCGGAGCGCGACAAGACGGTTGGCCGCGATGAAGCGAAGCTGAAGCAACTCGAAAAGGCCTGGAAAGACGACATCGCCGCGGCCGACAAATTCGTCAAGGCCAATGAATTCGGAAAGCTCATCGAGCGCAACGGCGGCGAAGACATGAACGCCAACACCAGTTA
>CAZFRV010000252.1:0-4797 GCA_964521445.1 uncultured Acidobacteriaceae bacterium
CCTTCTGCAGTACCCAGAAATGGTCATCCATCCGCCCATGCTGTACCTGGGCTATGTCGGGTTTTCCGTGCCCTTCGCCTTTGCCCTGGCCGCGCTCATCATGCGTTATCCCGGCGAAAAATGGATCCACATTACACGCCGTTGGACCATGGTGACTTGGCTTTTCCTGACCTGCGGCGTTTTTCTGGGCGCGCACTGGGCCTACGCCGTCCTGGGCTGGGGCGGATACTGGGGCTGGGACCCGGTGGAAATCGCTTCCCTGCTCCCCTGGCTTACGGGCACCGCCTTCTTGCATTCGGTGATGATGCAGGAAAAGCGCGGCATGATGAAAATCTGGAACGTCTGGCTGATCTTCATCACCTTCATGCTCTCCATCCTGGGCACGCTGATGACGCGCAGCGGCATCGTCAGTTCGGTACACGCTTTTGCGCAGTCCAGCATCGGCTCCTGGTTCGTTACTTTCCTGGCCATCGTTGCCGTGGTCTGCATCGTGGCGTACGTGAAGAACAGAAGTCATCTGGCTTCGGAGAACAAGCTGCAATCCCTGGTTTCTCGGGAATCGAGCTTCCTGTTCAACAATGTGGTGCTCCTGGGCGCCACCTTTGCCCTGCTGTGCGGGACGCTGTTCCCGATCTTCTCGGAATGGATCCGGGGGTACAAGATTACGGTTGGGGCGCCCTTCTTCAATAAGATCACCATCCCCATCGGCCTTTTCTTGATCTTCCTTACAGGTGTTGGACCCTTGCTGGCTTGGGGCAGCACTTCTTTCGCCAGCATCCGGCGTAACTTCGCCATTCCCGGGATCACCGCGGTGCTCCTCGGCGCATTGCTGATTTTCGGTGGCATGCGCCCCTGGACGCAGGTTTCCATCTTCTATTCTTGGGCCGCGTTTGTGATCAGCACGCTGGTGATCGCGACCATTCTTTCCGAATTTGTCCGCGGGGGACGGGTGCTTCAGGGAAAGCTGAACACGAATCTCTTTGGAGCCATGTATCACCTGACGCGGCGCAACATGCGGCGCTACGGCGGATATGTCGTTCACTTCGGCGTAGTCGTGATCGTGGTGGGAATGGCCGGACTGGCTTTCAACCAGGATAAAGAGCAGGAGATGGGGCTTGGCGATAAGCTGAATATCGGACGTTACTCGTTGGTGGGCCAGGAATACACCCAGGACGACAACTCCAATTATTCTTCTGAAGCCGCCTCTCTGGACGTCTACCGCGACGGCAAATACCTGACCCGTCTGAATCCCGAACTGCGCTTCTTCAAAGCCAACGGCGGACAGCCGGATCACATCGTGGCCGATCATTCCACATTTCGGGAAGATCTCTACGTAATCTATGAGGGCAGGAACCCAGACACGGGGCATCCCATCATCAAAGCCTTCATCAACCCCTTGGTCTCGTGGGTGTGGATCGGAGTGTTCATAGTGATCTTAGGAACCGGCCTGGCGCTGGTGCCGAACGCGGCCGCGATCCGGGCTACTGTTCCCACGGCTGTAACGGTTGGTGCCATGGACGAACGGACACTGCAGCCCTTGAGGAGCCCGTAGATGAAACGGCTGGCTGAACTCCTGCTTCTTGCCTACGCGGTAATCCTGCTCATGGGTACTGACACCCGGGAAGCCCGCTTCCAGAGGCTGGGCGACAAGATCATGTGTTCCTGCGGCTGCGCCGAGATGCTGCTCAAATGCAACCATGTGGGCTGCCCCAACTCCGATCGCATGATCCGGGAGCTGCACGCTCTTACTGGCAGCGGCAGCCCCGGCGCCGGTCAACTCGCCGGTATTCAAGAGCAAAGCGATGACGAAGCGGTGCTGAACTGGTTCCGGCGGACCTGGGGTGTGACCGCAGTGGTGGAGCCGGCTACCCACGGCTTGGAGCTTTGGGTCTGGATTCTGCCGCCAGCCGTGCTGGGGTTGGGGCTGTTGCTGGCCATCATCCTGGTTCGTCATTGGCGAAAACGCACGGCTGATCAGGCCCAACCAGCTGAGTTTGACATTGCCTTGGATCCACACCTGGAGGCGTTTCGAGCCCGCGCGCGCCGGGAGACCGAGATATGAGCCCGGAAACCTTTCAAGCCGTAGTGGCAATCGCTTGCAGCGCGTTCGCCGCGGGAACGCTGATCTTCATTTTTCTTCCCAGCCGGGACGTGGACACTGGCGTGGACAAGACCCGTCTCGAGTATCTGCATGAACGCAAGGAAGTAGTGTACGAGAATCTGCGCGACCTGAATTTTGAGTTCAAGTCGGGCAAGTTCAGCCAGGCGGATTATGAAGGCATGCGCTTCGCCATGGAAGCGGAGGCGGCGCGGCTGCTGGCAGAAATCGAAAGCCTGGAAGCTGTTCGACCCTGAAGGAGCCTACTGCTTTGAAGCACGCCGGCATCGTTTTTGCACTCATCTTTTTCTCGCTGGCCGCGGCCGCTCAGAAGCGTCCTATCCGCGGCGTAGTCACCAACGGAACCAGCCAACGCCCCTCCGCCGGGGACGACGTAGTCCTACTCAAGCTGGGGCAAGGGATGGAAGAGGAAGCGCGAACCAAAACCGATGAACACGGCGAATTCAAATTCAACATGACCGACGGAAATGCCATGCACCTGATTCAGGTCCGGCACGATAACGTCAACTATCACGAGCCCGTGCCGGCGAATGTCAATCGCGTTCAGGTCACGGTGTACAACGCTGTCGCCAATGTGCCTGGACTCAGGTTGCTCGACCAGTCTGAGGTGTATCAAGCCACGTCCACTGAACTGCGGGTGATCGAGCTCTTTCGCATCAGCAACTCCTCTTCGCCGGCGGTGACGCAGCCGACCTTTGAGTTCTACCTTCCTGAAGGCGCTAGCGTCAAACTCGCCCAGGCCGCGTCCCAGAACGGCATGCCCGTCAACGCCAGCGTGGTTCCGCAGAAGGAAAAGAACAGGTATGCCATGATGCATCCTCTGCGGCCCGGCGTCACGCAGCTTCAACTGGTGTACACGCTGCCCTATGCAGGCAAGGCCACTCTGCAGCCCAAGCTGGTGATGCCCGCCGATCACTTCTACGTGGTTACCGTCCGGGGAATGCAATTTGCGGGAGGCAGTGGAGCCGTGTTTCAAGGAACAAGCCCCTGGCCGATCGATCCCAACTTGACCGGAATCGAGGTGCATGCGGCCGCGGATGTTTCCCCGGCACAAAGCTTGTCGTTCGAACTGTCCGGGTCGGGAGAGTTTCCGCAGCAGCAGGCCGGGGCAAGCCAGGGTCAAGCGCAGCCACAGGGGCAAGAAGACAATCGTCCCGGAGGCGGACTGGGCGTGCCCAATGAAAAGCCCGATCCCCTGCATTCTTCACAATGGCTGTTTCTGGCCGTGCTCACGCTTTTCCTGGCCGCGGGCGCGACTTATGTCTACAATTCAAAACAACCAGCGGCCGCCCCGGCCGAAAGACGGCCCGCCGGCTCGCAACTGATAATGGAAGCAATGAAGGAAGAGATCTTTCAATTGGAAGCGGAGAGGCTTCAGGGAAGAATATCGGCGCAAGAGTACGACTCCGCCAAGGCCGCTCTGGACAAGACCTTGCAGCGCGCCGTCCAGCGTCAAAAACAGACTGAAAAAGCCGCAGGCCGTAGCCGATAAGCTGTCGCGGGAGCTGTCGCCGCCGGCCGCAAAGCATGCAGATGAGTCTGATTATTCGATCGTCGCTGTTGCATGGCGCAGGCGTGTACACCACCGCGCCGGTCCCAAAAGGTACGCTCGTGGTGGAATATACGGGGCCGCGTCTGCGAGCCAAGCAGACAAACGGCCTCTATGCCGAAGGCGACGTCACCTATCTATTCGGCATGGACGGGGGCAAGACGGTGATTGACGGCTTTGGCATGGCTGCCTTTGTCAATCACTCTTGCGACCCGAACTGCGAAAGCGACCAGCTCAAGGGCCGGGTCTGGATCATTGCCATCCGCGACATCGCCGCCGGAGAAGAGCTCACGTACGATTACAACATCTACGACGCCGAGCCGGGTGAAGATGCGCGCTGCCATTGCGGGGCGCCCAACTGCCGCGGCACGATGCTGTGCGAAGAAGAGGTTGCACGTCATAAGAGGGTCTTGCAACAGAGGAAACGCCGCCGGGCGTGACAGCGAGTTCCGCTCAAAAAGCAAGGCGGCCCTCATGAACCGCAATCGATCTCGGATGGAGAGCCGAAGAGGGGGGCTGCGCGTATAATTTAAGGAAGGTGTTAGGAGTAGCGTTTTGACAGCAAACGGCCAGCCTGCGAAGCCACGCGTTCTTGTTGTGGACGATGAACGCGTAATTGCCGATACCTTAGCCATCATCCTCAACCAGAACGGGTTCGATGCTGTCGCCGTTTACACCGGAACTGCCGCCGTGGATCGTGCTCGGGCGAGCCGTCCTGACTTGGTGATCAGCGACGTCATCATGCCGGACATGAACGGCATTGAAGCCGCGATCCAGATCCGGGCGATTCTGCCCGGCTGTAAGATTCTCCTTTTTTCAGGCCAGGCTGCCACAGCCGACTTGCTGGAAAAAGCCCGAGCCCAAGGCCACGAGTTTGAGATCCTCGCCAAACCTGTTCACCCACAGGACTTGCTGTCAAAGCTGCGGAGTTAGAACCGTCGAGTAACTTGGTAATCGAGTAATCGGCAAGGCGGCGCGGGGCCTAATGCCGACGGGGCTTGCCGAGTCACCCCACTTGCCAAATTACCCAATCATCAGAATCCCTCATAGTTCTCTGCGTCCTTCGATGGCCTTTAGCATTGTGACTTCGTCGGCGTATTCGATGTCGCTCCCGGCGGGGATGCCGGTG
>CAZFRV010000253.1:0-8139 GCA_964521445.1 uncultured Acidobacteriaceae bacterium
GCGCCGCCGGCGGCGCCGACAGCTCAGCGGAGGTCACAAGACGATCCGAGTCTTCCATCGTCCCCTCATGTGTCTGCGGAGTGAGCATGGCCGCCTCGGGCAGCCCGATCACCGGACGCCGCGTGTAATACGGCCTGGACAGCTCCTGGATGAACGACTGCGGCGCTCCTGCCACCAGAGAAAGCTCCACATCTTTCCAGTCTTCGCCGACGGTGTTATCGACAATGGCCCAACCTTGCAGCAGTGGCGACGCGTCCGCTTTGGTAGGCAGCAATATGCGGTACGTGCTCTTCCATACCGGTACCTCGCTGATATAGCTGACGAAGATGTTGCGGTCTCCCGTGCCGGAGGTGGCGATGCTCATCTGGCGCAGGTCCTGATCGCGGGCGGAACTCACCAGGGTGAGATATTTCGCTATCTCTTCGCCTAAATCATGGTCGGCCACGCGGACGCTGGTCGTAGAGGTAAGCGGAAACGTGCGCACCGTCCCATCTTCGGTGACCAGCGAAATCTCCAGCGTCTTGCTGGTCTCTTCCTGCCCTTTGCGCGTGACTCTTTCTTCGACGCTCAGCAAGCGTCCGGAGACCGGGACTGCTCCGTTGCGGACGTCGATGCGGGTGCCGCGCAAGGCGTTGAGAAACCCTTCCAGCGTGGTGGATTCATCGAGCGGCAGGCGCAAGGCCTTCAGCTGCTCGCCGATAGGCGCTACCGAGTTGTAGCCCACCCCGGAAATCTTTCCTCCGTTCAAGTCCAACACAGTCAATGACTTGAGAACGTCATTCAGCTGCGAGCTGGTAAAATCAATCTTGAGCTCCTGGCTGCCATGCACCTGGCCGGTATGCTCGAAGTACCCGACGCCGTTCTTATAAAGCACCACCCGCCGCACGGGCAGCTTTTCCGTAGCCGTTTGCGTGGCGTTGGCTGCGAGGGCGGTCAAGGCCATGACTAGTGAGAGCAGTCTCTTGAGCATGTTTCTCCTCCTGGCTTCATCAGACACCAGAGTTGTACCCCAAGGGGAACGGCAGCAACAGACTTTCTTGCGGCTGCGGCGAACACCCTGGCTTCGCCGAAAGCGAACATATTACGAAACCGGCGCGCAATGCCCGGCTTGCCGATTTTGTTACCAAAGTCGGGCTAGCGGGGTTGCCCAACTGGTTATGCTTTTTTTTCTATTTCAGGTAAATATCTGAGTAGTATCGCGGCAGCTCTGGTTTAGAATTCGCCATCCAATATAGTCGTTAGGAGCAGGCTAGACGGCACCCGATGAGCGCTAACAGCAGGTTGATCACTTCGTCCCTGATCTTCATGACCGCGGTCTTGACCGCCAGGCCGGCGTTCCCCGCTACCGCCACCGTCCACAAGGCGACCCGGCGGCATGCCCACTATCGCCACGTCAAGTGGAACCCGGTCCTGCGCGGATCGCGCGACTCGATGACCCGCCAGAACGAAGAGATTGACCGCCTGCAACTGCCGCGGATTGCCGACCAGGAGCAGTTGCTGGAGCTGGAACGCACCGGCGAATTGGTGCCGATCCAGGAGACGCAGGCCCTGCGCTGGAGCGCGGCGATCGCTGCGGACAAACGCTATGCCCGGCCGTGGACCAATCAGTTTCTCGTGGACATGAGCACCGCCTATTACAAAGAATTTCATACGCCAATGCAGGTCAACTCCGCTGTGCGCACCATGGAGCAGCAGCAAAAGTTGCGCCGCCACAATCGCAATGCCGCCCCGGAGACGGGCGAAGTATCTTCGTCGCACATGGCGGGCATCACCGTGGACCTGGCGCGACGCGGCCTGACCAAGGCGGAGCATCAGTGGACTGAAGACTACCTGAAGAACCTGCGCGACCAGGGACTGGTGGAAGCCGCGGAAGAACGCCGTACCTGGTGCTTCCACGTGATGGTCTCGGACCGTTATACGGAATGGCGCGAGGCGAACACGACGGCTGATAAAATTGCCCGTGAATGAAGCCCACATTATTCCTTGCATCCTGCGTTCTAATCTCTCTTCTCTCGCTGGCCCAAGCCCGAAGCTCAGACAATCAAGCCGCCGCAAAGGTCTCTAGCGACGCCCAAGCCATCCACCAATCAGCCTTGATCATTGATTCTCATGCGGATACTCCGCAGCGCTTCCTGGATGAACACTTCGATCTCGCCCAGGACACGCCGGTCTCCGACGGCCATATGGATTTCGGCAAGATCCAAAGAGGCAACTTGGGCGCGGAGTTCTTTTCCATCTGGGTCGAGCCGGACTTCAAGGGCCATTACGCCAAGCGCACCATGGATCTGATTGACAGCGTCTATCAGCAGGCAGCGCGTCATCCCGACAAGATGAGCATGGCGTTCACCGCCGACGACATCGTGCGCGCCCACAGCCAGCACAAATTTGTTGCGCTCATGGGCATCGAGGGCGGCCACGCTATTGAGAACGATATTCGCTTGCTGCGCGAGTACTACCGCCTGGGCGTACGTTACATGACCCTGACGTGGTCCAACACGAACGAATGGGCCGATTCTTCAGGTGACATTCAAGACGCCAACGTCGCCCACCATGACGGCATGACTGACTTTGGCAAGGAAGTCGTGCGCGAGATGAACCGCCTGGGCATGATCGTGGACATTTCCCACGTCTCCGACGCAACTTTTTACCAGGCGTTGCAGGTGAGCCGGGCCCCGGTAATCGCGTCGCATTCGTCGTCGCGGGCACTGACCAATCATCCCCGCAATATGACCGATGACATGCTGCGCGCCATTTCCAGGAACGGCGGTGTTGTCATGGTGAATTTCAACTCCTCGTTCGTGGACGAAGCCTACCGCAAGCAAGCATCTGATCCGGAGAAGGTCAAAGAGGAGGAAGCCGACGTCGATGCCTTCAAGAAAACGCACGCCCACGCCGACGGCAGCCCCGTGACCTACAACGAGTACGCGGCGGTCGAGAAGAAGTGGGCCTCGCAGTTCCCGCGGCCTCCTTTGAAATCTCTGATTGATCATATTGACCACGTGGCCAAGGTTGCCGGTATTGACCACGTGGGGCTGGGCTCGGACTTTGATGGCGTCACCTCATTGCCCGCGGGAATCGATTCTGCCGCTGACCTGCCCAAAATCACCCATGCGCTCATGGAACGCGGCTATAGCCGTGAAGACATTCTGAAGATTCTCGGCGGCAACTTCATGCGCGTTATGCGCGACGTCGAGCACACGGCCCGCGAAATTCAAGCGGAAGGCAAGAAATGATGTGGGTACCAGGACGATTCGGATTCCTGTTGTCGCTTACTTTCCGCCCGCCTTCCTGATGTAGATGTTTCCGTTAAAGTTCTTCAACTGGATCTCCTGGCCGCCGCCGTTGATGGTGCCTTTGACCGTCTTTTCCACACGCACCAAGTATTTTCCGCCTTTGCCGCGACGGTCATCCGTGGTTTGCTGGGGCGCAGTGGCTTGCAGTTGGATATCAAAGTCGCTATAGACCTCGCCGTTATCGGTGCGCATGCTGAGAGTGGCCTTGATGTCGGCAGGAAAGGTCACGTCAATGTCGCCGTTCAGTGAACTGAACGCCATCAGTTTCTGCGGGTCCACGCGATTGAACGTTACCAGCACTTTTCCGTTCAGAGCGTGGGCTACGGCGCTCCCGGAGATGTTCTTCAAAGTCACCTCGCCATTGATATCGTCTACATCCAGCTCGCCATCCACGCCAGTCACCGTAATGTTGCCGTTATTCACGGTTTTCAGTGAGAGGGAAGTGTGTACGGGCACGGTCAAGGTGAGATCGATGGCGTGCCGGAAGGAGTCCGTGCTTATGCGGACCTGGTTGTTCTCCGCCTCGACGTTCAGGCCAGTGGAGTTCATGGGGATGCGCTTGAGATTTCCCTCATGCCGCCGCTCGGGCCTGTCTTCGTCGCCCTCGTCGCCGCGGGTCTTGGCCTCCACGATCACGTCTTTGCCGTCATAGGCTTTGACCGTGATACTGCCGCTGAGTAAGTGGGCCCGGACCTGCGCCGGACGAGAGGGATCGGTCAAGGGAACCGTGATGCGGTTGTTGTCCGCGGCCTGCGCCGCCAGTAACTGCGCGCCAAACATCAAGATAGCGATGATTGCGAAAGTAACAAGCGAATAAAGTTTTAGTCGGTTCATAAATTTACTCATGGCGTTCGAGAATGCGGATGTCTCCATTCAAGTTGTCAGCTTTGATCTCCGGTCCGCCGGCGCCCACGCGGCCGCCGGTATAGCGAGAGGTACGGAAAACGAATTTACCGTCGTGGCGCTCCGTGGTGGGCGCCAACGCAGGCAAGGACGTCATTTCGAAATCGCTATAGACGCCGCCGTTGAAGTTCTTGAAGCGGAAGTCGGCGGACAGGCCGTGTGTGAAATACAGTTCGATGGGTCCATTGATCGTCCCAAACTCGGAGTTCTGCTTTGGGTTCTCGCGGAAGACCACTTTCACGCCGCCGTTGACGGTTCGGGCGCGGGCTGCACCACCGCCTACATCCGTCAGGTCAATGCCACCGTTCACGTTGTTGACGGAGAAATTGCCGATCACGTCGCGCACGGTGACCCGGCCAGAATTCACAGTCTTGAGTTTCAAATCGATGTTGCGCGGAACCTGGAGCTGAAAATCCATCTTCACCACGTAGCCACGGTCTCCGTGCCAGCCGCCGCTACAACCGTCGCCGTCGCAATTGCAATTGCAGCGGAACGGGCCATTCACATAGAGCTTGAGCAGGTCGGGCTGGTCGGTGACATCGAGGGTGACTTCCTTCTTGGCCGCCTCCATCCGCTCCTTGGACTCCGCGCGGAGAGTCTTCGTGACTACCAGTTGCACCTGGTCGCCGGTTCCGCCCACGACTTCCACCGAGCCAAACACGTTGTCCACATCCAGCAGCTTGTGCGCGTCGCCTACCGTAAATGACTTGCGGATGGTCTCCTGCTCGCGCAAGGGCATGCCGGATTCGTTGTCATCGTCGTGGTCGTGGCGCCCAAGGGCCGAACCGTTTGCCTGGACGCTGCCGACCGGCCCGTGTGACAGAAAAAACAGAGTCAGAACCGACAGTAGGCCGAGAAGTACTCGATTTCTCATGATTGCTCTCCTTCCCATCAACCTTCTTGCTTACGATAGGGATTCATCACTGTGCCCGGTGGTTCTGCACTCAGCTCAACTGCCGGACACCCCAATCGGCATGCTTGCGTACCGTGGGATCAAGGTTCGGGGCCTGCTGCAAACGCTTGAGCGACTCCACCGCGTTGGCATCGTGAAGATCCACGAGGGCATCAATCAGCGCCACTTGCACCATGGGCGATTGCTCGCTGTCCAGCGCCTCTACCAACCCTCGGCTGACTTCAGGACGCTTGCCGAAATGGCTTAACGCATCCACTGCAGCTAGGCGAACGTCCACGCTGGTGTCGTTACGCAGGGTGTTCTGTAGAGCGTCCAGAATCTGGGGATCGGGCTCCAGCCGCGTGCTCCGCTGCACTCCATCAAGGCGTTCGCTGGCCGACTGCTGCTGCAAAAGCGAAATCGCCACCAGTTGGCTGGTTTTGTGCAGCTCAGTCTGCAGCGCCGCGAGCTGTTGACTGTTGGTGTTTTCGCGATCGATGTACCGCCCGCCCAGAAACCCGGCTACGAGCAACACGCAGGCCCAGGCCGCGCTCAGCGACGGCGTCCGCAACCAATGCACGAGGTCGCCCACACCCAGAAATTTCTTGCGCTCTGCGGCCAGGCTGGCCTTCTCCCAGCGGCCCTCCTGATAGCTCTCGATCATGGCCTGAAACCGCGTTCGTGACGATTCACTCGGCCGCTCCATCGGCAGCAGGGCCAGCTTGTTCCATATCTCGACTTCTTCGCGGCACGCGGAGCATTGCTCAATGTGCTCTTCCACACGCGCCGAACTGTCAGAATTCAGCTTGCCCTGGATGTAATCCGGCAGCAACTCTTCCATCTCTTCGCACTTCATTGCACACTCCCGGGGCCGGGCCAAGCACCCGCCCCTTCCGAACTTTTTCCACGCAAAAGTCTGCCGCTCTGCAGCCCGTCAAAGATCTCCCGCAACTCCTTCAGCGCGCGGTGCACCCGGGTCTTCACCGTTCCGGTTTCGCATCCGAGAAGCTGCGCGATCTCCTCGTACTTGAGGTCCTGAAACCGGCTCAGCACCAGCACTTCCCTCTTATCTTCCTGCAATCGCATCAGCGCCCGATGGAGCAGTGCCGTCTCCTGAGATTGTTGCGCCGTGTCCGCGGGCGCAACGGCCGGAGACATCTCGGGGTTCCAGCTCGTTTCCGGGCGGCGCCGCCGCAAATGGTCCACTCGCGCATTGCGCGCAATCTGGTACATCCAGGCACGGAACGGTGTTTCCGGACGGTAGCTTTGCCGGTATTTCAGCATGCGGAAAAACACCTCCTGCACCAGGTCTTCGCTCGCCGTGCGATCGCCGGTCAGTTTCAGGTAGAAGTTGAACAGCGGCGACTGGTGGCGTTCGAACAACACGCCCAGCATCTCGCCCACGCCGTTTCTCACCTGCGCCATCAGCTCTTCGTCGGACATCGAATTGGACATCGTCCCTGCCGTAGCGGCTGTTCCCTGTCCTTTCACGGATGATTACCGAGGCTCTGACAAAAGGTTACAAGGTTAAATCGATGCGAGCGAACCTTGCGGTCACGACCCAGGCTCATTCCGCGATTGCCGCCCACAGCCCTCCTTTACTTATGTTCTCACTCCATTTTTAATAGGCAGTTGGACTTTTGAGGAGAGATGAATGCTGGATCGTACCCTATTGATTCTGCTGTCCTTCGGCCTGGCTGCAGCCGGCCAGGCACCCTCGCCGACGCCTACCCATGCCACGCACACTCCGCCCAAAACCGTCAGCAAAGCGCCGGCTCCTGCGCCCGCGCCGACGGCCATTCTCCACACTACCGCTGGCGATATGAAGTGCGACCTGTTCCCCAGCCAGGCTCCCAAGACGGTGGCCAACTTCGTAGGGCTGGCCAAAGGGACCAAGCCGTGGAAAGATCCCGCCACCGGCAAGCAAGTCACCGGGAAACCGCTCTATGACGGAGTGATCTTCCATCGCGTAATACCCGGCTTCATGATTCAGGGCGGGGATCCCACGGGTACCGGGTCCGGAGACGTAGGCTATGAATTTGCAGATGAGCTTCATGCCGATCTCCTGTTTGATACACCGGGACGCTTAGCCATGGCCAACCGCGGCCCGAACACCAACAGCTCCCAATTCTTTATCACCGAAGCTCCGCAGCCCAGCCTGAATCCATGCCTCGACGAAGGCGGATGCCAGAGGCCGTATGGCCATGTGGACAAGAACACCGGCTACACCATCTTCGGCCAGTGCGATGACGCGACCGTGGAGCTGGTCAAGAAGATTGCCCGCATGCCTTGCCAGGGTGGCGCGCCTTGCAGCGGGGGCAACAGCCGCCTGCAGACCCCGGTGAAAATCACGCACATTGAGATTGTGAAACCCGGACCCGCCGCCAAGCCCTCGGCTGGGAAATCGACCGCGAAGCCGGCGCCCAAGCCTACGCCTAAGCCAACAGCTCAGTAACAGTGGGCCTCGAGATCTTGCCCTTCGCGGTCGCTACGCTAATCGCGGTGGGGCTTTGATACGCCAGAGAAAGATTGAGAGAGGAAACCAATGACACGCATGCAAGGAACTTACGCAACATTTGATACCTCCGAAGGCAAGATCGTCTGCCGCCTGTTTGAAAAGGAAGCGCCCATCACCACCAAAAACTTTCTGGATCTGGCTGAGGGCAAGCGCACCTGGAAGGACTCGGTCAGCGGCAAGGGCGGCTCCGGCCCCCTCTACAGCGGCACTATTTTTCATCGCGTGATCCCTAACTTCATGATCCAGGGCGGCGACCCCAGCGGCACCGGCATGGGCGGTCCCGGCTACAGATTTCAGGACGAAACCAAGGGCTCGCCGCACAGCTTCGACAAAAAGGGCAAGCTGGCCATGGCCAATGCCGGTCCCAACACCAACGGCTCGCAGTTTTTCATCACCGTAGCCGCTACCGACTGGCTTACCGGAAAACACACCATCTTTGGCGAAGTGGTGGAAGGCATGGACGTGGTGGATAAAATCGCCAATACATCGACTAATCGCGAGGCCAGGCCCAGCAAGGACGTGGTGCTGAAATC
>CAZFRV010000254.1:0-7714 GCA_964521445.1 uncultured Acidobacteriaceae bacterium
AAGTGTTGACCTGAAACTCCTGAATGGCGGCAGCACTCACCACGTAACCGATTCGGGTGCGCCCACGCTCTTCGGAGTAGAAGGCCTGGTTGTTGTCCGCGCCGTCCACGGTGTTGTTGTTCAGCAGGGTGCTGATGCCGCGGAAACTGAGCAGTCCAAAAGCGTTCGAATCACTCACTACGCCCGGTGTCAGCAAGGCAAAGTTCGACCAGCGCCCGCCATTGATGGGCAGGTTGGAAATCGCAGTCTGGTCCAGGGTAGGCGCAAATTCCGGCGAAGAGAGGTTGATCTGCGGCGCTTCAGCAGTGACATCCACCACTTCCTGGCCGCCACCGACCCTCAGGCGCGGGGAGACTTCCGTCACGCTGCCTACCTGAACGATCACCTGCTCGGCTTTGAACGGGGCAAAGCCCGGGTGGTTCACGCTGACCGTGTACGAACCGGGCTGCAGCGAAACCACGCGATAGTAGCCGGACTCATCCGCGGTAATCGTGTGCTCGGCGTTGGTTCCGTTGTTGTGGATCACCACTTGTGCTTTGGCCACTACAGCACCGGTGCTGTCGACCACGGTGCCGCCGATCGCGCCGTCCGTTGTCGATTGCGCCGCAAGCAGCGCGCAGCCCACGAAACCAAATAAGGTCAACATGAGGATCCGTCGCATCAAATTTCCAAAATTTGCCGTCATGGCAATTCCTCCCCTGTGAAGTCACGAACCTGGCGAGATTACTTAAGTAACCTGAGGCGCACCATCATAAGCGCCAAAGCAAGAAATGAAAACAAGAAATAGTGCATCTCACAGAATCAGCGTGATGCTAGCAAGCAATTGTTTTCAAAGGGTAAACGTCACATGAAGAATCGGTGAACGCGCCGCCGGCCTGTGGAAAAGTCGACACAAATTGCATGTCAAAAATTGGCAAGCTTGAGGACTCACTCCCAAAAAACATAGGGCTTGCATAAGTAGTAAATGCAAGCCTGCATAATCACGGAGCATTGCCCCGTCGCGTTAATTGCGCCCAGGGGAACTTTGGTTGGGGGCCGCGGCAGCGCCGGGGAAACACTCCGGGCAGTGTGGGTTGTGACAGATGAACGCTGCAGACATGGAGTGCTTGAAGATGAGCTGCTCTAGAGTGCTGGTCTCAAGCACAACGGAGTACTTGTCGAAGGAGCGCACTTTGCCGGAGATTTTGACGCCATTGAGAAGGTGAACGGTAATGTGTTTCTTGCCCAAGAGCGCCGCGTGAAAGAACGATTCTTGAATGTTGCTGGCGAACATGCACGATCCTATCTGAGCCGCGTGCGCAGCCGGCTAGAGTCGAGCTAGGGGTTGGCCGACAAAATAGTGGCCGGCGGGGTATATGTCCAATATATAATTAGACTTTTCTTAATAGGCGCTGACTATGGAAGTCCACCAGTTGCGTTATTTTTGCGCGGTTGCCGAGACGGGCAGCTTCACCCGGGCTGCGGAACGTGAGCAGGTGGCGCAACCTTCGTTGTCGCAGCAGATCATGAAGCTGGAGGAAGAGCTGGGGGTCCGCCTTTTTGACCGGTTAGGACGCGCCGTCCGCCTGACCGATCCCGGCCAGGTTTTTCTGCCCCGGGCACGAACCATCCTCTCCGAGTTACGCGCCGCCAAGGAAGAGGTAGCGGAGCGGCAATCCACGGTCTCCGGGGCGTTGTGCGTGGGGGTGATTCCCACCATTGCACCGTACTTCTTGCCGGCACGGATCGCCGTGTTTTCCCGCCGGTACCCGCAGGCTTCGATCACCGTGGTGGAGGATGTGACCGTCCATCTTCTCGACCGTCTGCGCGGCGGACTGGTGGATTTGGCGATCATGGCGTTGCCGGCGCGCGGCCACGACCTGGAGTGCTTTCCGCTGCTCACCGAGCGTCTGTTTGCCATCCTGCCTAAAGGGCACGACTTGGCGCGTCGGCGCAGCGTGCTGATGAAGGAGTTGCGCCAGGAGCCCTTTCTGCTTCTCCGCGACGACCACTGCTTCCGTGAAACGGCTATCGAGGTCTGCAAGCGCGCCCGCATCATGCCCCAGATCGTCTTTGAAAGCGGACAGTTCTCGAGCATTCTGGGGATGGTGGCGGCTGGACTGGGTATTTCCATCGTGCCGGAGATGGCGTTGGAGCGCAGAGCCGATTGCAACTTTGTGTTGATCGCTGACGAGCGGGCTTCCCGCACCATCGGCGTGGCCGCGTTGAAGGGACACTTTTTGAGCCGGGCGCCGCAAGCCTTCCTGGCGTACCTCCGATCCCAGGCGCAGAGCCGGCGGGCTCCTGCGCCGTGAGACCATTTCTCCCAACAATCAGGAATCTATTTTCGTCCTGCCGATTCCGCGCTCCGCGTAGGGTCGGCGCCCTGCCATGTCACGTCGGCGGTGGGCCCGTAGCTGGAAGGCACTTTCCTGCCCAGGAGACGAAGATAGCCGCTCAGCTGCGTACGATGGTGCGCCGTGTGCAGCACCCGACGCCAAAAGACCCAGATACGCTGGCGGCGGACGTCAAAGAACGGCACAACTTCCATCCACCAGGTTACTTCTTGTCCCGCCATCCTCCCCAGACGCGGTTTACACAACTCTTCGTTCCGCTTGCAGAACCCCGCCGGCGTCAGCTCCTGCGGCAGAACCGCGGCGCCCTCAGGCTCACCCGCCAAACCGATGAATTCTGCAAAGAATCGCCGCTCGGAAAGCAGCTGATGCTTCATGATCTCCAGCACGGTGCTGGAGCGCTGGGCCGGCCGGAACCCCAGGTCATCGGGAAGAAACTCCCGCCACACGCTGATCACCTTGCTGGTCTCGCTGGCATAGGTGTCGAGAAGATGCTGGAAGACGGGATTGACGGCACCCGGCACTGCCGCTTCGGGAATGGCGGTGTATTCGTACTGCATGGGCATGGGCTCTCTCCCAACGTAGTACCTGTTCTAGCTTACGCTCTGGCGGCGCTCGCCAGGGGCATGCCGGCCCCAGGCTTCAAGAGAGCGGCCGCCACCAGGCCGGCAAAGACGAATCCCATGGCGACGGTGCAGATATATGCCAGGGTATAGCTCCCGGGAAATCCGTAGAACGTCCAGTACGAGATGTTGGTGCTGATGGCGGCCAGAACGCCGGCTACGGTGATAAAGCGCCAGCGAGCGACGAAGCTGATCAGGCTCGTCTGTCCCAAGAGAAAGACGGCCAGCAACACCTGCACAACATTGGTTCCTGCTTCAGTGAGCAGCTGAGCTGGCGTGAGATTCGTGGACTTAGCGGGATGATAGATCAGAATACCAACCGGGCCGACGCCCTTGGACGCCAGATCCCTCATGGCTGCCATCTTCTCCGATTGAGTCGCAGTTGGGGGCAACCCGGTTCCCGGAAAGAAATAGAATCCGTCCTGGGTAATGTTGGCCTTCATCCCGCTTACCACCGCCTGTTCGTTGGGAATCTCTTGAATTCCGGTTTGGCCTAGCGGCAGCACGACGTGCGCCAGACTTGACCACGCAAAGAAAGCAATTCCTCCCAGAACCCCCGCCAGTAGTTTTCGAATCATGACTTCCTCCAGTCGGACTATGCTGCTCCCGCTTCCGGCTGATAGTCAATCGCGTTTTGCCGAGAGCTATGAAGAAATTTCGAAGCTCGATGGCATACCATGTAATCTACTCAGAGTGCTGTCGATTGAGGATTGTTTTGGCTGAAACCACTAAGAAAGACGAAAAGACGGGGAAGAAGTCAGGGGTACAGCAGTTCAAGTCCGCGCTACCGATGATCAAAGAGCTGATCCGTCCGCGGCGCGGCATGCTGGCGTTCAGCTTCCTGCTGCTGCTCATTGGCCGGGTCTGCGGCCTGGTGCTGCCGCTTTCCACAAAGATCCTGATTGACACGGTGATTAACCAGCACCATCCGGAGCTGTTGAAGTTCATCGTGGGTGCGGTACTGACGGCCACCCTGATCCAGGGGCTGACTTCTTATTCCCTGGCGCAATTGCTTTCCAAGGAAGGCCAGCGGGCCATTACCGAACTGCGGCGCAGGGTGCAGACGCACGTCGGCAGGCTTCCCCTCAACTACTATGACTCCAATAAGACAGGCGCCCTGATTTCCCGCATCATGAGCGATGTGGAGGGCGTCCGCAACTTAATCGGCACCGGTCTGGTGGAATTCTGCGGAGGCATCCTGACCGCGGTTCTGGCCCTCGCCATCCTGCTCAAAACCAACGTATGGATGACGGTGATCGCGCTGGGTTTTCTGCTGCTGCTCATGCTGGCTTTCGGCCGGGCGTTCAAGACCATCCGCCCGATCTTTCGCGATCGCGCCAAGATCAATGCCGAAGTCACCGGACGCTTGGCCGAGTCGTTGGGCGGGGTGCGGGTGGTGAAGGGTTATCACGCGGAAGAACGGGAGGCCGCGGTATTCAGCAAAGGCGTGCAGCGGTTGCTGGAGAATGTCTTACGCACGCTCACCACCACCTCCATGATGGGTCTGGCTTCCACCGTAATGCTCGGCGTAGTCAGCTCGATCATCATGTTCATAGGTTCGCGTCAGATTCTGGCCGGCCACATGAAGGTCGGCGACTTGTTCATGTACACCATGCTGATGGGCTTTCTGGTTGCGCCTGTGGCCCAGGTGGCCAGCATCGGCACGCAAATTACCGAAGCCCTGGCCGGACTTGACCGCACGCGGGAGGTGTTGGATCAAAGCCGTGAAGATGCTGATCCCTCGCGCACCATCGTACTCCCCAGTATTCAGGGCGAGATCATTTTCGAACATGTTGACTTCTCTTACGAACCCGGCAAGCCGGTGCTGGACGATGTGAGCTTCGAAGCACGGCCGGGCAGCGTTACGGCATTAGTGGGATCGTCCGGCTCCGGCAAATCCACGATGATCGGCCTGGTGGCGGCCTTCTACAAACCTACCGCTGGCCGCGTGTTGGTGGACCGCGTTGACTTGAGCCACGTACGCCTGGACTCATATCGTCCGGCGCTGGGCGTGGTGCTGCAGGATTCGTTCCTGTTCGATGGCAGCATTCGCGAGAACATCGCCTTCTCGCGTCCCGAGGCCACCGAAGAACAAATCATGCAGGCTTGCCGCATCGCCCACGTGGATGAGTTCGCCGACCGCTTTGCCGACAGCTACAACACCATCATCGGCGAGCGCGGCGTGAAGCTTTCCGGAGGCCAGAAGCAACGCGTTTCCATCGCGCGCGCGGTGCTGGCCGATCCGCGGATCCTGATCCTCGATGAAGCTACGTCCAGCCTGGACTCCGAATCCGAAGCCTACATCCAGCAGGGCCTGAAATACCTGATGGAAGGCCGCACTACGTTTGTGATCGCCCACCGGCTTTCCACCATCCGCTCGGCCGACCAGATCCTGGTGGTAGAAGCGGGCAAGATCGTGGAGCGAGGCCGGCACCAGGAACTGCTCGCGCTCAACGGTCGTTACTTTGACCTCTATACCCGCCAGCATGGCTTGGAAGAGAACTTGTTTCTCGCTCCCGGCGAGGGCGACAAGGTCGACGAGCAGAACGGCGCCGGCCGTCCTGGCGGCGCTGGAGCGCCCGATCCCATGAGTATCATCCGCGGCCAGGGCTTGTAAGATTTTCAACCACAGAGGACACAGAGAGGCACCGAGGGCGTTTACAATGCTCGGCTCAGTGTTCCTCCGTGGCTTCTGTGGTGAAAAAGATGAAACTGAATCTACTGAAAAACGCCGTATTGCTGTTGTTCGTTCTTCCCGCTCCCGCTCAGACCGCCCCCGCACCCAAGCCCATCGACTTGCTCAAACAGAAGTTAACCACCATCTCCCAGGGAGTAAGCGCTGACTGGGGCATCTACATCAAGTCACTGGACACCGGGGAAGAAATCGCCATCAACGCCGATGCGGTGATGGACACCATGAGCGCGATCAAGATTCCGTTGCTGGTGGACGTCTATCGCCAGGTGGACTTGGGCACGATCAATCCTGCTGACCGTATCGTGATGAAGACCGCCGACAAGCGCTTTGGCACCGGCGTCCTGCGCACGCTGGAGCCGGGGCTCGACCTCAGCTTCCACGACGCGCTGATGCTGATGATCATCCAGAGTGACAACACGGGTACGGACCTGGCTTTTGCCCGCGCCGGCGGGCCCGCCCACGTCACCCAGACCATGCACCAGCTCGGCCTGAACTCCATCACCGCCACCGGAACTACGTTTGACTGGTTTCGCGCGCTGGCCTCAGCCGGAGATCCCTCCTGGGACAAGCTCACGCCGGAAGAACTGTTCACCAAGGGATTCCCGCAAAAGCTGACCGATGCCGACGTGGAGCGCTTTCACTTCGAGGGCAAGCATCCCTTCGGCCTCTCCAACGCGCGCGACATGGGCAAGCTGCTGGCGATGATTGCCACCAACCAGGCGGCCAGCGAAAAATCCTGCAAAGAGATGCTGCGCCTCATGGGCATGCAGCAGATGCGCACGCGCATTCCCAAGTACATGGACGATGACACCCGTACCCCACACAAGACCGGCGATTTTCCGCCGTACATCGCCAATGACGTGGGCCTGATCGAGACACCGGCCGGTCGCGTGGTGGTGGTATTCTTCTCGGCGCATCACCGCGGCTATTACTCCGAACTGGAGGACGCCATCGCCCGCATGAGCGAGCAGGTTTGGGCCTATTTCAACTATCGGTCTAAACCGGAAGCCGCAAAATAGGAACCACACGGATGACCACGCGACGCAAGATCATCTACGCAGCTCTGGCTCTGGTGATTGCCGTCTGCGCGCATGCCCTCTGGAAAAGCCTGTTCAACCCGCTGGTCTGGCACCTTACGTATATCGGTGTTCACATCGCACGGGTAATCCATGAGCCCAACTATGACAGCGTAGCCTCGGCGCGGCTCTTCGATGCCCTGGCCATTCTGTTCAACGCATTGATCTATTTTGGCGTGCTCCTGGTATTGGATCGATCATTGGACCGGTTCAGATCGAGACGAGCTGGCGAACATGGATGACACCGGATTGATACTTTTGCAGATTCTAGTGCTCGTCTTAATAGTGGGTCTGGCGGGCGCCAGTATCGTTTATGCCCGCAGTCTCGATCGCGACCGCATTCGCCAATACATTGAGAAAGGCGGGGGTAAGGTTGTTGACATCGATCGCATGCCCTTTGGTCCTGGTTGGTTTGGCAGCCGAGACCGCATCTACGAAGTGAAATATCAGACGCGCCACGGCAAGGTTCTTACGGGAACTTGCAAGACCAGTATGTTCGCCGGCGTCTACTGGACAGGTCACGCTCCCGGCTTGACGTACACCGACGAATCGCCTGGCGCACCTGAACCGATTACCTGCCTGGCCTGTGGAACGCGGATTCCTGCGAGCCGAACCCATTGTCCCACGTGCGGATGGAGTTACAAAACCGGGTGACGTTCAGGCCGGGTTTACCTTGCTCCGCACCAGTTCCATCGCTTCCTCCTTCGTGCTCACTGATCCCTCCAACTGCGCGTCTTCCACCGCTGTGAGCAGTTCTTTGAATCGCGGACCGGGCGAATAGCCGGCTTTGATGAGGTCGTCGCCGGTAATCAGCGGTTGGGGACGGATCTGCTCCGCGGGCAGGCTCCGCAGTTTTTCCTGGGCAAAGTCGTAAAGTTCCAGGCCGCGATGACTGCCCATGCAGTCCAGCCGGTGCAGCTCGAGATGTTCTTCGAACCGGCGCAGGCGGAAAAATCGTTTCAGGGTTGAATCCTTCATGCGCCGGAC
>CAZFRV010000255.1:0-3125 GCA_964521445.1 uncultured Acidobacteriaceae bacterium
CCGCCCCCAAAACCGCCGGGCGTGAAGCGTTGCTCCAGCTTGACCAGCTCCACAGGTTTTCCTTTGAAAGGCGCGGCGAGCATCAGCAGATGGTCGCGGTAAGGGGCTTTGGTTTTGGGATCGCCACCGTCGAGTGCTTCGGCCCAAACCAGTGTCGCCGGCAGCGTGGCCACCCACTCGGAATCCCGTGGTCCTGTGAGCACACCTTCCGTCGGCACGTGATCGGCCAACGGCTGGCTGGCGACTTTGTACTCCAACTTGCCCGCGTGGTCCCAGACCTCCACTTCGCGGGGAAAATCGCCTTCCGGCATGATGTAGGAGTACGGACGGTGTATGCGGCTCACCAGAAAGTGCTGGCCATCGGGCGAGGGCTGGACTCGGGAGAAGACTGCCGGCTTACCCACGCCGCTCTCGGTGGTCACACTGGCTTTAACTGGTCCAAGTTTTCCCGCGTGCACGTGCACCAGTACCAGCTGCGCCGTGGCGTAGTAGTCAAACAGGGCTTCGTCGTGCGCGTTCTCCAGCAGGTCTTCAAACGTGCGGACAGGAGCTTTCTTCCCGTCACTCTCCTGAATGATCGGTCCATCGGGAACCTTGGCTTCAGCCGGAGGATTGCCCCGGCCGGCGGGAATTGTCTGCACCAGTGCAACGGCGGCAGCCATGGCCAGGGACGTCAGCTGCCAGGCGTACCATCTTTCAAGAGCTTTCGGATTTGCTATGTCTCGCGCGAGCGCCTCGACAGAGGGACGCAGAAGGCGCTGGCGAAGATAAAAGCCTTCTAACAGGCACACTCCAGCCAGTCCGGTCATCAACCATTGCGGCAAATTCCATTGACTGAGGGCTCCGGCCGGACGGAGTTCTGCGAAAGACGCAGATATCAATACAAATCCAATTAGGAAGAATTGAATGAGCCGCAGGTGTCTCAACTTCGACTTGATTCCGTCCCTTTATCGTCCGGCTGACTGGACCTTGAGCAGGCCTGCGCGCGCGGCTGCGTTGCCGTGGTCGAGCTTAAGAATGAGGTTGTATTCGTAGCGTGCCAGGCGATAGTCACCGCGGCCGGCGGCGGCATCAGCTTGCCGCAGTAGTTCCGGAACGTCGCGACGGCTGAAGCCGTCCACCCGGGCAACAGCCTCTTTGGCCGCCGGTTTTTTTGCGGCCTTCGCTCCGCCTTCGTCAGTCGCGCCGTCGGCTCCATTCTGGTCTTTCGCCGCAGCGGACGTGGTCGGCAGGTCCGGCGTTTGTGTTGTCGTGGAAGCCCCGGTGTTTGCCCCTTTCGCTTGCGCCGTTTCGCTTCCCGGCGTGGTTGGGGCAGAGTTGTTCGCTGCGGGCTGGTTCTCCTCGCCGGACGGCGCGCTGCCCGACGGTGGCGCCCCGGATGACTGCTGGGTTTCAGGATTCGCTGTCTGCGTCTGCGTTCCTGTGCTGGATGTGCCCGCGGCTGAACTGCCGGCGCTCACACCGGCCGAGGGCATGTCTGCAGCGATCTGACCGCCGGTGGCTTTCGCGGGTTGTTGTGAAGGGGCTGGCTCGGCGGCCGCTCCATTTGCGGATCGGCCGGGCGTCGCCTGGTGGGCAACAGTGACAACTTTTTGTATGGCCGGCGGGAACGCCCCCGTCTTCGATTTCACGTAAAAGGCCCAGCCTGCGGTCCCTCCTATCGCCACCAGGAGCACGATGGTGAGTGGCAGCCGGAGACTCTTTCGGGGACGCACGGTCGTCGTTTCCAGAAGGTAACTCCCCGAGGAAGGCGCGGGGCGGGGCGCCGGCGCCGGTCTGGCGACTGCGGCCTTTTCGGCTGGTGTGGCCGGCAGCGTGGTGGTTAACGACGCGGCCTGGTCCTGAAAAGCTTTGCCCATCTCCTCACAGCTTTGGAACCGGTCCTTGGGATCCTTGGACAAGGCCTTGCGAATGATGGCATCGATGCCGCTGGGCAGTCCCGGATTGATCACCGAAGGCGGCACCGGATCTTCGTGAACGATCTTGTAGAGAACTGTCGTAACGTCGCCTTTGAAGGGCTTCTCGCGGGTAAAGAGTTCGTAGAAGACGGATCCCAGAGCAAAAATATCCGTGCGGTGATCAATCTTCCTGTCCGACGCCTGCTCGGGAGCCATGTGCATCGGCGTGCCCACGACCAGGCCGGTTTGCGTTAGAGTGGCGTCTTCCAGTTTGGCGATACCGAAGTCGAGCACCTTCATGACGCCCTGCGAAGTCAGCATCAGGTTGGCCGGTTTCAGGTCGCGATGAATCACGTTGCGGGCATGGGCAAACCCCACAGCGCTGCAGATCTGCTCGGCATAGGAAATCAACACGGGTAGCGCCGGCAGATCGCCCTCGGCCAGCAGAGTAAGCAGTGTCTTGCCTTCCAAAAACTGCATGCTCAAATAAACAAGATCATCTTCCTGGCCGACGTCGTAGATCGTAATGATGTTGGGATGATCCAGGCCTCCCGCCGCCTTGGCTTCCTGCTTGAGCCGCTCGATGAGCTCCCTGCGATTGGGAGCATTACGATCAATGGAGATGGTTTTGAGGGCGACGGTGCGGCCGATCAGTTGGTCGTGAGCTTTGTACACAACTCCCATGGCGCCGCGTCCCAGTTCCGTCTGGATCTGGTAGCGGCCGGCGGTATGAATGCCGGTGCTGTTTCCAGCTTCGCGCAGGTGCCCGTAGGTTGACTCGTCTGTCCACAGCAGTTCGTAAATCGTTTCGGAGGCGCCACTGTCGCCCGCCGCACGAACGGGCTTGGAATTGAAATGAAACCCCCGCTCGTTTTGCGCCAGCCCGTAGATTGTCTCGGAGACGAGAATCTGGGCGGAGTATTTGCCGTCGAGCAGCATCTGAGCAGTAGCGACGACTTCTGCATGGCCCGCGGAGCCCGCCTGGTCTTTTCGACCGGAAATTAGAATCGAGGCAACCACCTGCTCCAGTGGCGCGGGACGATGAAACGTCAGCAGGCGTTGTTGTAACTTCTTGGCCGCCGAGAGAGCGAAAAGGGGATTGTTGAAACGAGCCACCAGCCCCTTCGGCCATCGTTCCGTGACCTGTCCATGCGCATCGGTGATGAGATTGCGAACCAGCTCGGCCACTTCCGGGTCGCTATCGAGGGTCAATCCACTTAGCTGTTG
>CAZFRV010000256.1:0-11093 GCA_964521445.1 uncultured Acidobacteriaceae bacterium
GCAAAACGCGCGGCCATGCGGTTGAGCTCAGCGGCGTCCGGGAAAGTTTGGGCGGCAGAAGTGATGATCGTGGCCATGATTAAGGGAAGGAGTTTACGCATTGGTGCCTCGGTTAAGAGGATAGTTTTCTCACATCCCGAGCGCAAGCGAGGGAGCCCTATCGTCACGAAGAACCGTCGGATTCACCGGCAGAAGACAAGAACCACATTTGTATTGTGAAGGACTAACCTGAACAACAACACGTGAGGTCAATCGCGGTGATAGGGATCCCTCCCTACGCTCGGGATTGCAGAAGGAATTTACCGCGCCGCTTCCAACTCGCCTTCTTCCACAGCCACGGCCTTCTTTCTACCAAACAGTTTGCGCAGGCCCGGACCCAGGCGGTCGAGATAGACATAGTAGATCGGCGTGATGAAGAGCGTGAGCGTCTGCGAGAAGATCAGACCGCCGACCACAGCCAGACCCAGAGGGCGGCGCGATTCGGCGCCGGCGCCGATGCCCATGGCGATGGGCAGCGTGCCCATCAGCGCGGCCATGGTGGTCATCATGATGGGACGGAAACGAATCAGCGCGCCCTGGTAGATGGCCTCTGCCGCAGTCTTGCCTTCTTCGCGCTGCGCGTCAAGAGCGAAATCGATCATCATGATGGCATTCTTCTTCACCAATCCCACCAGCATGATCACGCCTACAAAGGCGTAGAGGCTCAGCTCGGTCTTAAAAATCATCAGCGTCAGCAGCGCGCCCACTCCGGCAGAGGGCAGTCCGGAAAGAATAGTGATGGGATGAATGAAGCTCTCGTAGAGAATGCCCAGCACAATGTAGATCACCAGGATGGCCATCAGTAACAGCAAGCCCAGCCCTTGGAATGACGATTGAAATGCCTGCGCTGTGCCTTGCAGCGTGGAGGTGATGGTGGATGGCAGCACCTGCGTGGCTTCGCGGTTGACGTCGACGATTGCATCGCCCAGGGACACTCCCGGTCTCAGGTTAAAGCTGATCGTAACGGCAGGCGATTGGCCCAGGTGGTTCACGGTGAGCGGACCTACTTCTTTCTTGAAGATCGCCACCGAGCCGAGTGGGACCAGTTGTCCGGTCTTGGCGTGCACATACAACATGCCCAGCGCGGCGGGATCGAGCTGGAACTGCGGTTGCAATTCCATGATGACCTTGTATTGGTTGTTGGGAGCGTAGATGGTGGAGATCTGGCGCGCACCGTAAGCGCTGTAAAGCGCGTCCTCCACGGTCCGCGGATCAACGTTCAGAGCGGCAGCCTTGTCGCGGTCGATCTCGACCGTGACCTCGGGGTTCTTTACCTGAAGGTCGCTGGTCACGTCCTGCAACTGCGGAAGATTACGAAGACGTTGTTCGAGCTGCGGCGCATACTGGTAGAGCTCGTTGGTGTTCGGACTCTGCAGTGTGAACTGGTACTGGCTCTTGGTGAGCTGTCCGCCGATGCGGATGGGCGGCAGGTTCTGCAGGAAAACATTGATACCGGGAATCTGCCTCAGCTTGGGCCGCAGCTCTTGAATGATCTGGTCCACATGGGGACGTTGCCCACGAGGAGTGAGCCGGGCAAAGATGCGTCCGGAATTGAGCGCGGCATTCACGCCGCCGCCACCGACCGTTGACATGTAGTTGGCCACGTACGGACTCGACCCGATGACCTTGGCCGCTTCCTGCTGATGGCGCACCATGTCGTCAAATGAGATTCCCTGAATGCCTTCCGTGAAGGCGAACAGATTGCCCTGGTCCTCGCTGGGCAAAAAGCCTTTGGGTATGGCGATGTAAAGCCATGCGGTCGCGCCCAGCACCACGAACGAGAGCATGAGCGTGGCGAAGGGGTGGGCCATCACCCGCTTCAAGCTCCAATCGTATGCGTGCAACATGCCGTCGAAAATGGCTTCGCTCTTCTTATATAAGACACCGTGCTTTTGGTGGCTGCCGGTTTTCAGGAAGCGACTGCACAGCATGGGCGTCAGCGTGAGAGAGACGAAGCCGGATACCAGAATGGCCACGCCGATGGTCACAGCGAACTCGTGCAGCAGACGGCCTACGATCCCACCCATGAACAACACGGGAATAAACACCGCCGCCAGAGAAATGGTCATGGAGACGATGGTGAAGCCGATCTCCCGCGCGCCCTCGACCGCTGCCTGGTAGGGGCGCTTGCCCATCTCCATGTGGCGCACAATGTTTTCGAGCATCACGATGGCATCGTCCACCACAAAGCCTACGGTCAGGGTAAGCGCCATCAGCGACAGGTTGTCCAGGCTGTAGCCCAGCAGGTACATCACCGAGAATGTGCCCACAATGGACATGGGCAGGGCCAGGCTGGGAATGATGGTGGCGGAGATATTGCGCAGGAAAAGGAAGATCACCATCACCACTAGTGCCACGGTCAGAAGGAGCGTGAACTTCACATCGTTGACCGAGTCGCGGATGGAGAGCGAACGGTCGTACAGCGTGCCCAGCTTAATGCCGGCCGGCATCTGCTGCTTCAGTTGCGGCAGGAGCTTCTTGATGCTGTCCACCACCTCCACGGTGTTGGTGCCGGGCTGGCGCTGTATGGCCAGCACCACGGCGCGATCACCGGTGTACCAGCTCGCCGTCTTGTCATTCTCCACGCTGTCAATCACCGTGCCCACTTCGCCGAGCCGCACCGGCGAACCGTTGCGGTAAGCGACGATCAGTGGGCGATACTCCTGGGCTTTTAGAAGTTGCCCGGTGGCCTGGACGGTATAGGCGGTCGAGTGCCCGAAAAGCGTTCCCGTGGGCAAGTTAACGTTAGCGTTATTAATGGCGTTATAAACATCGTCAATCCCGATCTGGTGGATGGCCAGCTTCCGCGGATCGAGTTGTGCGCGCACCGCGTACTTCTGCGTGCCAAAGACCTGCACCTGGGCCACGCCGCTGACCATCGACAGGCGCTGGGCCACGGTGGTCTGCGCGGCTTCGTCCACATCAGAAAGGCGCATGGTCGCGGAGCTCAACGCCAGGTAGAGCACCGGCTGGTCGGCGGGATTGACTTTCTGATACGAAGGCGGCGTGGGCAGCTCGGGCGGAAGCTGGGAGAGCGTCTTGGCGATCATCGCCTGCACGTCCTGGGCGGCGGCGTCGATATTGCGGTCCAGCGTGAATTGCAGGGTGATGCTGGTGGAACCGAGCGCGCTTGACGACGTCATCGAGTCCAAACCGGCGATCGTCGTGAACTGTTTCTCCAGCGGCAGGGCCACGGCCGAGGCCATCGTGTCCGGGCTGGCGCCGGGCAGGGAAGCGCTCACCTGGATGGTGGGGAAGTCCACGTTGGGCAGATCGCTTACCGGCAGCAGGCGATAAGCGAAGATGCCGAACAGCAGGATCGCCACCATGATCAGCGTGGTCATGATCGGCCGCCGGATGAAGAGTTGTGTGTTCACGGTTTCTGTTGCCTCGCTGCCGGATTAATTAAATTATGACCCGCTTTTGATTTCCACTCTGGCTCCGGGCGTCAATCGGAGCTGGCCGTCGGTGACCACGCGCTGGCCCGGCTGCAAGCCGGAGGCGATCACGGTTTCGTCGCCTACGGTCCAAGCCACCTTCACCGCCTGCGGTTGCGTCGTCAAGTCCTGGTTCACCACATAGACGTATGTGCCTTGCTGGCTGGTCTGCAGCGCCGCAGTGGGCACCACAATCGCGTTAGGCTGGGACTTCAGCGTCAGGCTCACGTCGACGAACTGTCCCGGCCAGAGAACGTGCTGCTGATTGTCAAACGTGGCTTTCAGTTTGATGGTGCCGGTGGTCGGATCAACCGAGTTGTCGATGAAGGTGAGCCGTCCCGAAAACTGCTGATTGGACCCTTGGGGCACGGCATCGACCTTCAGCCCTTTTTGCGCGGAATACTGCTTCAGCTCCGCGAGCTGTTGCTCGGGGATGGAAAAGGTCACGTAGATGGGCTCAATCTGGTTGATGGTCACCAGAATGGGCACGTCATTGGCCTTGACCAGGTTGCCTTCTTTCACGCCCACGGTGCCGGTGCGGCCATCGATGGGAGAGTAAATCTTGGTGTATTCGAGATTGATCTTGGCTGTCTCGACGGCTGCCTTGTCGGCGGCCACGGTGGCTTGCATGGCGGTGGAAGCGGCCAGGGCGGCGTCCACCTGCTGCCGGGACACCACGCCTTCGCGGCCCAGTCCCTGGTAGCGTTCGGCGTCCAGCTGGGCATTGAGCGCCTGAGCTTGGTCTTTCGCCAGCGTGCCTTCAGCCTGGCGCAGCGCAGCTTCAAACGGCGGCCGCTCGATGCTGAACAGAAGCTGGCCCTTCTTGACGTAGTCGCCTTCCTTGAAGTTCACCTGCACGAGCTGGCCGGAGACTTGCGCCTTGATGCTCACCGTGGAGATGGCTTCTACGTTGCCGATGGCTTGCACCGCCACCGGCATGGTCCGCGAGGCCACGGTAGCCACGGTGACCGGAGCCCCCGAAGCTTGCTGCGGCTTGGCAGCTTGCACGTCGTTCTTGGCACTACATCCGGCAAGGCCGGCGGTCAGGGCCAGACCCAGCAGTAGATGTGAAATGTTTTCAGTTCTCATGTTTAGCTTTTTTCCCCGCGCGAACATGATGCCCGTTGGCGCCGTTCCTTGTGCCATTTGCCGTCCGGCGCGCAGTCGGGTCCTTCATGCCGGCCAGCCAGATTTCCGCCAGCGTGTTTGCGACTTCCTCCAGATCAAACTCGCGGTACTGCTCTCCGCCAAAGAGCTCCTGGATCAGGAAGTGATACACCACCATACCCAGGAAGCCGCGCGCCGCCAGCAAAGGATCGGTCTTGCGAAAAGCTCCTTGGCGGATGCGCGCGCGAATGTAGCCGGCCAGAGCTTCGTAATAGTCGGCGACAAATGTATTGAAGAAGCGCACCGAAAGCTCGTGCTTCTCAAGCGCCGTAAACCACAGCAACCGGGTCAGCTCGCGGTCGCGCAAACTGCGCCGCAGTGTCTCCCGGGCAATGCCCCGAAACACCTCAAAGTCCGTTCCACCCTGTGCCAGGATTCTCTTCATGCGGTCGCGGCGGCCGCCGGCATGGCACAGTTGCTCCAACATGGTCCAGTAGAGGTTCTCTTTGCTTGGGAAATGACGGAACAGCAGCGCCTCATTGACCTGGGCTTCCTCGGCGATCTCGCGCGTGGTGGTGCCCTGGTAGCCTTTGCGGGCAAAGATCCCGGAAGCGACTTCAAGGATCTGCTCGCGACGGTCGCGGGCTGAGAGGCGAGTGGACATAGGTAACTTCGGAAGAGAAGTAAGTAAACACTTACTTTAACATTTTAGACGGCAAGGGCTCAAGATAGTGAGCGGCGTTTTTGGAGCGCTTTTTGCCACTCGCCCCTTTTTGTCGCCAGGTTTTGTTGTTGCTGCAAAGACAAGGAAGAAGCAAGGTGGAACAAGCTGCTTGATCCCCGATAGTCAGCGCCGGAGGCGCGTCAAGAAGTTAGCCCAGCCCGTAAGGGCTGGGAAAAGTTGGAATCAACCCCAAGCGCCGGAGGCGCGACACAGCTCCTCCAAAGTGTTCTGGAGTGAAACGTTCTCGGCTCACGCGTAGCGGCAGCGCAGCCGGCCCCTCATGCGCGCTCCCCTTCGTAAACTCGGTCGCGCGATTCGGGGTGGTGTGTCGCGGGAGGGAGAATCAAGTAGAGAGATTGAAGACACTGCAACGCCTACGCCTCACCGGTACGCGGCCGCCTGGATCCTGTACAGCTCCGAGTATTGACCGCCCTTGGCCATCAGCTCATCATGGGTTCCGATCTCCACGAGCCGGGCGCCGTCGAGCACTACAATGAGATCGGCCATGCGCACGGTCGAGAAACGGTGGGAGACCAGAATGGTGATGCGGCCGCCAGCGCTCTCGCCGGTGCCACGCGCTGCGGCGGCGTAGCGCTCAAATAACGCGTGTTCTGTTTCAGCGTCCAGTGCTGCGGTGGGTTCGTCCAGGACCAGCAGGAGCGGCTCATCGCGCATGAAGCCCCGCGCCAGAGCCAGCTTCTGCCACTGGCCGAACGATAGCTCGACGCCGCTCGGCCACGTTGGCCCGAGCTGCGTGTCGAGGCCTGATTTCAGCCCGGCGACAACGTCAGCGGCCCCGGCGCGATCGACAGCGGCAACCACCGCAGGCTCGTCATCCACTCGGAGGACGTCACCCAACCCGACCGTATGTCCGGCGCGAAATTCGAAGCGAAAGAAATCCTGGAACGCACCCGCCAGCCTCGCCCGCCACTCGCCGGCCGGTATGCGCGCGAGCGGCGTGTCGTCCACGAAGATCGAACCAGATGACGGCTCGTACATCTTCCCCAGCAGCTTGACCAGGGTGGTCTTGCCGGCGCCGTTCTCGCCCACGATCGCCACCACCGCGCCCACCGGCAGCGTTAGCGACACATCGTCCAGCACAACACGTGACGTGCCGGGATACGCGAACGACACATGGTCGAGTCGGATGCCGCGCCGCAACATCGCCGGAACCGGCAGATCACCCGCCGCAGCGACGGAGGCGGCGTAGTCCTCGAGCCAGGCGAGGCGTCGCGAGCCGTCCATCCAGAATCCGCGTAGGAATCCAATCTCGCCCACGGTAGCGCCGATGTATCCCGAAAGCCGGGCGCCCGCGGCCAGCACCAGCAGCACCTGGCTGGCAGGCGCGCGCAGGCCGGACGACACGAACACGATTGCGCCGACGTATGCCAAGCCGAAGATCGCCCAGGCCAGCGCGTGCCACAAGGCTGAGCCCCAGCGAGCCGCCGCCACCGGCCTGTACCCGCGCTCCCACGCCGCGCGGCGGTCGGTGACTAGACGTTCCCCGATGCCGGTCACCCGCACTTCTTTCCCAGGCGGCGCGGTGGTGGCGATGGTGAACAAGTGACGTGCCAGGCGATTGCTTTGCGCGCCATGCTCCTGCGCGGATCGCTCAACCTCAGGACGCCATGTCGAGGTCAACACGGTTGGAATTGCGAACACCACCAGCAGGATGAGCGCCGGGTGAATCGCAACCAGCAGCGCCATGGTCACGCCCAGCCGCAGGATCCACCCCAGCGTGGAAAACAGCGACATGTACATGTGGTCGAGCACGAACACCTGATTGCGGAGCATCGAGAGCCGGTCGAGATACTCCGGGCGTTCCTGGTGCGCGACCGTTGCCACTGTCGCCTGCAATTGCGCGACGTGCGACTCCAGCGCGATGGTCACCTTGTCACGGAAGCGGCGCTGCACCCGCGTGCTGACCGTGCGCAGAAACCATGTGGCGGCCGTCGAGATACCCAGGCCAATCGCCGCGCCTTCCACCAGGCCGGGCCGGTGCTCCAGGACACCTTTGCCGAGCAGCATCAGCCACAAGGCGAGGAGCGCATCCGGCAGTGCGGCGAGCTGCGAGAGAATGAACGCCGCCACCATCAAGCCTGGCTCGTGGCGATATCCCAGCTTGCACAACCGCCACATAGACTTGAGCGCGGGAGGCAATGGGCCGATTCCACCATCCCGATCAGGAGAGGATGTCATACGTCTTGCCCTCCTCTTCCGGAACGTTGAAGCGCTGCGCCTGCAAGTCGAACATTGTCCGATAGCGTCCGCCGAGCGCCATGAGTTCGTCGTGCGTGCCCAGCTCGATCACCCGACCGTGCTCGAGCACGCAGATACGATCGGCATGGCGCACGGTGGAGAAGCGATGCGAGATCAGGATGGTCGTACAATGCCGCGTCGCAGCCAGCAGGCGATCGAAGATCTCGGCTTCTCCGCGCACATCGAGCTGTGCGGTGGGCTCGTCCAGCAGCACCACGCCGGCGCCGAGCTTGACCGAGGCCAGCGCGCGGGCGAGCGCCACGCGCTGCCATTGTCCGCCGGAGAGGTCGGTGCCGCCGCTATACCCGCGGGCCAGCACCGTGTCCAGCGCGGCCAGGTTCGTGGCTCCTGCCGATTCGAGTGCGGCCAGCACCACGTCGTCCGGCGCACCTGCCGGGGCCACGTTATCGCGCAGCGGCAGCTCAAGCCGCATGTAGTCCTGGAAGACGGCGGTGACGCGTGAGCGCCACGAAGCCAGATCGAAATCGCGGATATCGACGCCGTCGATCTCGATGGCCCCCGACTGCGGATCGTACAGCCGGCAGAGCAGCTTGGCGATGGTCGTCTTGCCGGCGCCGTTTTGTCCCACGATAGCCAGCGACGAGCCGTCGGGAATGGTGAGATCGAAATGCTCCAGCACGGGCTTGCCCGCGCCGGACGGAGACGAGGCGCCCGCAGTGTACGCGAACGTCACATCGCGGAGACGAATCTCGCGCGCCGGTTTGGCGTCCGCGGGGCGCTCACCGGAGTGCAACTCGCCCGCCGGACGCATGGCCGGCTCCAGCCGCAGCACCGCGGCCACCGGGGCGGCTGATCCATCGAGCGCCCAACTGAACCCACCGAACGCGATCATCGAGACACCGACGGCGCTCTGCACGTAGACCACGGCTTCCCCGAGACTGACGCGGCCGTGCGCGGCGGCGCTTGCCAGCACCCAGAACACCACCACATTCGCCGAAACCACCAGCAGCATGCTCCACATCACGGGTCGCTCGCGCAGACGCGTGGCGGCATACTGCAGTTCGTGCAGGCGAGTGCGCCGGGCGACGAAGCGGTCGATCGTCCAGCCGGCCAAGCCAAACAGCCGCAGCTCTTTGCTCGCGGGCGGGTCCACGGCCAGCCGGTAGGCGTAGTCGGCATCGCGCTGCGCGCCGCGCACCTCTTCGGTGTTGCGGTCGCGCCAGATCGCGCTCTCGCGCAGAAGCCAGTGCGTCGCCAGCCACGCGCCCGCAAGCACGATCGGCGCCCACCACGCATATCGAAGGAGGATCACCGCGGACGCGACACCGCCGATCATCTCCACCATGCCGCTGGCGATAAATTCCATGGACACCGAGAGCGGCGGGCCGGTCATGCCCAGGTCGAAGTCGCGCGCCACGGTCAGATCGTTGGTGAGCGCCGGATCTTCAAGGTGTCCCATGCCCGGCGGGCGCACGCAGGCCTCGGTGAGGCGATCATAGAGCCACGCGGCGGTGCGGTCGCCCAGGTTGGCGCCGACCGCCTGGTGAATTGGACTGAGCACCTGAAGCAGTACGAAGATCGTGCCAGCCAACGCCAGCGGCCCAGTGAGACGGTCGCCGTGTTGCACCGCGCCCACCAGCACGCCCATGGCGATGGCGAAGCCCGCCGGCAGCATTCCCCGCAGCAGGAGGGCCGTCCACCAGGCAGCGGCCAGGCCCGGCGCCGCCTTGGGCAGGACGGCGAAGAACTTCCATTCCTTGCGCTCGGTGAGTCGTCGCAGCACGAGGGTATTGTGGCACAAAGGAGCAATTAGTACTTTGCACTTGGCAATTAGCAAAACCAAAATCAAAACCGGCCCAGAACCCACGGCCGAAACACGGAGCCACGGATGAGATCGGGGCATCAATAGCAGGCCGGGGCAGGCGGGACAGGTTGGGTGATCCACGGCTAGCCGGACAGTTCGGGTCATCCGATCTGCCGCTTTGCCAAGCGACCTTCCACTACTCCTGATCCGCGTTCATCTGCGCTCATCCGCGCGGGAGATTGTCCTAGCCCGATCGCGAGAGCGGATCATGAGAATCCTCTCATTCCATTTTCGTTAAACAATTTCTCTCCTTCATTCAACGACGACCGCATTGCTTATGATGACCGAATTCAAGCCGTAAATCCGTGACTTAATTCAAGCAAGGGAGATTCAGATTGAAAAAATTGATCAGCACCGTGGCAGCGTTCGTTTTGATCGCGGCATGTGTGATGCTTCGGCCGGGAAATACGACCCAAGCTGCGTCACTTTCCACCATTTCCGCGCCCATGCCGCAATCGCCAGCGGCCTGTACTTTCCCCACGCAGATGGCCGCAACCCCAGAGCAGACGGCATGGCAATTGTTTGTCGCCGCAACCTGCCCGGCAGGAACGCAGTATCCTTTTGTTGTCTGGGAAACCTGGAAGGAACAAGACCAGGTCTATCAGCCTGGAGGAGCCTTGGCTGCGCACCAGCGCTTCCATGTAAGCCCTCTGGCCAAAAAGCTGGGGAAATCCAAGGCGAAGGCCGGCAAACGCCAGTTGCTGCCTGAAGTAGCCGACCAGAATTGCAATTCTGCCACATGGACCGGCCGCACCATCTGTGAGGAAGCGCGCCTCAATGCCGACACCGTTCAATATGTTCAGACCAATAACCTCATCACGCTGGCGGGACAGCAGCAGTTCGTACAAGCTGGAAAAACCTTCCAATTCACGCCTCCATCCATTGAGATCAAAGCCGATTGGATCCAGTTGGCTACTTGCACGAACCCGCCACAGGGTGTGCACGTGGAAACCTTGAATGGCAAGTGCTATGCGCTGGGCGGAATCCACTTGATCTCCAAGCTCATTGATAAATGGTTGTGGGCCACTTTTGAGCCGCAGAATACCACCACCAATCCGCGGCGCTGCCAGGTGCTGGGATGCAACGATGCCTGGGGCGCAACCCCAGCCAAGACTTCCGGCGCCAACACGCAACTCACGGTGGCCCTGGCCGGTTTGATGCAGCAGGCCAACCTAGCTCCAGAGTGGACGAACTACCGGCTGGATGGCGTGCAGGTGGATTTCGTGGATTCGAGCGGCCAGGCGACCCGGCTTGGCAACTCGATCATTGAAGGAGAAAACGCAGGAACTCCTGCACAAATGAAAGTATCTTCATGCATCACCTGCCATGATCTTTCCACGATCAACAAGCAGGGGCAGGGGCTGAATCCAAACTTCATTATTGGGCCTCCCGCCAAAATTCCTGCAGGCTATGTGCGGCGTGACTTTGTCTGGTCGCTGTTCTGTGTCGTGAAAGGTAATTGTTAGCCGAAGAAATGCGAGCGGGGAGCCAGTCGGCTCCCCGCTTGTTTTTCTTGTCTACCTCAACAATGCCTGGACGTTTTCGTCGAGCTTTTGCAAGCCCTTGACGCCTACGTCTTCTGCTTTGATGACCGTTCCCTTGGGATCGATATAGATCGTGGTTGGAAACCAATTCACAAAGTAGTCAGCTTCTGCACTCTGATCGCTGATGAGAACCGGATATTTGATTCCCCAGGTTTTCA
>CAZFRV010000257.1:0-9746 GCA_964521445.1 uncultured Acidobacteriaceae bacterium
GGAATCGCGGAAGCTTTCGCGCGTTGCCGGGCAGAGATGGCGCCGACAGGCAACACTGATCTCTATGTGGAACGCCTGATTCCCGCGGCGCGGCACATTGAAGTACAAATTGCCGGCGACGGAACCGGGCGTGTCACACATTTGTGGGAGCGTGAATGCACGCTGCAGCGCCGCCATCAGAAGCTGGTTGAGGTGGCGCCCAGCCCCAGCGTGAGTGCGTCTTTGCGGACAAAGATCATCGACGCCGCGCTACGCATGGCCCGGGAAGCCGGCTGTGACAACGTGGCCACATTCGAATTTCTGGTCGAGGCCGGGAAGGGCCTGCGTGCTCAAGACAAAGCCGATTTTACTTTTGCCTTTATCGAAGCCAATCCGCGTCTGCAGGTCGAGCACACGGTCACGGAAGCAGTGACGGGCGTAGACCTGGTGAAGACGCAATTGCAGCTTGCCGCCGGCGCGACCTTGGCCGAGCTTTTGCTCGACGCAGCACTGCCAGCCCCCCGGGGTTACGCCCTACAACTGCGCATCAATGCCGAGACTATGCTGCCGGACGGAAGTGTGAAGCCGGTCGCCGGCATTTTGACCGCCTTTGATCCGCCGGGCGGCCCTGGCATTCGCGTGGATACCTGTGGTTATGCCGGTTATGCCATTAACCCGCAGTTCGATTCTCTGCTGGCCAAGCTGGTAGTGCAAAGTACATCGCCCCATTGGGAGGATGCGGTCGCCAAGGCATATCGCGCTCTCTGCGAGTTTCGCATTCAGGGAGTCGCCACCAACATTGGCTTCCTCAAGAACTTGTTGCGTCATCCGGATGTAACCGCCAACCGCGTGACCACTCGCTTCCTCGGGCAGCACGCGGCGGAGCTGGCCGGAGCGCCCGCGTTGGATCATCCAAATCTTTACTTTGATGGCCATGCCGGTCACGATGCACAAGCCGAAACTCCAGCGACCGGAATGGTTTCCGAGGAGTGGATGGCGATTGGCGCTCCGGTACACGGCACCATCTCCGCCGTCAGCATTGCCGAAGGTGATCTGGTTGCTGCGGGCGAAGAGATCGTGGTGTTGGAAGCCATGAAGATGGCGCATCACGTAAGTGCGAGCAGCGGCGGCGTGGTGCGCAAACTTCTGGTGAAAGTGGGCGAGGTGGTGGCCGAAGGCCAAGCGCTGGTGTACCTCGAGGCTGACCAGGACATGCAGGCGGAACCCGGCTCTGCCGTGCACATTGACCTGGACGCGATTCGTCCCGACTTGGCGGAGATCAACGCGCTGCATGCTCTCGGGCAGGATGCCGCGCGACCCGAAGCGGTGGCGCGCCGCCGTAAGACCGGGCAACGTACGGCGCGCGAAAATGTTGCCGACCTGATCGATCCCGGTAGTTTGAACGAATACGGGGCGCTGGCGATCGCCGCGCAACGCTCGCGGCGTACCGTGGACGACCTGCGTCGCAACACGCCCGCCGATGGCCTGATTGCGGGCACGGCGAGCGTCAACGGCGTTCTTTTTGACGGGGTCTCGTCACGCTGCGTAGTGCTGGCCTACGACTTCACCGTGCTGGCGGGAACCCAGGGATCTTTCAACCACAAGAAGACCGATCGCATGCTGCGCCTGGCCAACCAGCGGCAACTGCCCGTGGTGATATTCGCCGAAGGCGGCGGCGGACGTCCCGGCGATACCGACTCGCTGCTGAAGGTCGCCGGGCTCGACACGCCCACCTTCCACGAGTTTGCCAAATTGTCCGGCCTGGTACCCCGTATCGGCATTGTTTCCGGCCGTTGCTTTGCCGGAAACGCGGCCCTGCTCGGCTGCTGCGACATCATCATAGCCACCCGTGACGCCACCGTCGGCATGGGCGGCCCGGCAATGATCGAGGGCGGCGGGCTCGGGGTGTTTGCTCCCGAAGAAGTCGGCCCGGTCAGCATGCAGGCGCCCAACGGTGTGCTCGATGTCGTGGTGGATGACGAAGCCCATGCAGTGAAGGCGGCCAAACAGTTTCTGGCTTACTTTCAGGGTAACTTGCCGCCGGGAGAGTCCGCGGACCAGCGGCACTTGCGCCATCTGGTCCCGGAGAACCGGGTGCGCGCCTACGACGTCCGCAAAGTGATCGAGACGCTCGCCGACGCCGGTTCGGTTCTCGAACTTCGCCGTCTCTTTGGCAAAGGTATCATTACGGCTCTGGTCCGCATTGCCGGCAAGCCGATTGGGCTGATTGCGAATAACCCTCTGCACCTTGGCGGCGCCATCGACGCCGACGCCGGCGATAAAGCAGCCCGCTTCATGCAGCTATGCGACGCCTTCGATCTTCCCATGATTTCCTTGTGCGATACTCCCGGCTTCATGGTGGGCCCTGACGCTGAACGAAGCGGCATGGTGCGCCACGTTTCACGCATGTTCGTCACCGCGGCCAGCATGGACATCCCTTTCTTGACTATTGTGCTCCGCAAAGGCTACGGCCTCGGAGCCCAGGCCATGGCCGCGGGAAGCTTTCACGCTCCGATGCTGATCGTCTCTTGGCCCACCGGTGAATTCGGCGGCATGGGACTGGAGGGCGCCGTACGGCTGGGCTTCCGCAAGGAACTGGAAGCGGTGGCCGATCCCAAAGAGCGCGCAGCCCTGTTCGACCGCATGGTGGCGGAGGCCTATCAGCGCGGCAAAGCAGCCAACATGGCCAGCCATCTGGAAATCGATGGCGTGATAGATCCCGCCGAGACGCGCGCCTGGATTCTGCGCGGTCTGGCTGCAGCGCAAACCGGTGCCAAACGGAAGGGGCGTAAACGTAACTTCGTCGATGCCTGGTGAGAAGGGGGCGCCCTAGACGATTTGGCCAGGGAAGAGCTCGACTAAAAGTCGGTTGTCGATGGGTTCAAAGACCACTAGCTTGAGGGTGTATCGCGGCCTCCAAAATATTCGTTTGTCGGCTCTTCTGAAGAGGCTGAGGCGGCAGCCTGTGTAAGACGTTTGGCCCCTTGATCAGTTCCAGAGTGGAGGAGGCTGGCGCGCCTTTCTCAATACTAACTTCAGCCTTTTCCGCTACCGCATGAAAAACTCCTGTGTAGTCTTCATTGAAAGCAACACAACCGGTACCGGCCGCTTGTTTGTCAAAGTGGCCGCGGAGTATGGCTACGAGGCTGTAATGCTCGCGGAGCGACCAGAAAGATATCCGTTTGTGGAGCAGGATACGGTTTCGTATCGAAGATGCAACACCACGTCGAGCACGGAGTTAAGCGATGCTATTCAAAGCCTGGCGCGTGAATCATCGCTGGCTGGCATCTTCTCAAGTTCCGAGTACTTCATTGAGACGGCCGCTGTACTTGCGGCCAAGTACGGCCTGCCCGGGGCAAATCCAGAGGCGGTCCGGGTGTGCCGCAATAAATGGCTACAGCGGCAGTGCCTTCAGCGCGCCGGCTTACACTCGCCCAAGTTCGAACGAATCGCTTCTGCCGGCCAGGCGCGTGCGACCCTGGAAAAGATTCCTCCGCCCGTTGTCGTTAAGCCTACGATGGGGTCAGGAAGCGTAGGGGTCCGGCTGTGCTACACCGCCCAGGAAGCCTTTGACCATGCCTCAATCCTCCTGCAACGGACCGTCAACGAGAGAGGCATGCCTTTAGCCTCTGAGTTGCTGATTGAGGAATACCTGGTTGGGCAGGAGTACTCAGTTGAAACCTTCGGAGAAGCCGTGCTGGGCATTACCCGCAAGCACGTCTCATCCGAGCCGTTCTTTGTCGAGCTAGGTCATGATTTTCCCGCCGATCTTCCGCCGGAGATCCACGACAGCATGGCTCGAGTTGCCCAGCAGGGCTTACAAGCTCTTGGACTGAACTGGGGGCCGGCTCACGTTGAGATACGCCTGACTACCAAGGGGCCGGCCATTGTAGAGATCAATCCCCGGCTTGCGGGCGGGTTCATTCCTGAGATCATGCGGCTTGCGTTTGGTATCGACATGGTCCGCGAGACAGTCAGGCTGGTGGTGGGCGAAAGGACGCGGATCCGGCCGGTCCGTGACGGCCACGCCTCCATTCGTTTCCTGACCCCTTCATGCGAGGGGATTATCAAAGCCATTCATGGCGTGAAGGAGGCCTCTGGAATCGAAGGCGTAGCTGATATTCAGACCTATCGAAGCATCGGAGACCGCGTGGGGATTGAAAACGATTTTCGTGACCGTATCGGTCACGTTATCTCCTGCGGCGATCGGGAGATCAGCGCCGCACGCGCGTCTGAACTGGCCTGCCACAAGATTGACATTCAAATCCAGGCGCAATAGCGATCCATCGATGGAGAACACCGGACGAATTCGAAAACCGCTCACTCCCTCCGGACGGCGCATTCTTTTTGGCCAGCCGTTCGACCATGATGCCCAGGAGGAGTTGTGGCAGGTCAGCCGGGTTGATCAAGCGCATCTCTTGATGTTGACGGAGTGCGGCATCATTCAAGGGGAGCGAGCCTCCGCGTTGCTCGCGGCGATAGGTCGCCTCCAGGCAGAGGATTTTGCTTCACTCCGTCCGAGGCACTCGATACGCGGACTGTTTCTCCTCTACGAGGACTACCTGATGGAAATGGAAGGAGCCGAAGTCGGTGGCATTCTGCAGACGGCGCGCTCGAGAAACGATTTGAACGCAACCGTCCTGAAGATGCGCTTGCGGCTTCCGTATTTGCGGGTGCTAGAACAAGCTCTGAGACTCCACGGAATCCTGCTGCGAAGGGCGGCCCAATACGCCGGCGTGATCATGCCGATCTACACGCACGGACAGGCGGCCATGCCCACAACCTACGGCCATTATCTGGCGGGTATCGCCACGGCTCTGTTTCGCGATCTTGAGGCAGTATTCACGGCAGCCAAAGACATGCAATCCTGTCCCTTGGGCGCTGGGGCCGTTGCCGGAACCTCCTTTCCCATTCGCACAGAGCGGACAGCACAGTTACTCGGGTTTGATTCTGGTCCGGCAAACTCCCTTGATGCGATAGCTTCCCGGGACCTTGTGCTGCGGCTGCTAGCTGCCGGATCAATCTATAGCCTGACTCTGGGCCGTCTTGCGACCGACCTGCTTCAGTGGACGACGGCGGAGTTCGGCTTTCTGCAGTTGCCGGACGAACTGGTGGGCTCCAGTTCCGCCATGCCGCAAAAAAGAAACCCGTTTCTCCTGGAGCATGTGCAAGGACGCAGCATGTCTCTGGTGGGCGCGTTTGTCCAGGCCTGCGGCGCAATGCATGGTACACCCTTCACGAACTGCATTGCCGGCGGCACAGAAGCGATGAAGCCCATATGGAGCGCATTGCAGAACCTGGCAGAGATGATCACATTGATGCGGCTGATCGTCGCCGGCGCCCAACCGAATCGCGAAGCCATGCTGGAGCGGACCGTGAGCGGCTTCACCGTGGCTACGGCGTTTGCCGACCGTTTGGTGACCAAGACAGGTCTCGACTTTCGCACGGCACACAAACTGATCGGATCCGCCGTGCTCGGGACCATGGAAGACGGCAAGCAGAGCTTTGAAAGTACGGCCAGGTCTTGTTGTGCGCACCACGGCGTGTCGGCCTCATTTCATGACCTCGATCCCGCGTCCGTGGTTCGCTCCCTTGAGTTTGGAGGAGGCCCTGGACCCTCCTCACTGAAGTGTTGCCTGGAGCGATTGCGCAGTGAATGGATTGCGCATTATCGGCAGAAGAGGTCACTTGAAACCCATTGGGCGCAAGCCGAAAGCACTCTAAAAAAGACGGCGGAAGATCTGGTTTGTTCTGCAAGTCAGGCACACTCCACACCTTAAGTTCAAACCATCAGCAAGAGGAGACTCAAGTGATCGAATTACGAAGCGATACCTTCACTCTTCCCACGGCTGAAATGATGTCCGCGATTGCCGAGGCGCCACTCGGCGACGACGGCTACCGGGAGGATCCCACCGTCCTTCGACTGGAGGAACTGGCAGCGGCAAAGATGGGAAAAGAGGCAGCCTGTTTGACTCCAAGCGGCACCATGGCGAACCTCGCGTCAATTTTGTCGCATTGTCCTGTGAGCCGCAGTGTCGCGCTGGTTGGCGACCAATCGGACATTCATGTGTATGAAGACCGTGGGCTGGCTGGGTGCGCAGGCGTGGTTCTCAAAACGGTTCCTACACAGCCAAACGGAACCCTGCTGCTGTCTGATTTGCAAAACGAGTTCGAAAAAGCCGCCAGCACATCTTCAGAGATCGCTTTAGTGTGTCTCGAAAATCCTCATAATCTCTGCGGTGGCTTAGTTCTGCCAATGGATTATGTCTCCCGGGCTGCGAGTTTTGTTCACGCTCGGGGAGCATGCTTGCATTTGGACGGCGCCAGAATCTTTAACGCCGCCGTCCGCTTGGGCATTGATCCCGCGGAGGTGGTTAAGGACGCCGATTCCGTTCAGTTTTGTCTCTCCAAAGGTTTGGCAGCGCCGGTTGGGTCTGTCGTGGCGGGAAGTTATGATTTTATCGAACAGGTGCGTAAGAAGCGGCAGATGTTAGGCGGCGACATGCGGCAAGCCGGCATTATCGCTGCCGCGGGGATTGTGGCTCTGGAGCGGATGGTGGACCGCTTGCGGGAAGACCACGCGAACGCACGGCGGCTCGCGGCAGGTCTCGCCCAGATTCCCGGCATCGATGTTGACGCGGGCGCTGTCCAAACCAATACCGTGGTGTTTCGTGTAGTGGATGGCCGTTTCAATAGCAATACATTCATCGAAGCGGCGCGCCGCGACGGACTGCGCGTCAGCGATTTTAAGCGCGGCCGTCTTCGCGCCGTTGTCCATTACGGAATTACCCAGGACGATATCGAAGAAACCATCCGCATCATCACCCGAATATTTGAAGCGGCTCCCCGCTTCGCAGCCCCGCCACGTCATCTGATAGCGCACCTCCGACACTCGTAGCGCCACAGCGTGGCGGGAACCCGCGGCTCTAGGCTGGTTCCAAGATAAGCCGTCCGCCTTGCTACGCAATGACGTCGGCAGTAACTGCCCCCTCATGCTTTGACCGATGCTGCCAAAGGAGTATTGATGATGAATCACGACCGCCTGTATCTACGCCAAAATGTTCAGTTGGAGCCGTTGGTGGACCTTTGGTATGCGTGGTCCCATTTGATCCCACCGGCAACCGCGGCGCGGAACATTGCCGAACGGCATTTAAAGATCATGGATTCATATATCAACAATCCCCAAATCCACGCGAATGCCGTGAAGAACCCCAAGATGTTGGGTGGACCATTCATTGACTACGGGGGAAAACGGGTGGAAGAGATTCGTGGGCTGCGGGACTGGATCAAACGGGAGCGGGCACATCTCCTGGAGCTATCGGCTGCTCTTGGTTCGCTTGACGCCATGCTACGGGAAAGTGCCAAAGGACACAGCTTGCATCTCTTATATTCCAAAGTGCCGGAGATCCTCCGCGGGTATGTCGAACTTGTCTATGACCTGAACAACCATCCCTCATTCCGACTAGTGGAGCCGTTGCTGTACGCGAGCGAGCATTATGACCGGTCCCAGCAGAGTCTGATGCTTTCGGTGATTACGGGAGATGACCGCCCGTTTGTCTTGAGCACGCCCCGACTGGAGTCTAGTGATAACGTGCATTTACGCTTTGCCTTTGACCATCCCGTCATCGACGAGCTGTTCCGCCTGAAGACAATCCCCAGGCCGTGGAATGAAATCAAGGAGATGACTCGAGTTCCCAACAGCAAGGATGATGTCCTTCGCTCCTGCCTTACGTCGGAGCCGCCGCCGCGATACCAACCATACACGGGAGGCGGAGTGCGGTGGCGGTATTTTGGGCATGCGTGCATTCTGATCGAGTCGCGCGGCGTGAGTATGCTGTTCGATCCGGTACTGAGTTATACCTACGAGAACTCGATCTCTCGTTACACGTATCTCGACCTGCCCGAAACTATTGATTATGTTTTGATCACGCATAACCACCAGGATCATGTGCTATTTGAGACGCTGCTTCAGATTCGTCACAAGGTCAAAACTATCGTTGTCCCCCGCAATGGAGGAGGCCACCTGCAAGATCCTTCGCTGAAACTATTGCTTCGGAATGCAGGTTTCAACAATGTGATTGAAATCAGCGAGATGGAAGAAATCCGCGAGGACGATGTGTGCCTGACCGGGCTTCCTTTTTTTGGAGAGCACGCCGACCTGGATATCCAGACCAAGATGGCTTGGCTCGTGACCGTAGGGCCGCACAAGCTGTTGTTTGTCGCCGATTCGTGCAATGTCGAGCCCCGGTTATATGAGCACCTGCATCGTCAGTTGGGCGACATCGATGTTCTTTTTCTCGGGATGGAATGCGATGGCGCGCCTTTAACCTGGCTCTACGGCCCGCTCCTGACGGCGCCAGTGGAACGCGCCGCTGATGAATCGCGACGTCTCTCTGGCTCTAACTGTGACCAGGGCATGCAGATCGTAGATTGTTTCCACTGCAAAGAAGCTTACGTCTATGCGATGGGCCAGGAGCCATGGCTGAATTACATCATGAGCATAAAATACACCGAACAATCCCGGCCAATTGTAGAATCGAACCGCCTTATCGAAGCTTGCCGCAACAAAGGAATTGTCGGCGAGCGGCTCTTCGGCGAAAAGGAGATCCTGATGGAATCACCTGCCTTAGCAGTCGCGCGCTAGGTATCCGGCCTTTGCCGGGCGCGTAAATACATTACCGTTCCTCTCGCGGGTAGCTTGTCTTATAATCCCACGCTTATGGACATAGCCCGCATTCTCAACCAACTCAAAGATCAGCGCGATGCCCTCAATATCGCTATTTCTGCGCTCGAAGGAACAAAGCGACTCATGGGAGGACGGCGAACATTTTCACTCAATCCGAAGGCCGCAGGGCCGAAGCGGGAAGTTAGTGCGGCAGCCAGGAAGCGAATGTCAGATGCCGCTAGGGCTCGCTGGGCCAAGGCCAAGAAAGCGGGAAGAAACACATTGTAGAGAAGCCCTGGCCGATGTGCACGCCGCGCCTCGAGGAATGCCACGTTAGATCAGTGCAAAGCCGAAGTTGATTTCGATGCATTCAAGTTGCCGGTTCCCATGTTCGCTGCCGCAATCGGTGCTCCTTACCCTCGACCACAAGAGCAGCCGCATATCCTTGAGGGGCTGAGATCTCATACATGCTCCAGCGCGAAAGCTCCTCGGGATGAACCGCCACTCGTAGCAAGGCGGCCTGAACTCCCGGGCCGAAGGCCACGTCAAAACTATCCAGCGGGAGAGACAATCCTTCGCCGATGGCCTTGATATATGCTTCCTTCCGCGTCCAACAGCTGAAAAAAGCCTCGGTTCTTTCCGCGGGAGAGAGCGCACGCAAGGTTTGTACTTCGCGCGCTGAAAAGAAGCGCGTGGCTATTTCGTCCGCGGCAAATTGATCATCGATAAACTCAATATCCACGCCTAAACAAACGCCCTGGGACACACCTAAGAGAGCGCGGTCGCGAGAATGCGAAAGATTGAATTGGATTCCCGATTCCCGCAAAGGGGGAGCAAGTTCCGGCTTGCCGTTTGCAGAGTAAGAAAAGGCCGGCTCTTGCGGCGCCACGCCCAGGTATCCCGAGAGAATGGTCCTCATTGCTGAACGAGCAGCGATAAAGCGACTTCTGTCTCTCTCAAAACAGAAGCGGTCGGCCCGCTCCAGTTCATCGTTGGAAAGCAATTTGCGCCAACACTCGATCCGCTCTTGCGGCACGCCCAGATGGATTTGCCAAACGTGAACCGCACCCGATTCCAAGGAAAACTCTTTATGCATTCCGAT
>CAZFRV010000258.1:0-9988 GCA_964521445.1 uncultured Acidobacteriaceae bacterium
GGCGGCATCGGTTTGCTGCTTGCCGATTGGGGCATTAGGTTTCTCCGGGCACGCCTGGCCTTTAATGACGTAATTCGTGCCGTCTCTTTGAGCATCGACTGGAACGTTTTGCTTTTCGCTCTGGGCGTGTCGATGTTCTCCGCGGTGCTGTGCAGCCTTGTGCCCGCGCTCACGGCATCAAGAACCGATATCAATTCTGGTCTGAAGGACGAAAGTCGTGCTGCCTCCGCGGGCCGGTCTCGCAGCCGCCTGCGCACCATGCTGGTTACCGGCGAGATCGCTGTGGCCCTGTTTCTCCTGATTGGAACCGGTTTGCTGATCCGCGGAATTCTTCTTATTGAGCATCAGAACCTGGGTTTCCAGGCAGAACATCTGCTCACCGCCGACGTAGCTCTGGACAACGCGCGATACAAAGATGCTTCCCAGCAAGCGCTCTTCGTGCAGAATCTGCTTCCTCGCCTGAGGCAGATTCCGGGAGCAGAAGCGGTGGCTGCCGCTTCCGACCTGCCGGCAACTGGAGCCCGCACCGTTACCCTGCAAATCAAAGGCCAACCGGAATTGCCGGCCAACCAGCGCCCCGGCGCATTCGATGTTGTCGCGACCCCCGAGTACTTACAGGCAGCAGGCATCCCGTTGTTGCGTGGCCGGGCATTTACCGAGATGGATGATGCCGGAGCTCCCCGCGTCATCGCTGTCAACGAAAAGTTTGTACACCGTTATTTGCAGGACCAGAACCCGCTCGGGAAACAGGTCCGCTTGGACGTGAGCGGCTCGACGCCGGTGTGGAGCGAGATCGTGGGAGTTGTCGGCAACGTGAAGATCCATTCTGAAGACAGTGGCTACCCCGCGGAAGTCTATGAGCCCTTCCTTCAGCGCCCCGTGCTTTCCTTCTCCCTGATGGTTCGCTCGAGCTCCGATCCGAGCCAGTCGGCCTCAGCGCTGCGCAAGGCTGTCGCGCAAGCGGACGTTGAACTTCCCCTGGCCCGCGTGATGAGCATGTCCTCGGTCATCGAACTTCAGAAGAGCGGAGATCATCTTTTTCTGGAGATGCTGGCCAGTTTTGCCCTTCTCGCACTGGTTCTGGCGGCCATCGGAATCTATGGCCTTATCTCTTATTCAGTAGGGCAGCGCACACACGAAATCGCCATCCGCATGGCCCTGGGCGCCAAGAGTCGCGACGTGCGCCATATGGTCTTGTCAGGAGGCTGGAGAATGGCAGGGATTGGAGCGGCCGTTGGTTTCGTGATGGCGCTGCCCCTGCCGCGGGTTTTCGGCGCCATATTCAACGACCTTCAGACGGGCGATCCGCGGCTCTACGCCATCGTGCCGATCGCGATCTTCGCAGTGGCCATGCTGGCAACCTACATTCCCGCCCGCCGGGCTTCGAGCATCGATCCGTTGATGGCTCTGCGTGGCGATTGATGCTGTTTTGGCGCATCATGCAAAGCGATAGCGGAGAACCTCCGCCACTGCCCTGTAGCCAATTCGTTGATAGATGGAGTTCGACGTGGGATTCGCCAAGTCGGTATAGAGAATCGAGCGATAGCCGGCGCTACGAAGTTGATTCGAGAGAGCGCTGACGCATGCTTCGGCATAGCCACGCTTCCGCATTTGAGGTGGCGTATATACCCCAGCCACGCGAACCACTCTTTCTACCGGCGTACGACCAACGGCCATCGACACGATTTCTCCGCGGTCATCCCAAACCCACAGCTCTCCAGCGGCCAACCCCCTGTCCACGCGAAGCTCGGTACCCTCTGCAGACTCACCGATTTCAACCTGAAACGCGCGGCTCCAGAGAATCATCACGCTGCGGTCTTTCGGACCTGCCTGCCGTAGCTGACCTTCGACGTCAGGCGCTCTGCCCATCTCCAGCAATTCGTAGAGACGGTTCCCCTGGAAGGGCGTGGCTGCCGATTTGCGACGCTCGCTCCATTGTCCGGCGAAGCTGGCTGCTGTGGCCACGTCTCCGTTGACGCCGGGGAGAAAGACGCCGGCTGCCGCAATTGCGTCCACCATGGCCACAACCACTCGCTGTTCCATGGGCGTCAGCGTGGCAGCAAAGGTCAGGGGCGATTGCAGGACCACGCCCACAGTTTTGTCCTGCTCTCTGGCCATCCAATATCGCCCTGGCTCGTGATGTGCGACGCGCGCATGCAAAATCGTCAGGATCAAATTGTGGAGAACCGGCTGCGAAGCAAGAAACTCCCCGGCCTCGTTCAGAATGAAGGAAGGATCTTCGCTGCAAACGATCTGGGTGTCCATCCGGAGATATTACCGCGTCCTTGTGGTAAGCTGGCGTGACCAAAGCACATTCTGGGCCCCTTGGAGACGTTCGGGGAATGTCCGCGCCACAAAAGTTCTCTCTGGTGCTGATCAAGCCGTCGCACTACGACGTCGATGGCTACGTGATCCAGTGGTCGCGTTCCGCCGTTCCCTCGAATTCGCTGGCCGTAGTCCACGGGCTGGCGGTTGACTGCCAGCAGCGGCACGTCCTCGGCGAAGACGTTGACATCGCCATCACCTCCATGGACGAAGACAACACCCGCATCCGCACGCGGCGCATTGTGCGCGAGCTCGCCGGCGGCCGCGGACTGGTGATGCTGGTGGGCGTGCAGTCCAACCAGTTCCCGCGGGCCATGGACATCGCGCGGCCCTTGCGTGCCGCGGGGATCCAGGTTTGCCTGGGCGGCTTTCACGTATCCGGTTCGCTCTCCATGCTGGGCGGTGCGACTCCGGAACTCAAAGAAGCCATGGAGCTGGGCATCTCGCTCTTTGCCGGGGAAGCTGAAGAAGGCCGGATGGACCAGGTGCTGCGCGACGCCTGGCAAGGCTCGCTCCAGCCGCTCTACAACTATCTTTCGAACCTGCCTTCGCTCGAAGGTGCGCCCATGCCCTTGCTGCCGGCTGCGACCATCCGCGGCACCATCGGCAAGTACACCAGCTTCGACGCCGGCCGCGGATGCCCCTTCCAGTGCTCGTTCTGCACCATCATCAATGTGCAGGGCCGGAAGTCGCGCGGCCGGACGGTGGGGGAGATCGAGGAGATCGTCCGCCGCAACCTGGCCCAGGGCGTGGGACGCTTCTTTATCACCGACGATAACTTTGCCCGCAACACCGACTGGGAAAAGATCTTCGACCGCCTGATCGCCATGCGCGAGCAGGAAAAGTTGAACATCAAGTTCATGATCCAGGTGGACACCATGTGCCACCGCCTGCCCCGCTTCATCGAAAAGGCGGGCCGTGCCGGGGTGCGCAGGGTATTCATCGGACTGGAGAGCATCAACCCGGGAAGCCTGATGGGCGCCCGGAAGAAACAGAACAAGATCGCCGAGTACCGCAAGATGCTGCTGGAGTGGAAGCGCGCGGGCGTGATCGTCTTCGCCGGCTACATCCTCGGCTTCCCCGAGGACTCGCCGGAATCCGTGCTGCATGACATCAAGATCATCCAGCGCGAACTGCCGATCGATCTATTGGAACCGCACTGCCTCACGGCTCTGCCCGGATCGGAAGACCATCAGAAGCTGCACAAGGCCGGCGCCTGGCTGGACCCGGACTTGAACAAGTACGACCTGGAGCACGTGACCACCGCGCATCCGCGGATGTCGGCGGCGGAGTGGGAAAGGCTCTATCGTGACGCCTGGCAGGCCTTCTATTCGCTGGAACACATCGAGCGCGTGCTGCGCCGCGCCGTGGCCACCGGGATTGACGTCACCAACATGATGGTCCTGATGCTGTGGTTCCACTTCTGCATCGTGTATGAAAAAATCGATCCGCTGCAAGGCGGGTATTTGCGCCGCAAGTACCGCAAGGACCGGCGTCCCACGCTGCCGGTGGAAAATCCGTTCGTCTTTTATCCGCGTTATGCTGCGGGCCTGGTGGGCAAGCACTTCAAGATGGTGCAACTGGCCTGGCGCTTCCATTGGTTCAAGAAACGACTGGAGCGCGATGCCGCGGCCCGCAACTACACAGACGTTGCCCTCACGCCCGACTCAAGAGACGCATTCGATGAGCTGGAAAGGCTGAACGCCCACACGGTGCCGGACTTCCCGGCAGCGAGTCGGGCAGAAACCAACGCCGCAGGTGCAGCAAGGTAGCTGTCTAGTTCCCCGCGGGCTTGACCTTCTCCAATATAATGTCGTGCTTGGCTTGGCACTCGGTAGCGGGATTGTAGCTGGCCAGGCCGGTGAGATCGTCTTTGCTGGCGTGGAATTCCAGCGGCGGATTGTGTACTTTCGCGGGGAGGCCTTTGAACTTTACCTTGCCGTCGGAGTTGGTGCCGGCTTCGAGGTCGAGCTTTCTGATTCCGCCGAATCCGTAAGCGATGTGGACCTTGACGGTCGCGGCATACACGGGCTTGGCATAGCCGTCGGACACCGTGAGATCAATGGAGCAGGGTCCGATTCCGCCGTCGATCGCCGGGACTTCCAGGGCCGGTGTTGGCGTTGGGCTGGGTTTCGCCGTGGGTGTGGGCGAAGCTTGCGTTTGCGAGCTGGATTGCGCTGCGCAAGCCAGCGCGAGCACAAATGTGCAGCAAAAACGTCGCATATCCTTCCTTCTGTTGAGACCCCTTCTGTTGAGAGAGCCGGGGAGCCCTCGACAAATCGTGAACGTCACCGATCCGCCCAAGTCATCTCCTGGCTATAGGGATTCCTCCCCTTCCGGAAGCTGAGGGTCGGGATGTTAGTTTAGAGTCCCCGCCGGTTTCGCATTCGGACTCATCCGCATGGGCAATCTTCCGTCAGCATCTTTGGTCAGGGCCAGGAACTGCGTGTCCTGCAGGAGTGACGCGAACACCGCATCCACGCGCGCCTCCATCATCTCCTTGCTGCGGACGGACTGGTACCGCTCATACTCGTAGAAATGCCGCTGCAAGAGCGCCAGCGCCTTGTCCTTCTGTCCGGCCTGGGCGTAGATGGCGGCCAGGTTGTAGCTGGCGGGCAGTAGTTTTTCGTTTTCGCGGGCAATCTTCAGGGCCTCGTCGGCGTGGCCGTTACCGGCCATGAAGGCCGCGGCAAACACCAGGTTGTAGGCATCGTTGGGCTCGAGCTTGAGAGCCTCATGGGTATAGAAGTCGGCTTTCGCGGTGTCGCCCTCGCTGTTCCAATACACCGCCAGGTTGCGGTAGGCCAAGGCCAGCGGGAACACGCGGACGGATTCCTCCATCAGCCCCAGGCCCTTCTTGAAGTCGCCCTCATGGATGGTCATCTTGCCCAAGCCATGCAGCGCGACGGCGCGCGACATGGGATCGGCGGGCATGGCCAGAATGGCATCAAAAGTCCGCCGCGCTTTCTCCCAATCGCCGATGTGGTGGCGATACACCTCGCCCAGGTAGCGCAGCGGCGTGGGATCAGCGGGATCGATCTGATGTGCCGCCAGGTAGAGGCGCTCAGCTTCCACGTAGTTGGCGTTGTCTTCCGCTTTCAGCCCCTGGCGCATGGTCTTCTCCACGCGCGCCATCACGCCGCGATCGAAGTTGATGCCGGCGGGGACGTCGGCAACATCGGTGACGCCCAGCTTCTTCAGCTCTTTCACCGCGTCTTTGGCCTTGCCGGGGAACATGCACTTCTGCTCGACCACGGCGCGATACTCGGTAATGGCTCCGTCCTTATCGCCGGACTTGGCTTTGGACTTGGCGCTTTCCATTCGCTCCTTGATCGCGGACTCGCGCTTTTTCATCTCGCTTTCCACCAGCTTCTCCAGGTCGCCCACCTTGAGCTTGCCGTTGGTGTTCTCCAGCTTACTTACCACCTTGCCGTCCGGCTCCATGACCAGCGCAACCGGCAGCTTTTCGCCGCCGGCGATCTTCTGCCCCAGCGCCTGGCGCTGGTCCACGATGCCCAGGGTGACGCACTGCGTCGCGTAGCCGGAGAGGGTCTGTGAATAGTTCAGGCTCGACTTTTCCAGCTCATTTTGCGACAAAGGCAGCCAATAGACCGCCAGCCCATCCTTCAACGGCGGATCGCTCGCCTGGATGATCTTCCACGGCACCCGGTAGGTCTGGGTGCTCGTGCCGCCACCCATGCCGCCCATACCACCGCCGCCGCCGCCGCCGCATGTGGCCCAAGTCTGGGGTACGACAAGAATTGTGATCAGGAAGAGAGAGAGATAACGCTGAATTCTGGGGGCTTTCATGCGCGAAATTATAGCACCGGGACAGAGCACGTTGGGCTGCTCTCGCGCCTACGGCAGCGGGCTAAAACAGAATGCAGCAACCCCGAAGTAGCTACCCAACCCGCGATGGCGCGCTGCAACACGCAATTTGTGCAGTACGCGTTTACCCGGTAGCCAGGCCGGCCGTGGCTTCGCCTGATCGAACCATCTCTTCGAGCAGCCCGCGCATGGCGGAGATCACAGCGTCCGGGGCTTCGAGTGCACTGGAGTGGCCGCTGCCGGGAATACGCACCAGCCGCGCTCCGGGGATGAAAGCGGCCAAACGCTCCGAGTCCTTCGGTGGCCGCGCCGTATCGTCTTCGCCGGTGATGATCAAAGTAGGGCATTGAATCGCGCGCATTTCCTCGATGGTAACTTCGCTGCGCTGCATCACGCCCAACAAGGCCTCGGCCACGCTACGCGGACGTTTCCGCAGCTTGCCTGCCCACTCCTCCAGCATGGCCCGCCGCTGGGGACTGTGGCGCGTGGTCTCCCCGAACAGGGCTTTCACAGCGACTCCGCTGAATGGCCCCGGACCTATCAGGCGCACCATTTGCGCCAGAAAGCCGTAACGCAGCCGGGCAGGCCAGGGTTCCCGGTCAGAGCCGGTATTCATCAACGTGAGCGAACGCACCAGCGCCGGGCGCCGGGCCGCCAGGCGCAGTCCGATGAACCCCCCCATCGATAGCCCGGCAAAGTGGCAAGGCGCGGCGTCTAATGACAGGATGAGGTCGGCAGCGTCCGTGGTGAGGGTTTCCATGTCCTGACCGCTGCCGGTGTCTTCCGATTGGCCTTGCCCGCGATGGTCGTAGGCAATGACACGGTAGCGGCTGGAAAAAGCTGCTCGCTGGGCTTCAAACATGGAGTGGTCCATCAGCAGACCGTGAGAGAAAACGATGGTTTCCGGGCCGGCGCCCGTTTCCTTGTAGAACAGCTCAACGCCATTGACCTTGACGGTGGGCATCTAGGGGAGCTCTCCTGTTCCACATCTTGGATTAAAGAACATTAATGTAATACTGCTGGTCAATGTAGCACGGGTGTCAACCGTCAGCCCTCCGCCGGGGGTTATCCCAGCGATACCCCGGTCCGAGAATGCGTCAGCAGACAGGAAACGCCGCCAGAAAAGCTGGTTCGCCGGTGCTTTCGTCGTAACTCGCTGAGGAACGGGAAAGAATTGAGCGCCGCCGTGGCGCTCCGGTATGATCGCAGGCGTTGCTCGTCGTCGTCCCTGGCCTGTCCACGAGGGAACCTATGGAAACCGCTTTAACGCCGCTGGAGTTTGCCCGTCGCGCTCGCCGCCTGTACGCGGACCGCGAAGCCGTAGTGGATAACGATCTGCGCCTGACCTATGGGCAATTCTTCGACCGCTGCGACCGCTGGTCGGCAGCCTTACAAAAGCTGGGAGTGCGTCAGGGCGACCGCGTGGCCTACATCGCGCCCAACGTCCATGCGCAGTTGGAGTCTTTTTATTCCGTGCTGCAGATCGGCGCCACGCTGGTCCCTATCAACTACCGCTTGACCGCCGACGATTTTGCCTACCTCATCCAGCACAGCGGTGCGCGCGTGGTCTGCGCCCACTCCGATTATCTGGATGCCGTGGACAAGATCCGCTCCCAGATCCCTAAGGTCGAGCATTTTGTGGTTCTCGACGGCCCCGCTCGCCCGGGCTGGCTGGATTATGAAACCACGCTCAAGGCTTCGCCCGCCAAGTTCGACCGGCCCGGGATTCGCGAAAACGATCTGGCCACCATCAACTACACCAGCGGCACTACCTCGCGCCCCAAAGGCGTGATGATCACCCACCGCAATGCCTATACCAACGTGGTGGGCACGCTGATTCACTTCCATATGACTCCGGCCGACCGCTACCTGTGGAGTCTGCCGATGTTTCACGCCAACGGATGGACCTTCATCTGGACGGTCACCGCCGTGGGCGGCACGCACATCTGCCTTCCTAAAGTCGAGCCCAAAGCGGTGTTCGACAAGATCCAGAGTGAGCGCGTGACCACCATGTGCGCCGCTCCTACCGTCCTGATCTTTCTGGCCAACGCTCCGGAAGAGATGAGGCGCGGCGTGCGCCCGGGCGTGCGCGTGGTTACGGCCGGAGCACCTCCGGCGGCAGCCACCATCGAGCGCATTGAGAGCGAATTTGGCTGGACCATGACCCACGTCTACGGCCTGACCGAGACTTCACCGTTCATCTCCATCTGCGAGCCGCGGCCGGAGCACGAGGCGCTCTCACTCCGTGACCGCTGCACCATCAAGGCCCGCCAGGGCGTGGAGCTGGTGACCTCGGGCGACCTGCGCGTGTTCGACGACCAGGGCCAGGAGGTCCCTCATGATGGCGCCACCCTGGGCGAAATCGCGGTTTCGGGCAACGCGGTCATGCTTGGGTATTACAACGATCCTGAAGCCACCGCCAAGGTCATCCGCAACGGCTGGTTTTTTAGCGGCGATGCCGCCGTGGTGCACCCCGATGGCTACATGGAGATTCGCGACCGCTTGAAAGACGTGATCATCAGCGGCGGCGAGAACATCTCTTCGGTCGAGGTGGAAGGCGTCCTGCTGCGCCATCCCGCGGTGCAGGAGGTTGCCGTGGTGGGCTTTGCTCATGAGAAATGGGGGGAGGCCGTCCGCGCCTGCGTGGTTCTGAAGGCCGGCGCCACGGCCACGGAAGATGAATTGCGCCAGTTTGCCCGCTCGCAGATGGCCCACTTCAAGGTGCCGCACAGTTTTGTCTTCGTGCCGGAACTTCCCAAGACTGCCACCGGCAAGATTCAGAAGTACGTCCTCCGCGGCAAGGGCGCGGCCATTCATAAGCAGTGACCGTCGATCTCAAGAGCCCTCGATCTTGAGTTAAACTCAACTCATGCGTGTCCTGGGGATCGACTGTGGCAGCGAGTATACGGGCTACGGCGTGGTCGAGGAGTTCAGCGCCGCGCGGGATCGCCGGCTGGTGTGCTGTGCCAGCGGCGCCATCCGCCTGAAGCCTCGCGACCCCATGGCGGCCAAGCTGCAACAGATTTTTTCGTCGCTCTCAGCCATCATTGCCGAGCATCAGCCGCGGATGGTGGCCATTGAAGAAGTTTTTTACGCCGTCAATGTTAAGTCAGCGCTCAAGCTGGGACAGGTGCGAGGCGTGGCCATGCTGGCGGCCTCGTGGGCGGGACTGGAAGTCGCGGAATACTCGCCGCTTTCCATCAAGTCCGCGGTTGTAGGTTACGGAAGGGCAGAGAAGCAACAGGTACAGCAGATGGTCATGCGCCTCTTGCACCTGGATTCGCCCCCGCAACCGATGGACGCCTCCGATGCCCTGGCTATCGCCATCTGCCATATCCACACCGCCGCCACCCTGCGTCGACATCACGCGGTGACGTCATGACACGCCGATCACTCCATGTCTTGTTCGTGCTCCTTGGGTCGCTGACGCTTGCGCTCTCCACCGCGCAGAACCCTGATCCGGTTGAGAATCCTCCCATTCCAACTGTGACGTTCAACTGCCTGTGGGAGGCGGCCACGCCGCAGCTGTACACCATCACAGCACGTTCCACCGGAAGCGCCCACTACGTCTCCGGTAATCCCGTCCGCAAGTCGGACGACCCGGCCCAGGCCGCCGATCCGGACTACACGCTCGAGTTCACCCTCTCCTCGCCCGGCGCCGCCAAAGTCTTTGCCCTGGCGACGCAAGCCAAGTACTTCGATGGCGACTTTGACTACAAGAAACATGGGGTGGCCAACACCGGCGCCAAAACCCTGATCTATGCCGATCTCAAGCGGCATTTTCAAACCACCTACAACTGGTCGGAAAACGCGGCCATCGATCAGCTCACCAGTT
>CAZFRV010000259.1:0-4611 GCA_964521445.1 uncultured Acidobacteriaceae bacterium
AAGCGTTGGCGGAGAGAATTTCGCCGGACGAGCAGCATATTCTCATTTATAAACAACATAGATGATGGGGCCAAAACAATCGTGACATCGCCGGCCAGGCCGGACGCCGCGCCCCATGCCGGGGTGGGACGGCATGCTTTCCTGGTAGCGGCGGGGATTTTCCTGAGCCGGATCTCCGGTTTGGTGCGCGAGCGCGCGATCGCCTACTTCCTGGGGAACGAATCGATCGCGGCCGACGCGCTGCGCAGCGCCCTGCGTATTCCCAACATCCTGCAGAATCTTTTTGGCGAAGGCGTGCTCTCCGCGTCGTTCATTCCGGTATACGCGCGGCTGGTGGCGCAGCAGGAAGAAGAAGAATCGGGCCGGGTGGCGGGGGCCATCCTCTCCATTCTGGCGCTGGTGGTGGCGGTGCTGGTGCTGGCCGGAGTGCTGGCCACGCCCTGGATCATCGATGCCATTGTTCCCGGCTTCACCGGCGAAAAACGCGAGCTGACCATCCGGCTGGTGCGGATTCTCTTTCCCGGCGTTGGGCTGCTGGTGATTTCGGCCTGGTGCCTGGGCGTTCTGAACAGCCATCGCCGGTTTTTTCTCTCTTACGTGTCGTCAGTAGTGTGGAATGGCGCCATTATCGGCGCGCTGCTGCTGTTCCGTCACGCCGACATGGCGCATCTTGCGGTCTATGCCGCCTGGGGATCGGTGGTGGGAAGCGGCCTACAGGTGGCGCTGCAGCTGCCGGTGGTGCTCAGCCTGGCGCCGCGGCTGCGCCTGGTGTTCAGCACAGCGGGCGACAACGTACGGACGGTCGTGCGCAACTTTGTGCCGGTCTTCATCAGCCGCGGCGTGAACCAGGTGAGCGGATACGTGGACCAGCTGCTGGCCAGCTTTCTGCCTACCGGGGCCGTTTCCGGACTCTCAGTGGCGCAGGCGCTCTATATGCTGCCGGTTAGCCTGTTTGGCATGTCGATCTCGGCGGCCGAGCTGCCGGCGATGTCGAGCGCCCTGGGCACGGACGAGCAGGTGGCAGCGACGCTGAGGCAGAGAATCGCGGCCAGCACACGGCGGGTCGGTTTCTTTGTGGTGCCTTCTGCGGTGGGCTTCATCGCCCTGGGTGACGTGATCACCGCCGCCATCTACCAGACAGGAAAGTTCACTCATGCCGACTCGGTCCGCGTCTGGGGGTATCTTGCCGGTTCGGGCATTGGCCTGGTGGCTTCCACGGTTGGCCGTCTCTATTCTTCGGCCTACTATGCACTGCGCGACACGCGCACGCCGGTCCGCTTTGCCATTGTGCGCGTAATGCTGACTACGGTCCTGGGCTACTTCTGCTCGCAGCCGCTGCCCGGGCTCCTGGGAATCGATCCGCTATGGGGCGTGGCCGGGCTCACGGCTTCCGCCGGATTTGCCGGCTGGGTGGAGTTCCTGCTGCTGCGCCGGGGCATGAACCGCAAGATCGGCCGCAGCGAGTTCCCTGTGTCGTATTTCGCACGGCTGTGGCTGGCGGCGGCAATCGCGGCTGCCGCGGGCTGGGGCATCAAGCTGGCTTTGCATCCGCAGCGTCCATGGATCGCGGCCACGCTGATCCTGGTCCCCTATGGGGCGATCTACCTGGGATCGACGGCGATGTTTGGAGTGGAGCAGGCAGGAGTGTTGGTGAGAAGGGTGTTTTCAAAATCCCGAGCCTAGCTGCTCTGAAATCCCGAGCGCAGCGAGGGAGCCCTATGCTACCGACGATCTGAGGTCTGAGTAGAATCAAGCTGCCGCTGGTATGAAAGCTCTGGAGAACTAGGCCGAATTTTTCGGCGATCCCATGAACCTTCTAGAGTGGCAGGGTTCCCTCGCGGGGCTCGGGATATTAGAAAAGGTAGCGTTCCCTCACCCGCTACGCGGAATTCGGGATTTCAGAAAAAAGATCTACTCAATCACCCGCATGTTGGCCCAGTCATACTCGAATTTGTGGCCGCAGTCCAGGCAGACAACGTAGTGCTGGGCCGCAGGCGCCGGGATGTCCCAATCTGAGTTCACGGCGCGCCGGACGGCCACGGCCGCGGCAAAAGGCTGCGAGAGCTTCTTGTGCGAACAGCGAATCGACAATAACTGAAGGATCTTATTAACCATGCGACTTCATTTCCATTGCAGCCAGTTTTCCAGTTGGCCGATTCCGGGTGCTCCCAGCAAGGAGCACCCTGAAGCGGGAAAAGCATTGACCAGCCGAGGTTAGGCGGTCGCGGTTTGCATCCGCGGCGCGTCGCTCACGGAGACGGTCTCCTTGCTGGCGCCGTTGGCTTCTTTCTGGCCGGGCTTGCGAATGTCAATCGAGCCCTTGAACCAGGCCCCGTCCTCGATCGAAATTCTTTGGCAAGTTACGTCCCCGCCCAGTGAACCTTCATTCCTTATATCGACCCGGTCGCTGGCGGTAACGTTGCCCTTCACCTTGCCCAGAACCACGACTTCCTTGGCAGTAATGTTGGCCTGAACCTGGCCGTTGCGGCCAACCGTGACACGGTTACCCGGCAGATTGATGGCGCCTTCCACGCGCCCGTCAATGTAAAGCGACTCGGAGCCGGTGACTTCGCCCTTGATGACGAGCGACTTGCCGATGGTGGCTTGCTCCTGGTTGTTAAGGACCGCATTCCGAGGCGCAGCGACCGGCGTCGGCTCGCTGGAGAGTGTGGGGGACGTATTCATAACTGGTTTCTCCGGTTCCGTGGCGGGTTTGGGATTTGGACTGGGGTTCGGATTCGTTGTGCTAGCAGGCTTCCACATGGACTTCTACTTCCTTTCAAGTATCTTGATGGCAGTGCGCAGCCAGCCTTTCGCCGTCTGCTGATCGATCACTTACTGGTATCCAGGGATATCCAACTAGAGTCTTCGGCACGTCAGTAACCAAACTGCCCTCGACCAATCCCAGAATCCAAAATAGCTGGTTTGGCGCTGCTTTCCGCAGTGACGCGACCCCTCTTGTGGCGCCAACAACACTGCATGGCGAATGTAATTATTCCTCCGTGATTGGCATTTCTTATATCGGGCAAGCCCCTTAGATTGGGAAACCCATTCGCGCTAGGATAGGGTTAAGAGGAATCTTGACTCTGCCATCAGCCGCGATCGCTGGCAGGCGGATCTGCATGGAATGCGGGCTCTCGCCAATTGTATTGCTCACCTCGATTCCCACCCCGTACCATGGACAATGGATTTCGATACTAGTTGGCAGGAGCCTTCTTACCATGCGTATATGGATCAAGACCCTGGGCGCGCTCCTGGTGGTGACCGCCACCGGTTACCTGCTTGACGTTGTTTTGCGGAAAGCAGGGGTCTCGCGCCGCGATTTGCTTTTCTTGTCTGACTTCCTGGTGGGCTGCGTTGCCGCCGCTCTGGTCTATGCCCTGGCGCAGTTGAACGAACAGAAAACGCGCTTCGTCACCGGCCGGCTCAAAGTGATCGCCGAGATGAACCACCACATCAGAAACGCCCTGCAAGTGATCTCATTCCATTCCTGGACCGCCAAGAACGAGAAGGAGGTAGAAAGCATCAAGCAGGCAGTGGCGCGGATCACGTGGGCCTTGTCTGAGGTCTTGCCGCAAATTCCAACCAGCGCGGAAGACCAGGAATCCCACCTAACCCGCACCAGTGCCTGACTTGGCGCGTTCATAGCAGCTTCAACGGTCCGCAAACTAAGCCGCGGCCCCTACCACAATTCAGGATCGCAATCCGGTGGCAGCTGAAACCGACGGTCCTTCTTCGTGGGTTCGGGTTGAGGAGCATGGTGGCCAGCTCCGTTTTTCTCTGGCCTTACGCTGGCGCGGCCCTTCGCTGGCTTTTTAGATGACATTTGAGATTTCGGTTTCTTTGACACAGTTGTGTGTCCTCCACGTCGTGCGGTAATCGAGCACAGGAAGATTCCCCAGCCAACCTGGGTTGACCTGGACTGGGTTAGCCGGACTGGGTCAACTGGATTTAGCTGACTGGGATTTGATCGACGGGAGAAGAGATTTAGCAGCGCAGCGGGATGCGGAAAAGACCAGCAGCTTCCGGCAGTACTTTCGCTGTAACCAAGTGCACCCATGCCGGCTCAGCGATCCGGTGGAGCGCTGCAACCACATGGCTGAAGAGCAAAAGAGCAAGGGCCACAAGCAAAGCCAGCCTGGATGGGCCCAAAGGGGTCGTCGGCCCGTTTCGTGCCTGGAATCCGCCCTCAGGGAGATGGACAAAGAACAGCAGAGTTACCGACACCAGCAGCACCACCAATAACCCAGTCTTGTGCCGGGAACTCATGCCTGAAGGTTCTCCCGGATGCGATGGTCGTTTCAATAAGGCGTTTCGCTTAGGCGGAGCCGCCATGGGTCAATACTCCATTGGGTTGGGCGCGTCCATGCGGCAGTCCGTACTAATGGGATGGCCCGCTTGCCTCCTCTGCTTTCGATAGCTGTATCATCGATGACAGGCGTCTACCAGCATGCTGACCGAACAACAGGTCCTCCACTACATCTCGCGCCAGCCCAAACACATGGCTGGGTTCAAACAGCTCATCCACGACCTGGCGCTCAAAGGACGTGACCGCCGTGAGCTACAGCAACTCCTGCGCGAGATGACCCGCCGGCGCAAGCTCATCGCCAT
>CAZFRV010000260.1:0-8439 GCA_964521445.1 uncultured Acidobacteriaceae bacterium
AATCGCCTCGCCCAAGTCAATCCGCGCCCGGCGCAGGACTTCGTGGTATAGCGACTCTTTCATATGCATCTAACTATACAGAATGTCGTGTTGTTTGTGAAGTGATCGGCAAAATTAGCGTCGCTATCGAGTACCTCGAGCCCAAGTTCACCAAGTCTCGGTGTTCTTGTTTCCCCACCACCAGATCAGGCCCACCGTGGCCGTATTCTGGTGGCCGCTAAGGATGCCCAGCTGATCGGTAAGAAAAACCGGTTGGTTCGAGAAATCGCGACGGAATTCGGTTTGCACCAGAAAGCCCGAAATCAGTTTGTGCCCGTATGTCAAAGTGATTTCTTTCAGCGCTTCGGTCTTGCCGCTGAACAGTCCACCCTGGTCGGCAAGGTATTCGCCTCGAGCCGCTAACGCATCCTTCGGCGTGAACCGGTACTGGACGTAGGCAGCGCCGCCCCATACCTTGGATGGAGCCGATTCTTTCAGCAGCCTTTCGATCACATAGTCGCCCTCCAGAACGAAAGTAAGCCGGGGTGTCGACTGCCAAGTGACATAGGAATCGAAGATGTTCAGTCGGCCATTGGGCGCGTTCGGGATCGGCTGAAAGGGAAGCCCCTGAAACGTCGGGGAATTGGGCGGCGCACCACCGTTGGGGAAGAACACCACGTCAGGATGCTCCTGCCCCAGGTAGTAATTCACATTCCAATTGATGGTCTTGGTTGGGGTCAGCGTCAGGCCGAAGAACTGGTCTTTGAAGCCGTTGAAGGGTTCGGTTTGCTGCGTTCCGTTGACCAGCCAATAATTCAAGGCCACGGCGTCGTTGAACTTGTAATTCACGCGCGCGCCCATGTGGTAGAAAGGCAGAAAGTCGAACCAGTAAGATCGCGAGTAATTGAATTGGTCTTTGGAGTAGTTGCTCTCGTAGCCCAGCGAGCTGGCAAACTTGCCGACGTCGAGCGTGAGACCCTTGCCCGCGGGGAAGACATATGTCCCATAGGCCTGAAATATGTGGCGATAGACATCGGGGCGCGGCTCGTTGGAAGCGCTCCCCTGAAGTGTTTCCGTGGCTTGGCCGAACTGCAGGTCCAGGCGCGCGCCAAACCGGCGGCCCGCGGAGGGATCGGGATCCTGCTTGAAGACGATGTTGGCTTGGTTCAGGCTGAAGGCGTTGCTGCTGACGTCATAGGCGCGCAGCAGGTTCACGCGGCCGATGGGGTCGTTGAAGTTGAATCCGTAATACGTATCCACGCCGACCTCGATAGTGGTGCGGCGCAAAAAGTCCAGGGCCTGCTCCGTGCCGTCGGGCTTGGCCTGAGCTGCGCCATTGTCCTGGCCGGCAGCAACTTGCGCCGGCGCTGTCAATGCTGCTCCCGCCGCGGGGTCGAGGCCGGCAGCAGTGCTTACCGGTCTGGCGTCGGCCGGGCGCTGGTTGTGCAGTTCCCGCTGTAACTCCCCGACTTGGACTTGCAGCGCGCGCACGGCTTCGCGTAGCTCGCGGAGTTCGCTGGTCTCCGCCGTAGCCGGATCGCCCGCCCCAGGAGCCGTCTGCGCTTGCAGTTCCATGCACGCGAAGAGCAGCGCGAGAGCGACCGCGAAAACTCGGAGCCGCGCATGACCGCGGCTCACGAAGAATAGCAGTACTGAGGTGGATTGGCTGGCGTACGCAGCGGGCATCAGTGCCTCCTTGGCGCCGCCAGGGAAGAAGCCTTAGCAACCGCAGGGCTTGCTTTCTTTGAGTTCCTCCAGGCGGACTGAGCTCTTGAGCGGCTCATACGTGCATTTGAAATTGATATCGTCGCAGAGCACAAGGTTTCCTTGGGGATCGCGAACCAGCCAATCTCCGGGGTTCACGTGCAGAACCCCACCCTTGGTAGCCACATCCGCGGGCTCCTTGACCTGAACCGCATCCACCAGGAGCGGCTTGATTGATCGGTACAGCATATTCTCGTTGCCTCCGGGCCTCTCCGGCCCAAAGACATTAGATTGAAAAATGCATAAGAATGGGATAAGGGATGCGTTAATTGTTTGTAAGCCAGAGCTGATGTCGGCTGCGTCAAATTTCCTGAGAAGGGCAACTAACTGCTACCGCCGGAAGGCCGCGTCGCCGGGATTGTACCTCACCAACTCCTGCCGCACGATGGAAAGCACCTGCATCGCATGTTGATCCGGGTCCACGTGACACCTGACGGTGACATGCGCCCCTGCATAGCCTTTCAGCAATGCTGCGTTTGTTAGGGCCCACTTGTTGATCTCGTCGCTGACAAGTGTGGTTCCATCGTCGCTGACTTCTCCCGAGATCACAAATACTCGCTTTGCAATTGGCCGGTGGCTGGGCCCCGCTTTGGTCGAGTTCTGGGCCATCGTCGTCGAGGTCAGCAGAGCGACGGCCAGACAGCTGCAAATGAAACTCCTCATCCTCCACCTCCTGCAATGATTGAGTATCCGTATGCCAACTGTAGCGGCCGAGAGCCGGGGGTGGAAATCAAAAAATTTTATGCTTGCTATTGTGATTCGTTATGGGCCACTGCCAGGCTTCCCTGGTGGCGAGCTTGCTTGGGATTGGAGGCAATGAGAAGCAGCTCTGGCTTTGGTAACTGGGCGGCGATCCTGCTCTCGCTGTGAGGATCGTGATCGCTCTGAGAGCGTTGTTCCCGCAGCCGTGGGAGTAACATCGCCAGCAACGCCAAAAAGCCAACAACCGTCATGATTTCACTCATCACACACCTCCATCAGAAGTTCTTGCGCTGCGAATCCAGCTACTCTGATTGAAGCGAGAATTGAATAAGATTTGTATCAAGAGTTCATAAAAGGTTCGTAAACAGAGTCCACCGGCAAGCTGCAGACACCACGGAAGTTCCCTCTTTACAAAACATTGATGACTTCCTTAGCCAATTCTTATGCGCGACGTTGTTCACTGGATTGTTGCGTTTGTTCCTGTCGCGATGAAGACGTAAAGGCGCGCGGGAGGGGTTATGACTGTTCTGATAATTCTGTTGATTGTGGGGTTGGGAGCCGTGGCGGTGCTTTTGGGGTGTCTCAAGGGCTTTAGCCAGGCGCTCCGACACAAGAAGGTTTCGGGCGTGTTTATCAGGGTTGAGGAAACCGGGAGGCGGAGGCCGCAGGGGCCGAGCAAAACGCTGGTTGACTTTTCTCCCGGGAAATCGAGGCCGGTCAAAGATCCAGAGCCCCGACGCATTTCCAGCGGCACGGCGGCCCTCGTCAGCCTGGCGATCGTATTGGGATCGCGCGGCGTAAGCGGCGATGCCCGGGTCGCGTCCTTCAAGCCGAGACACGATCCAAAACCCCAGCGCGAAGAGACGACGCAAGTACCTGGAGTGCAACCGCAGCACAGTTCCTGACAATCCCATTGGGCGAGGTGTGAGCCCCATCACGGTTTCACCTGTCCACAGCCGAGTAGACTCGCGTTTGATCCCGCGAGTCGGAGAAGCAGCTGCGGGCTTGCATCGAGTAAAGAGTGAAATTCATGGAAAATCCTTGGAGTCATCAAATGAGAATGAGAAAGCCGCTGTTCACGAGCAGTATTGGATGTACTTTTCTGGTCCTGATAACCATATGGTTCAGCGTGGGACAAACAAGACTGCTGGCGCAGACTGCCGCGCCGAACCAGCAGCTCAGTGACGACTCCACAGCGGGCGGCGGCAAGCCTTCCAACGCCGATGCCGGCAAGCCCGCTGATGTGAATGCCGAGATTTTGAAAGAACTCGATCAGATGCGTGCGCGAATTCAGCAGTTGGAGGCCCAACTCAAGGCGCAAACGGGGCCGTCCAGCCCAGCGCCAGCGGCCGATGCAACGGAATCGACTTCGCGATCTCTGCCGGAAGTGAACGTGGCCAATCCATCCACCTCGGCTGCAACGGCGCAGACGCCAGGCCCCGTGCCTAATCCCGAGCCGGCAGCGCCGTTCGCTTATGCCGACTGGACCTGGCTCAACGGCAATCCGCGCAACAAGGATGTGGTGTGGGACTCGAAGTTCTTCAGCCCGGAAATACGCATGGATGCGAATTACATCTTCAGCTTCAATCATCCCCGAGATGACAGCCTCGGAGGGTCGACCGAAACATTTCGCTCCAACGAAGTCCAAATCGAGCAGATCAGCTTCGGCGGCGATTTCCACTGGGACAATGTCCGGGCAAGAGTCCTGACGATGGCAGGGATGTTCGGCGTCACCACGCCACGCAACGATGCCAGCCCGGGGCGTGGACAATGGGATCTCCGCGGCGCCTACAAGTATTTTTCCGAAGCCAATGCCGGGTATCACTTCAACGTGAACCATGGCCTCAACTTTGACGCAGGAATTTTCGTTTCTTACATTGGCCTTTTCAGCTACTACAACTTTGACAACTGGGCTTACCAGCCGTCGTATGTGTCGTCGAACACGCCCTGGTTCTTCAACGGCGTGCGCATTCAATGGTTCCCGACCGACAAACTGAAAATCGAGCCCTGGCTCATCAATGGCTGGCAATCCTACGGCAGGCTGGGCAGCAAGCCGGGCCTGGGAGGACAGATCTTGTGGCGTCCGAAGTCCTGGGTCTCCATGGTCTTCAACAATTACGGCATGGGCGAAGATACCCTGGGCAACGGCAACGGCCAGTTTGGCCGCTCTCGCATCCACACCGACGACAGTATTGAAATCAAATACTACGACCGGCCGGAGAACTTTCTCGACAAGATGGCCTTCTCGCTTACTGGTGACCTGGGATGCGAATATGGCGGGCCCAAGGTGCCAAGCATTGGAGCGCAAGGACAGATCGTCATCAACAATGTGAATTGTCATCACAATACCGCCACCAGCCGCAAGCAAAGCTTCGCCGGGTGGATGCTGTACAACCGCTTCTGGTTCAAGAAAGACATTTACGCTATCACGGTTGGAGGCGGCGCGATGGATAACCCTGGACGCTACCTCACTCTGTTGCCACCTATCAACGGAGCCGATGCCATCAGCGGCTCGCCGTACTTTACGCAGAACCCCGGCGATCCGTTCAAAGCATGGGACGCTTCACTCACGTTCGACTGGATGCCCAAGGAGTACATCACGTTCCGCACTGAGTATGGTTATCGCCACGCGAATGTTCCGTACTGGTCGGGGCGCGGTGGGATCACGAACGGCGTGAACGGCTCTCCGAGCACGATTCCCGGCCTAAATGCTACCTCGATCGTGCCCGGTACGTTGTTCGTGCCGGGTCCGTTCCTGTCCCCGACGCCGGGCTTTACCTGTGTGGTGGGAACAGGTTTCTGCCCCGACCTCAGGAATGATGAAGCTGCTATGAGATTTGCGGTGATGGTGAAGTTTTAGGCCCGGAAGGAGAGGATATATGCGTCGGGGCGGATCATCTTGAGCGGACTGTCACTGTTCGGCCTGGTTGCGGTAACAGCCATGGTTGTTGCGTACGCTCTTGAGGACTGGAGCCATTGGTTCGTACTCGCATTTGCAGTCGCTTGCATAGCGGGGTCCGCTTATGGCTTTCTCCAGGGCGCATGGCCGTTTGGACTGGTGGAAGCTGTCTGGTCCGTGATTGCGCTACGCCGCTGGATGGGCGCGAGGAAGTTGGCGGCAAGGAAGCCGTCTTGATTTTTTCGAATGTAACGCCTTGCTGAGACGTTGTTGTTAGATTCCGAGCTGTCGAGGACTTGATATGGATCTGTTGATGATTCTTGGAACAATCGCTTTCTTCGTTGTCGCCATCGCCTACACGACGGCGTGCGACAAGCTCAAGTAGAGGCTCTTATGAACCTTGAAAACATTTTGATGTTGCTGGTCAGCGCTTTACTGATGGTGTACCTGATCTATGCGCTGCTGCGTCCGGAGAAATTCTGATGACACTCAACGGATGGCTCCAGATCCTGTTGTTTTTTGCCTGCGTCGTGGCCGTGGCCAAGCCCCTGGGCCTCTTCATGACCAAAGTGTTCTCGCGCGAACGTACCTGGCTCGATCCGGTGTTGCGCCCGGTCGAAAAAGTGATCTACAAGCTCACCGGGGTCGATGAAGAGCGCGAGATGCGCTGGACGGAATACTCCATTGCCATGCTGCTGTTCAGCGGCGTCACCATGCTGGTGCTGTATCTGTTGGAGCGGACGCAACAGTGGTTTCCCCATGTGCTGAATCCGCAGAAATTTTCGAACGTCCCAGCGGACCTGGCCTTCAACACCGCGGCTTCGTTCACCACCAACACCAACTGGCAGTTCTACTCGGGCGAGAACACCATGGCTTACCTCACCCAGATGGCGGGATTGGCCTACCATAACTTTGCCTCGGCGGCGGTGGGGATCGCGCTCGCGATCGCCTTCATTCGCGGCATTGCCCGCCGGGAGAAAGAGACCCTCGGGAACTTCTGGGTGGATATGACCCGGGCCGTGCTCTGGGTGCTCGTGCCCATCTGCCTGGTTTATTCGATGGTACTGATATCCCAGGGGGTCATTCAGAATCTCAGGCCTTACGACACAGTCAAGCTGGTTGAGGCGCAGCAGGTGCCGAAGGTCGATCAAAACGGCAAACCGGTGACGAGCCCCGATGGCAAGCCGGTGATGGACACGCTCACCGAACAGGTCATCGCCCAAGGGCCCGTGGCTTCGCAGGAAGCCATCAAGATGCTGGGCACCAACGGCGGCGGCTTCATGAACGCCAACAGCGCGGCCCCCCCTGAGAACCCCACGCCCTTCAGCAATTTTCTGGAGATATTTTCCATCTTTGTAATTCCCAGCGGCCTTACCTACACCTTAGGACGAATGACCGGATCGCAACGTCACGGCTGGGCGGTATTTGCTGCCATGGCGGTCTTGTTCTTTGCCGGCGTGGTCACCGCGTACTGGGCGGAGGCCAAGGGCAATCCCTTGCTGGCGGGAGTTGACCAGAAGCTCTCAGCCACGCAGCCGGGCGGCAACATGGAGGGCAAAGAAGTCCGCTTCGGCATCGCCAACTCCGCGCTGTTTGCCACTGTCACCACGGACGCCAGTTGCGGCGCCGTCAACAGCATGCATGATTCGTTCACGCCGCTGGGCGGCATGGTGCCGCTGGTCAACATCATGTTGGGCGAGATCGTTTTCGGCGGCGTGGGCGCGGGTATGTACGGAATGCTGATCTTTGTTGTGCTCTCGGTCTTCATCGCCGGCCTGATGGTCGGCCGCACGCCGGAGTATCTGGGCAAGAAGATCGAGGCCTATGACGTGAAGATGGCCATGCTGTACGTGCTGATTTTTCCGCTCTCGATCCTGGTGTTTTCGGCAGTCTCGGCGCTGACCCCGAACTTCGGTCTGGCTACGCTGACCAACACCGGTCCGCATGGCCTGTCGGAGATGCTCTACGCCTTTACTTCCGCGACAGGAAACAACGGCTCTGCGTTCGCCGGATTGGGACCGAATCGTTACTACAACTTGAGCGTCGGCTTTGCCACGCTGATCGGGCGATTTCTGATGATCGTGCCTATGCTGGCGGTGGCCGGCAGCCTGGTGCGAAAGAAGATCGTTCCGCCTTCGCCAGGCACGTTTCCGGTTACCACCCCGCTGTTCACCGCGCTGGTGGTGAGCGTGATCATCATCGTAGGCGCTTTAACGTTTTTCCCGGCGCTGAGCCTGGGACCGATTCTTGAGCACCTGCTCATGAATGCGGGCAAGACTTTCTGAGGACACATGTCAACCAAGATCACCAAATCCAAATCGCTGTGGGACCCGAAGATCGTGCGCCAGGCGTTGCTCGATTCGGTGCGCAAGCTGAATCCTCGGACCATGATGAAGAACCCGGTCATGTTCGTGGTGGAAGTGGGCAGCGTGATTACCACTGCGCTGCTGATTAAGGATTTGGCCCGGCACAATCCCGGGTTCGGGTTCGATCTGCAGATCACGCTCTGGTTGTGGTTCACGGTGCTTTTCGCGAACTTTGCCGAAGCCATGGCAGAGGGCCGCGGCAAGGCCCAGGCCGATACACTGCGCAAGGCCAAATCAGAAACCGTGGCCAACCGCCTGTTGCCTGACGGCCGCACTGAGACGGTTCCCGGTTCCAGGCTGCGTGCGGGCGATCTGGTACTCGTGTCGGCCGGCGAAGTTATTCCCGGAGACGGCGACGTGGTGGAAGGCGTGGCTTCGGTTGACGAATCGGCGATCACCGGCGAATCGGCCCCGGTGATCCGCGAAGCCGGCGGCGACCGTTGCGCAGTTACCGGCGGAACCCGCGTCTTGTCCGACCAGATCAAGGTGAAGATCACCTCAAACCCCGGTGAAACGTTTCTGGATCGCATGATCGCGCTGGTGGAGGGCGCGGAGCGACAAAAGACACCGAACGAGATCGCGTTGAACATCCTGCTCGCCGGGTTGACGGTGATTTTTCTGCTGGCCGTGGTCACGCTGCAGCCGTTCGCACAGTACTCTGGGGCGCCGCAGACGGTGTTCGTCCTGGTGTCATTGCTGGTCTGCCTGATTCCCACCACCATCGGCGGG
>CAZFRV010000261.1:0-5431 GCA_964521445.1 uncultured Acidobacteriaceae bacterium
GTTCGCCTGGGCACTTACGTTCACGTTGAGTATCTTGGATGACGGCAGCAACCTCATCCACCCCAGAGAAGGCGGAGCCACGGGGCTCCGCCATTCCGTGCCCAATCACTGCAGGAGAATGATTCTTTTCCTGTTTCCAACCGGATGTTTACGCATTGCCCCTGGTTTGAATCTGTTGTGGAGGGGTCTGTCCAGGTTTGATCAAGCCAATCAGGGACAGCAGTTGCATCGTGTTTTTTGCCTCGCCGTGGAATTTCCAGTTGCATTCGGCGAAGGTTGTGTTTTCGAGTTCGAAGCGGCCGCCGCCGTACATCAGAACGCATTCCCGCAAGACGCAGTTGACAAACCAGCACTCTTCCACCTCGAACACCTGTTTCGTAAATGTTCTGCCTTCATATCTGACGATTGGCATAGAAGCTAAACTCCCGCTGACAATGGCATCTCCACGGCACGACACCAGAATAGCCGAAGATCATTGGCTAAGAGCACTCGATTCTCCTGAGTCGCATTCGCTCCACAAGCGTTATAATTTGGCCGCTTTTGAAACATTCCCGTCTGAGGTCACCGTCATGAAGCGCGCCGTCATTTTTCTCGGCATGGTTGCGATGGTTTGCCTGTTTACCGCCGCCGCCCTGGGTCAATCTGCCGGTCAATCCGCCAAGTGCATCCTGAGCGACAACGCGGACTACGGCAAGAAAATCAAGGAAAACACCACTGAGCCGTATTTCATCACCGAACTGGTGGACCATCTGCCGGCGAGTTCGTGCGTGCCTTCCCCGGACGTCTTCCTGCACCACATTGTGGGCGCGCCCGACGTCCTGGACTACACCAAGGACATCAACGCCTACATGCGCCTGCTGGCCAGCAAGAGTCCGCGGGTGAAGGTCTTCAGCATCGGCATGTCGGAAGAAGGCCGGGAGATGCTGGCGGTGGTGGTGAGCGACGAAGCCAATCTCGCGAAACTCGATCGCTACAAAGAGATCACCGGGAAGCTGGCCGACCCTCGCGGCCTGAGCGAGGCCGACGCGCAAAAGCTGATCGCCGAAGGCAAACCGATCTACTGGGCCGATGGCAGCATCCACTCGCCCGAAACCGGCGCCCCGGAGATGCTGATGGAGCTGGCTTACAGGATTGCCGTGGAAGATACGCCGTTCATCGAGAAGATCCGCAAAGGTTCCATCGTGATGATCACGCCGATCGTCGAAGTGGACGGCCACGACCGCATGGTGGACATCTATCTGCATCGCAAAAAGCATCCCGCCGACCCGCCGTATCCGCTGGTGTGGTGGGGACATTACGTGGCCCATGACAACAATCGCGACAGCATGGGCATGAGCCTGGCCCTCTCGCGCAACATGCTCAAGAATTTTCTGGAGTGGCATCCCACGGTGATGCACGACCTGCATGAATCGGTGCCGTATCTCTACATCATGACCGGGACCGGACCCTACAACGCGTGGCTCGACCCGATCGTGATCAGCGAGTGGCAGGAGATGGCGTATCACGAGATCGAAGAGATGACCAAGCGCGGTGTAATCGGCGTGTGGACCCACGGCTTCTATGACGGCTGGGCGCCGAACTACCTGCTTTCGATCGCCAACGTCCACAACTCGATCGGTCGGTTCTATGAGACGTTCGGCAACGGCGGCGCGGACACCCGGGTGCGCACGCTGCCGCCGTCCGATACCAGCCGCGACTGGTACCGGCCCAACCCGCCGCTGCCCAAAGTGAAGTGGTCGGCGCGAAACAATATCAACATGCAGGAGAGCGCGATCCTGTTCGGCATGAACAACCTGGCCAGCAACGGGCCGCAGTTCCTCAACAACTTCTATCTCAAGAGCCGGCGCGCCGTGGAAAAAGCACGGAAAGAAGGCCCTGCGGCGTGGGTCTTCCCTGCTGACGATTCCCGGCCCGGCGACCAGGCCAACATGCTGAACCTGTTGGAGCTGCAAGGCGTGGAGGTCGAGCGCACGGAGAAAGAGTTCCGCATCCCGACCGCGGCGGCCCCGGCCGATGCAACGGCCAAAGGCCCCGGCCGGAGTCGTGGAGATTCGGCTACGGACAAGAAGCCCGCCGAAGCCGAGAAGAAACCGCAGGAGACGGTTGTTCCCGCTGGGAGCTACGTGGTGCGCATGGACCAACCTTACAGCCGCCTGGCCGACGCGGTGCTGGATACGCAGTATTACAACCCACGCGATCCCCGCTCCTATGACGATACGGGATGGACCCTGGGCGCTCTGCGCAACGTAAAGACCATTCGCGTAACCGATGCCGCGATCCTCGAGGTCCCCATGGAGAAGATGGGCGCGATCGAGGTAGCCGGAGAGATTAACGGTGAAGGTAATACCTACCTGATTAATCACAATACTGATAATGCCCTGGCCACGCTGCGCTTCCGCATGCCCAGCGTCGCCATGGAAGCCGCTGAAGACAACTTCGAGGCCGATGGCATCAAGTTCAAGGCGGGAACCTTCGTGATTCGCAACGCCGACCGGAGCCAACTGCAGCAGGCAGCCAAGCAGTTGGGCCTCAAGGTCCATGCCACCAGGTCCGATCTGAAGGTTGCCACGCATCCGCTGGCCGCGCCGCGGGTCGCCATCGTACACAACTGGCAGAACACGCAGAATGACGGCTGGTACCGTATCGCCTTCGAGAACCTCAAGATTCCGTACACTTACATCGCCGACACCAAGCTGCGCGAGACGGCCAATCTGCGGCAGAGCTTTGATGTCATTATTCTTCCACCCATGGGCGGGTTCGGGCCTTCGGGATTGAGTTCCATCATTCGCGGGCTGCCTATGCGCGGCAACGCCCTGCCCTGGAAGAACTCCGCGGAGACGCCCAACCTGGTGGCAAACGGCCTCGATTCTACCGATGACATCCGCGGCGGGCTGGGCTACTCCGGCCTCGAGCACCTGGAACAGTTTGTGCGCGATGGCGGACTGCTGATCGCGGTACAGACCAGCGCGTCGCTGCCCGTGGCCGGCGCCATGACCGATATGGTGAACGTGGGCGAGGCCCGCACCATGCAGGCGCCGGGAAGCGTGTTTCTATCGAACGTCGACGACAAGAAGAGTCCCATCGCCTACGGCTACGACGACAACCTCTACATCTATTTCCGCCAGGGACCGATCATCACCGTAGGCACCGGCTTCGGCGGTCAGGGCGGAGGAGGGGGAGGACAGGAGGGCGCCGCCACGGGAAGAGCCAGCGGACGCGGTTCGCTCACCGATCCTGACGTGATCCAGGGGCGCGCCTACATCGCGCCGGAAAAACAACCGAAGCGCACGCCTCGCGAGCAGGAGCTTTACATCCCCGAAGACACTCCCGACAATGCACGCTGGTTCCTGCCCGCCCGAGACGCCTTCCCCCGCGTGGTGCTGCGCTTTGCGCCGGAAAAAGAACTCCTGCTCAGCGGCATGATCACAGGAGCCAATGAGATCGCGGAGAAGCCGGCGGTGGTGGATGTCCCGCACGGCAAGGGACACGTGGTTCTGTTCGCCAACAATCCCATGTGGCGCGGCGAGACCTCAGGCAGCTTCTTCCTGATCTTCAACGCCATCATGAATTACGACCATCTGAACGCCGGCGCAGCGCCGGCATCCTCGCCGTCGCATGAAAGCACGACGGGCGGTGACGAAGAACAGTGACTCTTTCGGGAAGGACCTGGCTGCGAAGCGATTCAAACCAGGTCCTTCTGCGATCAGGTGGGCTTAACGTATCTTTACTCGCCTTTTGATAATCTTTACCTCCTAAGTACATTTTGTTGTTCATTCACAGGGTTTTTCATTGACACCATGCATCGAAGGTGTAGATACTTTTTTGGTTTCCCCGGACCAGAAGAATTTGGAGAAAGCCGGATCTTGAGGTCCGCATCCCGCCACATCATTCGCGCGCGCCACATATGAAGAAAGACAGCGAAGACGAAAAGAAGCCGCTATTTCAAATCTGGCTGGAAGCTTACAACAGCCGCCTGGTGCAGGTTGCGCAGGGCAGTCCGAGCGCCAAGACTCCGATGCAAGCGCGGTCCGCCGATCAAGAGGCTCCCAAGGCTGAGCCTCCATCGGGGAACAACGCATAGCCGCAGCACGGCGTAGCGGGGTTTACATCTCTAGCGACAAAGAATGGCGCAACAATCCTGCTCTGCTGGTGTTTAATGTAGTTCTTGGAAGCCCTTTCACTATCCCCGGGTGCCATGGGCATCCTCCGACGCGCCTATCTTCTGGGGCCCGGCCAGCCAGCCGAGGGTCCAATGGCCTGCGGTGCGCAAGGGTTTACAAAAATATTGCAAGTAGCTGGTATGAGTCGTCGTAACATTTTTTCTTCAAGGTGAGGATCTATATGTTGAGAACGAATCGGCTTCTTCTGCTCTTTGTGCTCTCATTTCTTACGGTGTTGCTCGTAGCAGGTTGCGGGAGTGGCGCGCAGACCAGACCCCCGGCCCCCAACGGCTTCACCAATTCCAGTTTGAATGGCGCCTACGCCTTCTCCATCAGCGGCCAAAATGCGAACGGCTTCTTCGCGGTCGCGGGTAGCTTCCAGGCTAACGGCAACGGCAGCATCACCGGAGGGACTGAGGACTTCACCAGCCCTACGGCTGTGTTCACCAGCCAGGCGATTACCGGCACTTATGCCGTGCGCTCTGACGGGCGCACCACCGCCACTCTTACATCGACCAATGTGACCCTCAATCTTGACTTCGTGCTGCTCAACACCTCCAGCGGCCTGGCGATTCGTTTCCAGACGACCGCCACCGGCAGCGGCAGCATTGATCTGCAAAACTCTGCGGCTTTCAACCCGATTTCTCTGGCCGGCCCATATGCCTTCAACCTATCGGGCGTGGACGCTGCCGGCAATCCTGAAGGCACCGCAGGGCTGATCAACATTGATAGCTCCGGCGACATCGTGGGTGGAAGCGTCCTGGATAACAATGACAACGGCACGGTTACGCTGAACTCGACCATACCCATCTCGCCCCTGGCCGTATCCGCTCCCGCCGGTGGAAACGGACGCGGCACTATCGCCTTCGTTTCTCCCGTGAGCGGTGCGACGGTTAATTTCGCCTACTACGTAGTAGACGCGAACCACCTCAAAATCATTGAAACCGACGCCGGCGTTATTGGCACGTCCTTCCTGGCCGGGGACGCTTTCCGCCAGACATCCGCTACGGTCTCAGGAAACTTCGCCTTCACCCTGGCCGGCGCAACCAACGCCGGCAACACCGTATTCGTTGCCGGAGGAATTCTTAATACTGACGGCGCGGGCAACGTCCTCGGCACCAGCGTGACTGACGTCAACAACGGAGGCTCGTTCTTCCAGGCGGCCGCTACCAGCGGCACGTACACTGTCTCCGGCGGCCGCGGCACCATGACGTTGAATGGCGGCTTTGGAACGGTCAACCTCGTCTTTTACCCATCTTCGGCAGGCTTGC
>CAZFRV010000262.1:0-8838 GCA_964521445.1 uncultured Acidobacteriaceae bacterium
CTACATGATCGTCGGCCGCGGCGCGCCGCTGCTGATTGTCCATGGCGGACCGGGAGCGTCGCACGATTATTTTCTGCCCTACCTGCTGCCTCTGGCGCGGTCGAACAAGCTCATTTTCATCGACGAGCGAGGATCGGGCCGCTCGGAACGCCTAGAAGACGCCAGCCAATACACGGTCGAGAACATGGTGGACGACGTAGAGGACGTCCGCCAGGCGCTGGGATTAGGAAAGATTAGCTTGCTCGGTCATTCCTACGGCGGAGTCTTGGCCCAGGCTTACGCGTTCAAATATCAGCGCAATCTGACTCACTTGATTTTGGGGGGCACGTTCTACAGCACAGCCGAGATGAACAAGGTACTGGCCAATGAGAAACACAACATGTCGCCGCAAGCGCTCGCGAAGCTGGAAGCACTGGAGAAAGCCGGGTTATTCGGCAAGGGCAGGGATTGGGAGACCGGGCGCTATCCCGAAGAGTATGCCAGGCTGGCCTGGGGCGACGGATACTTTCCTTACCTCTACCAGCACCATCCCGATCCCAACTATGACCCGCTTTCAGGAAATACCAGCACCTCCTGGGACCTGTATCGCGAGATGTGGGGATCCCACGGTGAGTTCGTCATCGACGGCAACCTGAAATCGGTGGAATACGCAGACAAGCTGCCCGGAATCCACGTACCGACCCTGCTTATCTGTGGCGATCACGATGAGTCCGACCCATCATTATCGCGGTTTATGCACGACAAAATTGCCGGTTCAAGGCTGGTGGTTGTACCCCAGGCCGGACATATGGCCTTCGTCGATCAACCGGGGATGTATATCAAGTCAGTGGATGACTTTCTGCACGGCAATGTCCAGGCTAGCGGGCCGCACCGCTAAGCGAGGCGTAGTCGGTCGCGGGACGGGCGTTGCTTGCGCCCTTGATCAGATCGGCTGCCTTTTCCGCGATCATGATGGTGGGTGCGTTGGTGTTGCCTCCGGGAACGGTGGGCATCACGGAGGCGTCCACCACCCGCAAGCCCTCCACACCGTGAACGCGCAACTCCGAATCGACCACCGCTGCAGAATCATGCCCCATCTTGCATGTGCCGCAGGGGTGATAGAGCGTCTCGCCGAATTTCACAATGTGGGCGCGTAGCGCGGCCTCGTCCTTAGCCTCACCAGGAACAAGCTCGCGTTCGTGATATTTCGCAAAGGCTTTGGCAGAAAGGATGGCGCGAGCTGTCTTTAGACCTTCCAGCATGGTCTCGCGGTCCCTGGGATCGTCAAAATAATTGGCGCGGATCAAGGGCGCATCCAGGGGATTGCTGGATCGCAATTTGAGAGAGCCCCGGCTGAAAGGATGCAACAGAGTCGGGCCGAGGGTGTAGGCGTGCTCCTTGATCTGCCGGAAGCCGTGTTCCACAAAGAAGCCGGGCGCGAAGTGGTATTGGATGTCCGGTGCAGGAAGCCCGGCTTTGGTCTTGATAAAGCCACCGCCCTCGCCCACATTGGAGGTCAGGGGACCCTTCTTGACGGCCATATAGCGGACCAGGTTGGAAAGGCTCTCGGCACTGGCCAGGCTGATGGGCTGCGAACATTCGCAGGCGACCGGCACCACCGGATGGTCCTGCAGATTCGCTCCCACCCCAGGCAGATCGCAGAATACAGGTACGTCGAGGGCACGCAGATGGTCGGCGGGGCCGATGCCGGCCAGCATCAGCAACTGCGGCGAGCCGATGGCTCCAGCGCAGAGGATGATCTCCCGCTCGGCTCGTTCCTGCGTGCTTCCGTTGCCGTGCTGAAAGCTGACCAGCGCCGCACGCTTGCCTTCGAAGAGAATGTCAAACGCCTGTACGTCGGTGCGCACGGTCAGGTTAGAACGGCGCATCGCTGGGCGCAGAAAAGCCGCAGCGGCGCTATGCCGCTGGCCCTGCCATTGCGTCACCTGGTAAAGGCCGAACCCTTCCTGGAAGTCCCCATTGAAGTCGGGATTTCGCTTGAACCCTGACTGTTCCGCCGCCTCAACAAATACTCCGGAAAGCGGATTGGGAGAGCGCAGGTTGGAGACGTGCAGCGGACCACCCACGCTGTGATACTCAGATGCGCCCCGCTGCTGGTCTTCCGACTTCTTGAAGTACGGCAGTACGTCCGCATAGCCCCATCCGGGATTCCCCATATCGCGCCAGCCGTCGTAATCTTGACGCTGGCCGCGGATGTAAATCATGGCATTCATCGAGCTGCTGCCGCCCAAGACCTTGCCGCGAGGCCAATAGAGATTGCGGTTGCCTAGCTGTGCTTCCGGCTCGGTATAGTAGGCCCAGTCACACGGTCCCTTGAAGAGCTTGGAAAATGCGAGTGGAACGTGGATTTCCTTCCGGCTGTCGCGCCCGCCGGCTTCCAGGAGCAGGACCTTGACCCCGGGATCCTCGGTCAGTCGGTTAGCCAGGACGCAGCCGGCCGAGCCGGCCCCTACAATGATGTAGTCATACATGCCGCGCTTCCTCGCCGATCGAGAGAATTGTATCCCTAAATTGGACGAGCCAGCCGCGGAAAGGTGCCAGCTAAAGAGAGAAGCGCATCTGCGTGACCTTGTTCCCCGTCTTCTTCTTCCATTGCAGAAACAACTCGGCGTAAGAAGCGGTGATGTACTGGGTGGTGGAGATCCCGAGCTGCCGGGCTACCTCGTCGATCCACTGTGGCGGGCCTTCAATCTCCCCAAAGTTCCCGATGGGAGTTTCGTCGATGACTACATGGCCTCCACCGGCCCCCACCACGTGGTTGAGCTTGGAGTTTGTTCCCGACGGCGTGCGGGGGCCGCCGGTCCACTCGCTGCGGAACTTTTCGTAGGCGAAGCTGGGCTTATATCCCAAAGCTTCAAGAATCTCAGCCAGGGCTTGCCCGTCTTCCACGGGCGTTTCGATCTCACGACGTATCTTGTGACGGCCGGGCTTGACGCGGCCTTGGTCCTTATACGTGACCGTCCATTTGTGGCCGTACTTGCGTATTCGTAACAGGGCGCCGCACCGGCGCAGACGTCCGCCGGGCAGGTCGTACAGCGTGTTCATTTCGTGGGTACGGTCGGTGATCAGGCGAAACCCGAGCCCTGGAAGCCTGTCCGTGAGCGTGGCCACGTCGTCGATCCTGAATTTGATCTCGATTTCCTGATTGCCGGACATGCAAGCAGTATAGATGCCCACTTCCGCCCGGCAGCCAGCTCTAGGCAGCCAAGGCGCTCTATAGAGGTCTTTTCGACGCCTGGATCAGGCTTGGTTTGACTCTGGGCCGTATGCAGGCATCATTGAGCTTGGTGCATAAAACCTCCGGGTAGGCATCTTTTTGCATACCAGAGAACAACGCGTTGAGAGGGGAAGGACGTCTAATAACATACTAACCAACTTGGTTTTTGGCCGCCCAGGAAGGGCATAATTCTTAGCATAGATGTGGCAAAATAGCAACAGTTTTATTTTACGGTGAAGAGAAGGCGATTGCTATTTTCCCCTTCAGTTTCATAGAATTAGCTAAGCATGAAGCTTGTGGGACCCTTGGATCGAAGCAACTTCAATCGAAACAAAAGGAGTCTGCATGAACCGAGTACTGGCCAGTCTGGCGGCGACTTTAGTAATGGTCGCCAACGTGACGGCGGCACCAGTTCCAAACGATCAGCAAGCCAAAAATACCCCAGGTAAGACAGTCCCTAAGTCCGTAAAGCACCCTTCTGGGAAAGGAAAACCCCAAGGAACGGAGCAGAAGCCCTACCAGGTAGGGATGGCCTCGTGGTACGGCAAACAGTTTCACGGCAGAACCACTGCCAGTGGCGAGGACTTTGACATGTTCGAGCTCACTGCGGCCCACCGGGTGCTGCCCCTGGGTACCTACGTCAAGGTAACCAACCTGAGAAACGGGAAGTCGATTGTGGTTCGGATCAATGACCGTGGCCCCTTCGTGCAGGGCCGAATCATGGATCTGAGTTACGGCGCGGCGCGCATGCTGAGCTTCCGCGATGGCGTCGAGCGGGTGCAGTTGGACGTGATTCATCCGGAGACGATCGCCCAGTCCCGGGGTTACTAGCGCCTTCCTTCAAAAATCCGTATTGCTTGGTACTATACTGGCGAAGATGTCAGCCAACATGATTGCAAGCGTGGCCTCTCCCGGGTCCATCACGATGCGGGAAAGGCTGATTGTAGCCCTGGATGTTTCCAGCGCCCAAGCCGCTCGGGACCTCGTTTCCAGCATCGGCGACGCGGCGGGCATTTACAAGGTCGGACTGCAATTGTTCACCGCCGAGGGGCCCAGCGTGGTCCGGGAGTTGGTCAACTCCGGGCGCAAAGTCTTTCTCGACCTGAAACTCCATGACATCCCCAACACGGTGGGACGCGCGGTGAAATCCGCGGCCGATCTTGGCGCTAGCATGTTGACCGTCCATGCCAGTGGGGGAAGCGAGGTCTTGCATGCCGCGGTCGAGGCCGCCGGCCAGCGGTTGGCAATCCTTGGCGTCACGGTTCTTACCAGCTTCGACGATACCGACCTGGCGGAGATTGGCGTCTGCGATCCGGTCCCTGGCCAGGTGTTGCATCTGGCTGAGCTGGCGCGTAGCGCCGGCTGCGCCGGAGTGGTGACCTCGCCGCGAGAAACTGCCCAGGTGAGGATATCCCTGGGAGAGGCGTTGGCCATCGTGAATCCTGGCGTCCGGCCAGCCGGCGCGAGCAAAGACGATCAAGAACGGACCGCTACTCCTGCCCAAGCCATTCAGGCGGGAGCTACGTATATCGTGGTGGGCCGACCCATCACGCAAGCCAAAGATCCCGCAAGATCAGCACAGGAGATCGTTCTGGAGATGGAACAGGCCCGGAGTTCTGGAGTACGATAATATCGGCCTAAGTTCCTGTTCTTTTTCTTTCCGGAGGTGGCAGCGTGTTCCGTTTGATTGCTTTCCTGATCTCCGCAGGCCTTGCTGGAGCGGTAGGGCAAAACCCCGCACCCGCCTCGGCACCGTCCGACCCGGCGTCGGCAGCGCCCCAGGCTGTACCACCGTCCAGTCAGAGCGAACCAGTCGTTCAAACTGCGGCGCCTGTAACATCCCAGCCCGCGCAGACCACCGTCAGACAAATCACGGTTCCAGTTGACACGGAGATTCTGCTCCAGCTCAAGAACGTCATTGACACCAAGAGCGCCCATGCCGGCGACGGCGTGTACTGCCAGACGACGTTCCCGGTGGTGATCGACAACGTGATCGTGATTCCCGCCGGCACGTACGTGAAAGGCGAGATCACCAAGGTGCAACGTGCAGGGAGAATTTCTGGCCGCGCGGAGATCCTGTTTCACTTCAATTCCGTGATCTTTCCCTCCGGCTACACCGTGGATATGCCAGGCACTCTGCACGGCGATCCGGGCACGACAAAAGCCAAGATTGCCGATGACGAGGGCACCGTGAAGACGGATGGCCACGACAAAGTCAAGCAGTTGCCAGAAGTGGGCCGAGACGCGGCGTATGGATCTGTAGGCGGCGCGATCGCGACTGGCACCGTTAACGGAGCCAGGATTGGCGGCGGAATTGGCGCCGCAGCCGGACTAGCCACTATGCTGCTGACTCGCGGCTCCGATGTTCGCATCGAGCCGGGCGCGGCCCTGACCATGAGGCTGCAGCGGCCCCTGGTGGTCGATGTGACGTCCACCGTGACCCAAGCCCAAACTCAAGTGGTGCCTCGAGACACCAGCAACCGGCTTCGGGTTCCACCGCCGGCGTCCAAGCCCCAGTAAGCTCCGTTTATATGCCCTGAGCGGATCGCGGTTGTTAAGGCAAAACCTCGATAATGGTCTAACTATTGTTAATAGACAGAACAGTCTTACTTATGATTGAAAATTAGAATTTGAATTTTGCTGTGTGAAAGTAAAACCTGTCCCCGAAGTTAGTGAGGCAATCATCTGCGCAAAAGCATTTTCTTATATTCAATAGGGCGCCGCTGATCGAGCTACCGATTTTCATATTTCACTTCCCGGGCGAATACGCAAGTTGTTGAATACCAGCATCTTCTCTGGTTCCGAAGGTGGAACCATGAATGCACATAGATCCCCGCACCGTAAAGGCAACCGAGCTGGTAAGCGCGGAAGCGGCTCAAAGCGCTTGGAAAAGGCTCGGCCCCTTAAATTCATCTGTGTCGTCAACTTAATTATCTTGAAGCTCTACTAAGACACTGATTCCTTGAAGGAGGAGAGAATGTCGAGAATCAAAGCCCTTCCCCTGTGGTCGCTACCGATGCTGGTTTTGTTGATGGCTGCGGTAGCCTTCGGGCAAAACACCGCCAGCATTAAAGGCACCGTTACCGACCCCTCAGGCGCAGCCATTGTGGGCGCCAAAGTGACGGTAAAAGGTCCTCTGGCGACCGACCGCTCCACCCAGACCAACGCCGGCGGCGATTACGAAATACCTGCGCTGCCGCCTGGGTTGTACAGCGTGGAAGTTCAAATGAATGGCTTCCAGACTCAGGAAGCCAAAGACCTCGTGCTCGAGGTCAGCAACAATGCCGTGCAGAACTTCTCTCTGAAGGTCGCCACCGCCACCGAGACGGTTACGGTGGAAGCTACAGCGCCGGTGATTGAAGCCACGACGATGACTGTGGGCCAGACCATCAACCAGCGCACCGTGCAGGATATTCCGCTGAACGGCCGGCACTTTGTCGACCTGGCGCTGCTGGTGCCGGGCACGGTGGTGCCTCCGCAGAACGGCTTCCTGACGGCACCGCTGCGCGGCCAAGGCTCGTTTGCCTTTAACAGCGCCGGCGGCCGCGAGGATGCCATCAATTTCATGATCAACGGCATCAACCTCAGCGACATGGTGCAGAACCAGATCACGTTCCAGCCGACGATCAACACTGTCTCCGAATTCAAGATCGACAACTCTACGTACAGCGCGGAATATGGCCGCAACTCGGGCTCGATCGTGAACATCGCCACGCGCTCCGGCACCGACGCGTTCCATGGCGAAGTTTACGACTACCTGCGCAACAGCTTCTTCGATGCCCGCAACGCCTTCAATCGCGTAACCACTCCCACAGGCGCTCCCCTTGCGCAGTCACCCTTTAAGCGCAATCAGTTTGGCGGAGATTTTGGCGGACCGCTGCACAAGGGCAAAACCTACTTCTTCCTCAGCTATGAAGGGCTGCGCCACCGCCAGGGACTGACCACGACCAGCGGCGTGTTTACCGAAGCCCAACGGACCACGATCCAGACCGCTGGGAATCCGGTTGCGAACGCCCTCCTGGGTTTGGTGCCGCATCCCAACACGATTCTGAGCGGAGCGGTCCCCAACGGGTTCGTAGGCTCCGCCACGGCCCCCGTCAACATTGACCAGGGCACGGTGGATATCAGCCATAACTTCAATGACAGGGACAGTTTGCACGGCTACTACGCGGATCAGCAGGACTTTCGCGGGGAGCCAACCCAAGGCGCCAACATCCCCGGGTTCGGCGATACGCGCGCCGGCCATCGCCAGGTGCTTACCATAGGCGAGAGTCACGTGTTTACCGCCAACACCGTCAACGAAGTTCGCCTGGGAGCCAACCGAATCCATATTCTGTTTACTCCGCAAAACACCACCAGCCCGTCTTCGCTGGGTCTGAGCACGGCATTGGGTCCGAACGAACTGTTCATGCCCACAATCAGCGTGGTCGATCAGGGGCTTACTTTTGGCGATGAGCGCGCATTCCCGCAAGGCCGCGGTGACACAGGTTTCGAGTTGGGGGACACTCTGAGTTGGGTTCGCGGCAAGCACTCCTTCAAGTTCGGTGCAGAAGCCCGCGATTTCCGCAATGACAACTTCAACGGCGATCCTGGGCAGCTGGTGTTCAACACTACGGCGCTCTTCAGCGCCGGGAGCGTAAGTTCCGCAGCCAGAACCGTGGGCAACGTTGCCAACCGGATCAATGTAGGTGCTTTGGACTTCTTTGCCCAGGACAGCTGGAAGGTCACCTCCAGACTGACGCTTGAGTTGGGCCTTCGCTATGCCTGGAATGGGACGCCCACGGAAGCAGACGCTCGATTTGTAAACTTTGTTCCTGGTCTGGGTACGGCCAGCGTGCTGGCGGCAACCAGTCAACCCTACGCGCAAAACAACAAGAATTTCCAGCCGCGCCTGGGTTTTGCCTGGAACATCTTCAAAGATACCGTCTTGCGCGCCGGCTACGGCTACCAGGTGGATCAACCCATTAGTGGAGTCGTGACCGGGTTGAATTCCAACCCGCCGTTCGCCCTGCCCATCAGCGTCGCAGCCAACCCGATCAGCGGGCTAGCTGCCCTGTTTAACGGCACTCCGGCCAGCATCGCGCCGTTGTTCGTGAACCCGAACTTCCGCAATGCTGACGTGCAATCCTGGAACCTGAACCTGGAACAACAGGTCACGCGCAGTTTAGGCATCATGGTCGGCTACTTCGGAAGCAAAGGTACTCATCTGGAGATCGACCGCGATATCAACCAGTTCACCACCTTGGGCACAGCGGCGAGCCGTCCCTTCACGGCGCTTGCGGCTACCAGTTCTGTCCTGCCCGGCGTAACGCTGGCCAACTCCATTACCGAGCGTGACAGCAGCGGTACCTCCACCTACAACGCCCTCTGGGTCACGGCCAACAAGCGGGTGTCCCATGGCCTGCAGTTCAATGCGTCCTACACATGGTCGCATTCGATCGATGAAAACTCACGCAACGATCAGGGAGTCGTGGTTCAGGACAGCACCAACATCTTCGGCAGCGTGGGCAGCTCCGACTTTGATGCCCGCCACCGGTTCGTCGCCAATGCTATCTACGACTTGCCTTTCAAGGGCAATCGCTTCATCAGCGGATGGTCCGTGGCGCCGATCCTGAGCTTCC
>CAZFRV010000263.1:0-6388 GCA_964521445.1 uncultured Acidobacteriaceae bacterium
AGGTTGCGGGCAACGTAGGGCGTAGGCACCACCACCATGTCGGCAGCCATCAGGTAGAAGGGCTCCATGGCGGTGCGCGAGGCCGCACGCGGGTTCCGTTTCAGGTAGGTTTCAACGATGTGCACCAGCCGCTCCCGCAACGCGGCGATCGAGGTGAATTCGCGCACGTCCAGCGCCGCCAGCCGCTCCGCCAGCTCCACTTCGTTGCAGGCCGAGAACGCCCAGTGGGAAAAGTCGTTGGAAAAGCCTTCCCGGATGAAGTGGTGTTCTTCCAGGGTCTGGAAGGTGTGCTGGAAGATGCAGGCGTCATTGCAGCTGCGGATGGCGTCCAGCAGTTCCTGGAGGTTGTCCGCTCTCTCCCGGCCAATGCGAAGCAGATGCGCCGCCGAATTAAAATAGAAAGGAGCGCGCGCCCAGCGCGGGTGAAGGGACGACTGCGGTGCCGTAGCCATGAATTTCCTCTTATTGGATTCTAAGTCCCGGATTCACTGTTTGAAAGTTTTAGGATGCCGGGCTGTCCGGTTCCGTTGTTTCACCGCCGCCTCGAGGACGGTGAAATCCGGAAGTGGCCGGCGCGAACAGCAAGGAGAAAGCAATGCCGATCAGGAGCATCCAAGCCAGGTTCGCGCGCGCCGCATCATTGGCTACGCGCATGCTGCCTCGTGGAGCAAATAGGAAGGTGGCAAAAACAGCCGCCGCCAGAAGCGTCCCCAGGATCCCGGCGCGCAGTCCAAAAAACCAAGCGGTCAGCAGGAGCACCGCGCTGAAAACCAGCGGAACCCAGGCCTGCCAGGAATGCCCGGCGGCCAGCGCGCTGACCACCAGGGCGGCAATCGCGCAAATTACGCCGCCGATCAGCGAATCAATGCGGCGCAGGATGGGAATCTTTGCTGAAGACTGGGTTTTCTGCATGTTGCTGGGCATGGCCGCCGCCAAAAAAAGCGCCAAAATGTAGGATGGCAGAAGGCAGGGCTGCTGTGGGAAAAATCGAGAGCTGGACGAAGAGCATTCAGCAGTCAGCGATCAGCATTCAGCCCGCAACCATTCCGGCCCTCTTAATCATGATTAATGGTGGTCAAGCTACCGGATACAGTTTTCCGGATTCCCCAAATTCAAGAAAACCGCCCCGGACTTCTTGCCCCTGGTTAATTGCTGAGTGCTGATTGCTGAGTGCTTAATCCGCCAGCTACTCTCGATTTCGCTGGCGTCCCGGCATCTGATAGATGTAGGGTTTTGGCCGGGACCCTCAAAAGCTTTGCCATGCACTCTACCGACCCATTCCTGTTTCAGCTGTTCTTAATTTTTGTTTGGGCCAAGCTCTTTGGAGAAATCTTTGAGCGAATGCGGCTGCCCGCGGTCCTGGGAGAGATTCTGGCCGGGGTGGTGATTGGTCCCTACGGTGCCGCGCTGGTGGTTCCCACCGACTCTATTTACTCCATCGCCGGCATCGGGGCCATTTTCCTGCTCTTTACCGTTGGACTGGAGACCCATCCCAAAGACCTGCTGAGCGTGGGCCGGACCTCACTCTACGTGGCCCTGGCTGGGATCACGGTGCCTTTTGTCTGCGGATTTGCTTACATGATGGGCAACCACCATCCTCCACAGGAAGCCACCTTCATGGCGGTGGCGATGGTAGCCACGAGTGTGGGCATTACGGCGCGAGTCCTGGGCGATATGAAGCTTCTGCATACCCGCCCGGCTCGCATCATTCTCGGCGCCGCGGTTTTTGACGACATCCTGGGCATGATCCTGCTGGGCGTGGTGGTGGGCCTTGTTTCCACCACCAGGACGGCCTGGGTGCAATTGCTGGTGACGGCGATCGAGGCCGTCGGCTTTGTCGTAGTGATGTTGTTCTACGCGCCGCGCGTGGTGCGGCGCATGGAACCCGGTCTTGAGCGTATGTCCACCCGCGACGCGCCGCTCATTATCGCCCTGGCCATCTGCCTGGGGCTCTCCTATGCCGCCGACAAGATCGGCATGGCCGCGATCATCGGCGCCTTTTTTGCTGGACTGGCCTTTGCCGAGTACTCGCCGCGATGGAACCTGCGCTCGCGCGTCTCCGCCATCAACGAATTCCTGGCGCCGTTTTTCTTCTTCAGCATGGGCGCGCGCTTGAACATCGGAGTGTTCGACCGGAAGCTGGTGGTTGCCGCCATCATCATCTCGGTGCTGGCATTTCTCTCCAAGCTTCTGGGCTGCGGGCTGCCGGTGTTGAAATTCGGCTGGAGAACTGCCGCCAAGGTGGGCATGGGCATGGTGCCGCGGGGCGAAGTCGGGCTGATCGTGGCCCTGGCCGGCCTGCAGATGAAGATCATTTCCGAGCCGGTCTATGCGCTGGTGATTTGCATGACGGGCGCGACTACTCTGGTAGCGCCGCCATTGGTGAAGATCTTGTTCCGCGAGCAAGCCGCATCCGCTCCGGCCGGGACACAGGAATCGGGAGCATGGTAGGTGTTCCGATCACGCGCGACCACGGCGGTTGCGGCGATTCCGGCGATTCAGGACGAAGCGCGCAGGAGCGCGCTGGGGAGTAGCAGAACCTCCCCGGCGCGCTGGTTTTTACCGGAAGACCCGTATCAGGGCACGACTTCAGTTGCCCGTTCAAGCGGTTCCGATAGTGGCTCAGTTCTTTGTGTACACGGCGACAGTTGTTATCGAACCCCCGCCACCGGTTTTCGCCAGAAGCAAAAGGCCCTTGAAGCTGTAGCCGGCCGGCGCGGGCGGCGCCACACCACCCACAGCTGGCAGCATAATCACTGACCCGGGAATGATCGGTCCGGCTGGTCCTTGTGTGCCCTGCGGACCCTGCTGACCGGCTGGTCCTGCTGGGCCAGCGGGCCCAGCGAGTCCAGCGGGTCCCGTTGCTCCTTGTGGACCTTGCGGACCCTGTGGGCCTTGCGCACCCTGCTGACCTTGCGGGCCCTGTGGACCGGCCGGGCCTGCCGGACCGGCTGGACCTGTCGGCCCCGGAGGACCTATGTTCCCTGCGGAGGACAGTGGGAACCAGTCAGCGAAGTTGTTGCTCGCGGCCTGCGTGGGGTCGTTAGCCACGTTGTCGGGGAATACCGAAACCCAGTAGCTGAGTTGCGACGGATCCTGGTGTTGTCCCAGGTTCGGATCAGTGATGATCGGGCCGGTAGTGACGATCGCCCCCTTCGGATATTGGACGCTGGGGTTCCACGGTCCCCAGAAGACTGCAGATTCGGAGGGTGGAACCGAGTCAGAGACCGACACTACGAACGCCAGACTAGTCGTTATTGTGTTATTGGCCTGTGTAAAGGCTGAGGCGGTTGCGATGAACCCGTAAAGCCCGGGATTGGGAAAGGTGATATACGCATCGTAGAGCGTAATCCCCGGATTAAGAAAGAAGCCGCTGTTGAACGCCGAGGTCGCCCCCGCCTGCGTCGGCACCTCGAAAAAGGCCACGGTAGCGTCGGCTATTTCCCCGGTCAGGTCGGCCTTGAGTCCCACCTTGAGGGTCGAGCCGGCGGGGCCGCTGTAGACAGCGGAATAGCCCATGATATCGTTGCCCGTTGACTGAAACGTCAGATGCAGGGCGCCGTTTTTACTCAGGCCTACGACGGGCGGAAGCGGATTGTCCTGGACCGCAATCGTCCCACCGACGCGGTCGAAGCCAACATAGATCCGGTAGTCCTGGACGGCCTGCGCCTGCGCCGCCTGGGGCAGCGCCATGACGCTGAGCAGGGCGAGCGCCAGCAGCATCGCAACCGTGCGGAAGCGGCGCCGGTCCGTACAAGTCTCGCGCAGCCCGCAGAGAGTCGAAGCCGGAGCCTTCTTTGCGCGAACGGCCAGAATGAGTGTTTTTGCTGGTTTGAACATAATTGTTTCAATCCAAACATATGGTTTCTGCTCTTCTCCTCTTTTATGTTTGGGTTGTGTTCTCCTCTCTTAATTGTTTGGGTCTTGCACAACTTTCCGAAGTGCGGCCCAGACTTTGCCATTCCAGCTGCCCCAACATCAATTTGCGCCGCTGGAGATTTGGCTGAGTTTTTTGTGAGGAGGTGTTAACGGGTAGAAAACAAAGGCGTGTTATGATCCCCTGGAATCCCCCCTGCTTGATCGCTTATGAGTCCTGCCACTTCAACATCCGGGCCATCGGTGGTCCGATTTCTGGGGACGGTGCTGGATTTGCGCACCGGTGAGCTGCGTCGTGAGGGTGTGCGCGTGCAACTTCAGCCGCAGCCGGCCAAGGTTCTTGCGCTGCTGATCCGTCACGCCGGCCAGGTGGTTTCCCGCGAAGAGATCGTCCGCGAGGTTTGGGGTGCAGACACCTTTGTCGATTTCGGTCAGGGACTGAACTATGCGATCCGGCAGATTCGCGCGGCGCTCAAAGATGACGCGGAGTCCCCGCGCTTTATCGAGACCCTGCACAAGCGCGGTTACCGCTTCATCGCGCCCTTGGATTTGGACAAGGACCTGGCGCAAAGCGATCAACCGGCGGCCGCGGTTTACGAAGAGAGCCCAAAGCCGCTCCAGCGACCAAAACGACGCAATTTACGCACCCTGGCATTCGTCGCAGCCATTGCTATCGCTGCTCTGCTGATCCTCTACTTGTTCCGGCCGGAGATGCCGGCGCCTCGCGTCAGCCGCATTGTTCAACTCACCAAGTCGGGAAGCGCCGGCGGACCCTGGTATAACGAACCTCTCTATACTGACGGTCCGCGCTTGTACTATCGGTCGTTTATACAGACCACCGATCGTCCCTTACGACAACTACTCTTGAACGGCAATGAAGACACGCTTCTCGGCGTGCCGCTGCGTTTTCTGGTTCGCGGTCTCTCACCCGACGACACGGAGTTCGTGGCGCTCTCTCTCGCGGACGAGCCCGGGGCTGTCTGGACTATACCCGTCGTAGGAAGTGGATCGCCGCGCCGCATCGGAAACCTGGTAGCCGACGACATAGCCTGGTCACACGATGGCGCTTGGTTTGCCTATTCGCAAGGCCGTCAGCTCTTCCTGGCGAAATCGGATGGAACGTCGTCGCGTCTCCTGGCAAACGTCCCCGTTCCCTCGGGACGCTTGGATCACATACGGTGGTCACCGGACGACCATCGGCTTCGCTTCACTCTGTTCACCGAACCAACCCAGGCACTCTGGGAGGTCGGCGTCGACGGGCGCGGTCTCCAGGAGCTGCGCTTCCCCTGGCCGGGCGCTGCTGAGGAATGCTGCGGTGAATGGACTCCGGACGGACGCATCTTTGTGTTCCGGTCGCGCCGCGAGGGCGTTTCCAATCTGTGGGCGCAGCTCGAGAAGACCGACTGGTGGCGCCGGCCTAGACGCGAGCCCGTGCAACTCACATCGGGCCCGGTGAACTATGATCAGCCGGTTTCCAGTCGCAACGGCATGAACATCTTCGCCATCGGCGCCCAGCCGTCCGGGGAGCTGGTCCGCTATGACGCCGGCCGAAAGAACTTTGTTTCCTTTCTCGGTGGCCAATCCTTCGATCGCGTGACCTTCAGCCGCGATGGCCAGTGGGTTGCTTATGTCTCCTATCCGGAGCAAGCCCTCTGGCGGGCACGCGTCGACGGCAGCGACCCCCGGCAGCTCACTTTTCCTCCCTTGGAGGCCGGAAGCCCGCGCTGGTCGCCTGACGGCAAGTGGATTGCTTTTCATGCCCTGCAATCCGGCCAGCCTTGGAATTGTTTCGTGGTGTCCGCGGACGGCGGTAATCCGGAACCTTTCCCCCAGGAAGCCTCTTCCCAGGCGGCACCGGATTGGATGCCCGGCGACAGTCACTCACTCATCTTCAGCCGCTCCGCGGGGGCGGAGAGTCATGCTCTTTACATCTTCGATCGGCGTTCAGGGCGAAGCGAAAAGATTCCGGGAACCGAGGGTCTGTATGGGCCAGTGTGGTCGCCGGACGGCTTGCGTCTGGCAGCTGCTGATGCCGCCACAGGCGGCTTGTATCTGGTGGACTTGAAAACCGGCAAACGAACCCATGTCGCCGGCCAATCATGGTGGCCGAACTGGTCGGCTAATTCGCAATACCTCTATTTCAGGAAGAAAGACCGTGGTCGTTGGATGTTTGCACGGGTACACGTCCCCGACGGCCAAGAAGAAGAGATCCTAGACCCACCCTTCCGCTTGACCACCGGTACCTTCACGCTAGCGCCCGACGGCTCACCCCTCATGCTGCGCGAGCACGGCCATTATGATGTTTACGCGCTGCATCTTTCCGTTCCCTAACACTGGGGTTTGGGCACTTCGCCACAGACGGCAAACCTGGCGACGAGGCGTTTATGAAAACCTGCTTTCCCTGCCATGCGCAGGCCAAAGCTAGCGACCTCGTCTTCACCCATTACGCGCCTTAATACCGAGAGTCATAGTGATCTACCATCACCAGCCCGAGTTCGCGGTCATGGTCAAC
>CAZFRV010000264.1:0-5146 GCA_964521445.1 uncultured Acidobacteriaceae bacterium
AGGCTTCATGGATGGCAATGCGGTACAGCCAGGTCTTCAAGCTGCAGTCGCCATTGAAGCGGTTCATGCCGCGAAAAACTTTGAGGAACACTTCCTGGGTGGTGTCGGCGGCGTCAGAGGGATCAGTAAGAATGCGGTACACCAGGCTGTAGATGGGCTGGTGATAACGCGCAATCAGCCAGTTGTAAGCCTCTTCCGATCCCGCCTTCAACTCGGCGACGATCGAAGCTTCTTCGGTCCTGACCGCTATCGCGCTGGCAATATTGCCCAATGTGACTGCTCCCGCCATTGATGCATCGGCGACTCCCCAACGTTATCAAGAACAACGGGGCCGCGACAACTCCTTCCTGTGGTAACCACCGTAACCGGCTGTAAAGCTCACCGGATGGGCTGGTCCTGTCTTCTATAGACCCCGCTCGAAGGAGGTAAGTTCCTGCAAAAATCGCCCACTGGACGCCGCTCAGTTGGGCGTGGGAGATGGCTTGGGAGTAGGCGTGGAAGTCTTTTGTTTCTTTGTAGTTGCAGGCCTTTTGTGGGGCGTGTCATCATCCACGATGATCTTTTTGGGCGTGGCTTGGGGCGTAGGTGCGGGCGTGGCCGAGGCAACCGCCGTCCGTACCTTGTTCTCCAGGCTGGCTGCGGCCTGCTCAATGTAGGCAGAAAGGTGCTGCCGGGCCCTGTCCAGTGCGGCGACATCACCGTTCAGCGGATCGAATTCCTCTTTCTTGCCCGCGCTGCCGGCCGCATCCGTCAATTGGTTGAGGTACTCGAATACCACATTGATGTTGTGATACAGCTTGAACGTCGAAGAGACACTGCCGTGGCTGGAGCGAACATCGCTGATCAGGTCGGGAACAGCAAGGCTGATGTTCTTGTGCAGCGAATCGGCCACGTGTTGCATGTCGGCTTTTTCCGCGCTGTCCGCCTTCCAGCGGTCGATCCGCAAGCGGGCAATATTGAGATTGGCGGACTGTGTAGCCTGCTGGACCTCCGTCAAAATGGTGTCCAGACTCGGAGCCGTGGATGATGGCGATATTGCCGCTGACGGCGTTGGCGCCGTCGATGGCCGGTTCGTGCTCCCGGCTTGGGCCAGGCCAAACGCAGCAGAAAAAAGAAGGATGGAGACTGCCACAACGTGCTTCATTTACAACTCTCCCGCGAGGTAGATGATAGGCGGGCCGGCCGGTGACTCGGAGACTTCCTTTACAATTGCTCCGCTCGCCATGCCTGCCCCCAAACGTGCGGCCAGAACAATAGGATACACAAAAGCCGCCCGCGCTCTCCGCAAACACGCCGATCCCACGAAGGCCGCCGTCTCTCGCGGTTATTTCAAAGACCCCGGCGACCAGGTGTTCCTGGGCGTGACCACCCCGCTTCTCCGCGGGCTGGCGCGCGAATTCATGCTGCTGCCGCTCAGCGACGTTCGCCGGCTGATGCAGTCCCGCGTCCATGACGAACAGTCCCTGGCGTACGCCATCCTGCGCCGACGCTTTGAGAAGGGAAGCGGGGTCGAGCAGGAGACAATCTTCCGCTTCTATGTCCGCAACCGCCGTCTGGTCGGCTCTTGGGACACGGTGGACGATAGCGCTCCCAACATCCTCGGGCCATACCTATGGGAGCGCGACAAAAAGCTTCTCTATCAGCTGGCCCGGTCGCCGCGGCTGTGGGATCGCCGCATCGCCATAGTGTCCACGCTGTACTTCATCCGCCGCGGACATATTTCGGACACGCTCCGATTGGCCGAGATGCTGCTGCACGACGAAGAAGACCTGATCCACAAAGCCACCGGCTGGATGCTGCGTGAGGTCGGCAAACAGGATCTTGCGGCGTTGAAGAGATTTCTGAAAGCCCACAGCGGCTCTATGCCGAGAACCATGTTGCGTTACGCGATAGAAAGATTTCCAGACAGTGAAAGACGGCGATATCTTTCGCGCGTCTAGCTCGTCTAAATGTCGCCTATCGTGCCATCCACATCATCAGCGCCGCCAGGCCGAGAAAATAAGCGGTCCAGGCATAGGTACTCCGATGCGCGAGATTGATGGCCATGCCGTTGACGCCGCGCACGATCACACCGGGGTTGTCGCGATTGAAATACAGCAGCCCGCCGGCCAGATAGCGTCCCTGGGCCACCGGCGCGCGCGGAAACTCTTTCACCATTTCGATGGGCTTTAACTCGCGTGCCGTTGCCCTCAGGCGCCGGCTCTCGCGGATAACGTACACGAAGTACACCACCATACCTAAAGCAGCCGCGCCAAGGGTCATCCACTGAGCGGGTCGCGGCCATGTCCTGAAATAAATGATCCATGCCGTAGCACCCAGCATTGCGAGCGCGCACTGCAACCGCACCGCGTCGAAGATGTTCAGATTGTGGCTCAGCCATGCCGCGCGCCAGCGCCGGAAGTCCTCGGTCCGGTTGGAGGGAAGCGGCATGCGCCAGCGAACGAACACGCCCTTGAGCAACAGAAACCCTATCTGCCAATAGAGCACCCAAGCCGTGAGGAGAACTCCGCGACCATAGTCGCCGGCCACCGCGTGACTTGCACCTGGGGCGTTGGCGAGCACGTACATGCGGGCCAGGAAACCAAGAGACAGCAGGGTCGCAACCACAATCACCGCTTCGACGGCGAAGTTGGTGTGATCGCGCAAACGCCGCGGCGCGACAGAGAGTTGCAGAGTCGCCGGCCGCTCCTCTACTTCGCCGGCGATAGCCGCGGCTCGATAGGCGAAGTGGACCGCCATGAGGTTGTACACGACCACTGTCAGCGCCGACAAGAAGACCTGCTCGAGAACCAGGAATTCATAGCGCCGAGTGAAGGCCAGCCACACAACCAGCGGTGCATCGAGGAGGAGTGGGATCACCAATGAGATTCGATATCGCCTCAGCAGCGCTGCTCCGGCCTCGCGGTAGAAGTCCGGCTTCACGCGCACGGACAGAAAGAATCCCTCGCCGTTTTTCAACGGCGCCGGCCAGAGCTTGCCCAGCAGAAACAGCCGGACGGCGAACGTCACGATCGCAACCGAAACCAGGATGAGCATCAGCTTGCTCCTTTCGTGAGAAGACGCAAATCGTGTAATTCATCGGCGGCCAGGCGGGCGACGCGCGCTTTCGGCAATCCAGAGGAAACCAAGCGGCTCAGCGCGCTGCGCAAGGATTTGCGTGCGCTCTCTTCACTGGGATCGGCGGCGGACGACGGGCCAGTGAGCGCCATCATCAGCACCAGGGGGAGAGTAGCCACGAGGACAAGCAATAAGTCCGTCATCCTTTCGCTCCCTTCGTCAAAAAGCGCAGTTCGTCGCTCACCATGCGCATGATCTGGGACACGGGCAGTCCGGAAAGGACAAGTTGGGTCAGCGCTGTCCGCAGCGGCTTGCGTAAGTCGCTGTCGTTTTGCTCCGTGGTGGTTCGCGACGACACCACCGCGCCCGACCCATGCCGCACCGTGATCAACCCTTCGCTTTGCAATTGCCGGTAGGCCACGGCCACGGTGTTCAGGTTCACGCCCAGGTCCGCCGCCAACTGCCGCACCGGGGGCAGCGTGACTCCTTCTTTCAACTCGCCCCGTGCGATCAGCGCCTTCAGGCCGTCCGCCAGTTGCTCGTAGATCGGCTTGCGGGAGGCCGTGTCGATGGTCAGGAACTGTGCGTTGAGTGTATGCATATAACAAACTATTGTATGTTTATGTCATACACTTAATGAAATGTCAAGGGTGATTTTTTGGTGCTGGCCCAGTTGCGGAAAGCATGGTTTTGGAATCACTCGCCTTGGCCTTCGGCTTGTGTCATGATTTGACCATGCCAATTAAGAAAAAGGTGAGATACCAGAAGGCCGCAACTACACGCGTCAGGGCAGCCGCACTGAAAGCCAACGCCGCTCGAGCGCCAAAAAGACGACCCAGCGGGAAGACGTGAGCTTTCGCGGTCGCCCTAGCTTCTCCAAGGAGGGCTAAGACTCAAACTGGTACCACGACCGACGTTCCAGTAAAAACGTCAACCCTGATTGACACTACCGCCGGATGAGCGTAGCGTTGAGATAGAGCGAGTATCTTTCCTCACTTTTCAGATTTCCTGAACTAAGTCAGCCCATCTGAGGTTCCTTCACCTTAGGCTCACCACAACCAAGGAGGTTGACCTATGTTCGCACGCAAACTCTCCATTCATTTGAAGCCCAATACGCTCGCTGAATTCACCAAGACCGTGGAAACATCCATTGTCCCCTTGCTCCGCAAACAGCCGGGCTTCCAGGATGAAATCACGTTCGCTGTTCCCGAAGGCAACAATGTCCTGGCCATCAGTCTCTGGGACACCCAGAAGAACGCTGAGAATTACGACGGGAACGTCTACAAAGACGTGCTCAAGATGCTGGGAAGCGTGATCGACGGAACGCCGAAAGTCGGGACCACTGAGGTCCTGCATTCGACATTTCACCATATCCGGACAGCCGTCCCGGCTGCCTGAGTTTTCCAGACCGCCTTTCCTTTGCGGAGAGGCGGTCAGCACTTCATGAGGAGGTTCCAGATGATCCCGTACCTGCCGCCAACGGAAAGGGTTCGGATCGATCGCGTGTTAGAAAGCGCGGTGGTTCTGAGTTGGAAAGAACTGCTGCGAAGCTCGCACAGGGGAATGGTCCATGTGGAATATGCAACCGCTCCCGAGCCGACCTTGCAATATCTGAAAATCTGGCTCTCTACCACCCGAGGCACTTGGGACCTTATTTGCGAGTACTGGATGCATTCTGCGCCGTCGCGCATCCCCGCGGCCGGACTTACCTTTAGCAACGGCTACTACTCAGCGGCTTTGGCGCAAATGCTGGAGAATATGATGCGCCATCAGGATGGCGTTCCCAATTCGTTGTCCGGGAAGACTGGCGTGAACTTAATCCAAGTTCAGCCGCCTACAGAAGATGAGAGACGCAAAGCCGGCGACTGCATGATGGAAGCCTACGAGCGAATCGGTCTCGCATTCGTCCAATCGGCGGGCGGCACGGCCTGAAATGACGTCCAAGTGCGGACGAGCGAATCCTGACGAAACCTAGAGGGGACACAATATGCGCTCTGAACATGTGTTTGCTGCAGCAAAGAAAATAAGCAACCGGTTTTTACTATGCCGAGTGACTTCCGTCTCTGCGCGCCGCCTGCAGATGGGCTCG
>CAZFRV010000265.1:0-8310 GCA_964521445.1 uncultured Acidobacteriaceae bacterium
GTGGTGGCGGCAGGAGTACCTCAAACCGCCACCATCGACCGCAACAAGGCGTCATTCACCGCAACATTTGACGGCGAACCACAGTTCAAACGCATCGGCGGCACCGATATGTCGTATGCCGCCAACTCACCCAACGACATCATCGAAGTCAGAGGAAAATACTACGCGGTCGAGAATGGCGTTTGGTTTGTCGCCGATAGCCCTTCAGGTCCCTGGGCTGTCTGCGACTTTGTTCCCCCTGAGATCTATTCCATTCCTCCAAGCGTCCCTGTGTACCACGCGAAATATGTCTATGTTTATGACTCAACTCCGGACTTCGTTTACGTCGGTTACCTGCCGGGATATTTTGGCGCATTTGTTTTTGACGGCGTGGTTGTCTATGGAACCGGCCTCTACTATCCGAGTTGGTGCGGGAACTACTATTGGGGCTGGCCTTGGACATGGGGCTTTGGGTTCCGATACGGCTATTGGGGCGGCGGTTATTTCTGGCGTCCCTGGTATCCTCGCCCCTGGTTCTGGCATCCGTGGCGATGGGAGCCGAACCATCCGGTATGGTGGAACAGCCGCGTGCTCTACAACCGCCCCGTGAGAGGAAGCATTGCTGTTCGTTCCAACGCACCCCATCCAACTGTCTACGAACGCTGGCAGAAATCGGCGGTGACCTACCGTACACCGGTTTCATTGCGCCCACCGGCAGTGCGTGGCGGGCATCCTGCGACTTCGGCGCCCCGGGAAGTTACACCCCAAAGACCTACAGGTCAAAGGCCCGACCTGTATGTGGGCAAGCAAGGAGAGGTGTACTCACATCGCAACGACGGCTGGTACCGTCAAAACGGTCAGAAGTGGGAGAAGGTACCGCACGATTCGCCTCAGGCGACTGCACCACGCGTCGAGGAGATGGAGCGCAATCGCGAGGCCAGGATTCAAGGTCAGAACCGCACCAACACGTACCACAATATGCCTCCGCCGCAGCGCAGTGTTGCGCCGCCGCCGCGTATGTCCGCCCCGCCCCGCGCGTCGGCTCCGCCGCGCATGTCCGCTCCGAGCGGAGGCGGCAGGCACAGATGAACAGCCGACGGCTTCGGTGAACGACGCCAGGGAGAATGCACGATGCTCGGGAAAGAGCGGATACGGCTATTGGAGTTGTTTGGGGCGACACAAAAGCTACGATTGGGAACCAGCGTTGCTGGCGGCCGCTGCCTGACTGGGACGAACGATCTGGACCGAGCAGTGAGCATGTCGCGCGACGGCATCCGACACGCTGCCTAGCAAGAACCGGTCCAAGCCTCTCCGCCCATGCGAGCCGACGACAATCAGGTCCGGCTGCCATTCTTCCGCAAACTCCAGGATTTCCCTCTTGGCCTCGCCTTCCTTGACGCTTGCGGATACACGAAAACCGGACGATTCAAGCTGCCTGGCATTCTCGGCTACCAGCGTCTCTGCCTTATCCAACCATTCTTCTATGATTCCAGCAAAGTCGGCGGGAACACTGGGCCCCACGCCAAGACCGACGTACGGCGGCGCCAGGCGCAACGATTCGACAACATTGAGTACGTGAACCTCAACATCCGCAGGGCGGAACTCCTTGATGACAGTATCGACGGCCGCCTTGGAAAACTCCGATTCGTCGATGGCAAGGAGAATTTTCATGTTCAGTCGCCTCCTAGAATCAGGTTAGAGAGGTTGTGACCAAAGGGCCGTGATATGGATCACGCTCATGGTTTCCAGACCATTCAGATTCCGCGGTGCGTCAACCCCGATGCCTTGAGGAGTTCCTCTCTGACTTGTTTTTCAACGGGGTCCCCAAGTTGCGCCGGTGTTGCGCAGCCAGGGGCAGGAACGGGCAGACAGGCTGGACCCCTTGTGACCTGCCTCACATCCGATCCTGGCCCCCACATGGCAAGCTTTCGTTGTAGGGCGATTGCCAGCCAGGAGTGAAGGAAAGTGCCGTGTAATCCATCCAAGGGCCGTCGTTCTGCGCGGTCCCGCCAACTGGCAAGGTTATGGTTTTCCTATATAGTCGTGCTTAGGCGTCCGAAATGCGGGAAGAGACTTTTCATCATTCGACCATGCCAACGGGCCAAAGCGAGGGCTCGGGCGCGGTGCTCAGGGTAGGGAGTCTGAGCATTTCGATTGGGCGGCGCACGATCGTCAAAAGCGCGACGTTCACGCTGTTCCGCGGGGGAAGCCTTGCCGTCATCGGACCCAACGGGTCTGGTAAAACCTTGCTGTTGAAGGCTCTGCTGGGCCTTCAACCGTATACCGGAACAATCGATTGGGAGCCCGGTACGCGGCTGGGCTACGTGCCCCAGAACATCTCAGCCGATCGGCATTTCCCGCTGCGCGCCCGCGAACTTCTGCAGGCGAAGGCAAGAGTCCAGCGGCGGCCAGGCCAGGAAGTTGACGACGCAGCGGCCTGGGTGGGCGTTCCTGATCTGCTGGACCAACGTCTGGGCGCGCTTTCCTCCGGCCAACTCCAGCGCGTACTGATCGCATTTGCCCTGATTGGAGCACCGGACGTACTGCTGGTCGATGAACCCACCTCCAGCCTGGACGAACCGGCGGAGGAGCATTTCTTCGAATTGCTGAACCGGGCGCGCCGCGAACGCGGGACCACTGTAGTCCTGGTTTCTCACGACCTCACGCTGGTTCGTGGCATCGCGACGCACGTGCTCTGCCTGAGTGGAGGTGTAGCCTGGTTTGGCACAGCCGCCGAAATGCTTGTCCCGCAGGTCCTGGAGCGCGTCTATGGGCAGCCGGTGGAGTTTCATTCGCACCATCTGGAACAACACTTATGAAATTGAGCGCGAGCCAGATTTACGAATTTGGCGCCGCTCTTGCGGTGGCCGTTGCCGCCGGACTGGTGGGAGGCTTCGCGCTGTTGAAGCGCATGACTCTGGCCGGCGACGTGGTTTCCCACCTTGCCCTGCCCGGAATAGGAATTGCCCTGGTGTTTCGACTGAACCCGGTGCTGGGCGCGGCTTCCACCTTGTTCATCGGCACGCTCCTGGTGTGGGGCTTGGAGAAGAAGACAGGAATCGCAACGGAAGCTGTGATTGGCGTGGTATTCGCCGGCTCGCTGGCCGCGGGCGCTCTCATCACACCGAAGGAAGACCTGGAAGAAGCCCTCTTTGGCCGGTTGCAGCCGCTTACTCTCGCCGATTTTCTGATAGCCTTAGCCGCTGCCTCCGCCATTATAGGAATCGTGTTGCTGCACAGACAGAAAATGATTCTCGCGCTGTTTTCGCCGGACTTGGCTGCGGCATCGGGGGTTCGGGTTGACCGCCTCAATTTGGAATTTCTGCTGCTTTTCAGCCTCACCATTCTTGTGTCGCTGAAATTCCTGGGCGCACTGTTGGCGGGCGCATTATTGATGATTCCCGCAGCCACAGGGCGAAGGCTGTCATCCGGCATCAAAGACTTTCTCCAGTACTCGGTTCTTACCAGCGCAATCGCGGTGATTGCCGGCCTGCTGATTGCATCCAGGATCCCTGCACTGACAAGTGCTGGTCCGGTGATCGTGCTGGCAGCCACAGCCTTGTTCGTGGTGGTTTCTTTTTTGGGCAATGAGAATCGGTAGAGTGCTCAATGACGGCCCTGAGTTATTGTGGATAGCGGTCACGGGTGCGGAGAGGTAACTATGATCAAAACGCTCATCAAGAATTGGTGGTTGTTGGCATTGCGCGGCATTCTTGCCGCACTGTTCTCGGTTATGGCCTTCCTCATGGAGAGTTCGGCTGAGACCTTCACTTTGCGTGAATTCGCCACAAAGGGCATGGTTGCGTTTCTCGGCATCCTGGCCCTCACAGCAGGGGCGTGCACCATCGCAGCCGGCGTTTGGCGCTTTACAGAAGGCAAATGGTGGGTTCTGGTGCTGGACGGTATTGGCATTAGCGCCGCAGGGCTCACCATTATGGTGTCAGACAACATCACCTTCCGCATGGTCACCTACCTGCTCATCGCGTTGGCGCTGGCGATTGGTGTTGTTGAGCTGGCCGCCGCTCGAATGCTGCGGCGCCATCTGCCCGATGAATGGTTTCTTGGCTTAGGAGGCCTCGCCTCCATTGCTTTTGGCGTGGCCTTCCTCGTGACCAGGCCGGAACAACCAGCATCCATCTTGATTTGGCTAGGCGCTTATTCGGGATTCAGCGCGATCTGCATCTTGGGACTGGCACTGCGTCTGCGCAGCTTACGCGTATCCATCCATAAACTCGCCGGCAGCGAACCAACCGGTAGTTAGGGACCAGGATCATTGCCAGCCACAGTTTTCCGCTTCCGGATCATTCAAGCCGCGGCCTTCTTGACTGACTCTTTCAGAACGAGCACGGAACAGGGCGCGCTGCGAACTATGCTCTGGGCTACGCTCGGGTGCAGAAATTTGGCTGCTCCCTTACGTGCATGCGAAGTCACGACAATCAGGTTGGCGCCCCACTCGGAGGCCACAGTCAGAACCCCCTCTTTGATCTCGCTTTCCGCCACTCGCGAGTCCACACTGAATCCCGCTTTGCTCAAGACCTCCACGGCCTGGTCCAAAACCTTTTTCGCTCGATCAAGGCGCTCTTTTTGGCGGACGGCCAACTCCGGAGCATAGCCAGGAGCCATCTGCGGCGGCACCGAGAACACTAAAGGCTCGACAATTTCAAGGACCAGCACTTTGGTCTGCTCGGGGTGCATCTGTTTAGACAGCGTATCGACCACCATGGGAGGCAGTCCGGTGCTATCGATCGCGACGAGAACTTTGTTATTCATACAATCCTCCACAGCTATTCTCGATTAGCTGCCGAACGGGGGCCGTGATCCAGGTCACGCTAACTCGATGGGTGGTGCAGACGAGCCATGACCCATCCTTGGTGTGATGCCGGTCACAGCCGCGTTGGAGCCCAAAGGCGATAAATAGAGTGTGCTGAAGGGAGATACTGTGATGAAAATTCTGCTGGCAGTTGACGGTTCGCCATGCTCCGAATCAGCCGTCGAAACGCTCCTCAAGCAATACAAGCCTGCCGACACCGAGATACTGGTTCTCCATGCGGTTGAAACGCTGAACTTGATGCCTGTCCCTTTCAGTTATGGGGCGGGCCCGATGTTTGTGCAAGACTACGCAGCGATCGCAAAACAATGGCGCACTGCAGGCGAGGAACTGGTAGCCCGCACAGCCAAGCGGTTACAAGGGGCCGGCTTTAAGCTCAGTACCCAAGTGGAAGAAGGCGACGCCAGGCAGACGATTCTGGACTGCGGCAAGAAATGGCGTCCTGATCTCATCCTTCTCGGCTCACACGGGAAGAGAGGCTTGGACCGGTTCCTGCTCGGCAGCGTATCTGAAGCCATAGCCCGCCATGCATCTTGCTCGGTTGAGATTGCGCGGGCTCCGGCAGCGTCCAGCGAGATCGAGAAAGAGCAAGTGGCCTGAGGCTCAGCTTCACGCCGATTGCAATGCGGTGCTCCGCTCAAATAACCGATCCAGCGTGCAGCACACCTCATGATCTTCCACCTGCGAAAAGTCCTGGTACCACTGCCCGACGGCCCGGAAGGGTACAGGCTCTGCCAGGCAGACAACCTCTTCTGCCAGATCACCTAGTTGCGCGACGGCTCCTGGGGGCGCCACGGGAACAGCAACAACAATCCTTCCCGCTCCCTGTGCGTGGAGCGCCTGGACCGCGAGCATCATGGTGGATCCGGTAGCAATACCGTCATCGACGAGAATGATGATCTTGTCTTTCACGTCCGGCATCTTTCGGCCCCGGCTATAGAGGCGTTCGCGCCGTAAAAGTTCTCGCGTCTCCTGCCAGGCAACTCGATCGATATCGCTCTCCGGGATATGCATCGAACTCGTAACCGCTCGATTGATAAGTCGTTTACCGCCACTGGTGATGGCACCCATGGCCAGCTCCTCGTGTCCAGGGACACCGAGCTTGCGCACCACAAAGACAAATAAGGGAGCCTGCAGGGCCTCGGCAATCTCTGCTGCCACGGGGACTCCGCCCCGCGGAAGCGCCAAGACCATCGTATCCTGCCTGCCGGCATAAAGACGCAACTGTATGCTCAAAAGGCGTCCTGCCTCGGTCCGATCGCGAAAGGGTAAGCTGACGCGTTCTTTGACAGTCATGACTGCCTCCTACAAAACCATTCTGCCATCTGGCCGGGCTCGAAGATTGTGACCGCCATCACCGTTCGACGCTTAGGCGCACACCTGAATCCGACTTCAAAGTAGTGGGCCATTCAAGCGGACTGGCTCACCGGAGATTTCTCCGAAAGCCAACGCTTCTCAGCGGTGAAACAACCACAGCAGGCTGAATCCGCCGCCGGCCACAATGACAACGGCGATGGTCCAGATGACCCGCAAATCAGGCTGGAAGTCTCCCCGCTCAATCTGCCGGCGGATACGCGAGTAGTGGAAGACCGCCCAGATCACCACGATCATTCCGAAAATGACCATACCGAGTCCAGCGCGCTCTACCGTGAGGAGGTTCCAGCGCATGCTTTCGTTGATGGAGATTTCCTTGGATTGAATCAGGAACACGCTGAAGCGGTTCGTGGTGACACCAAAGCCGATAAGCGCAATGGCAGTGCGGATGTAGGCGAGATACGTACGTTCATTGGACAGATGCTGGGACGTGTTTCGTGCGCGGGCCGCGCCGCCGATGGATTGTATCTTTCGATCCGCGTTGCTGAAATCCTTGTCTGGCGTGCCCATCGGTGTTGCCGCTCATGGCCTCCGCAACAGGAAACAGACAGCCAGGGTCGCTAGCAACCACCGGCCGCCCTCGTGAGAAGGCGACCGGGTTGCGTTCGCTTGCCTAAGCTGCCCCTTTCATGGGTTGGGTGAGTTTATCCATGACCTGATCGAGATTGAAACTGCCAGCCTTCTGGCGTGGCGGGAATTCCCGGAAAGTCTGCAGGAACTCTCCCACCAGGCCTTGCGCCGGGACCACCAAAAACGCGTGGTCAAGGAGCCAGTCGTAGTACGTGTTGGAAGTTATGTCGGCCCGCTCAAACGGATCGATCCGGAGGTTGAACATTTTAGGCACGCGCAGGTCAACGAATGGTTCAGCCCAGATCCTCAGAGTGCCTTCCGCCCTCTGTTCCTTGAAGACGAGTTTGAAATTGTCATAGCGTATGCCCAAGAGGTCGCCATCGTCAGAGAAGTACAGGAAACCGGGCCGGGGACTCTTCTTTTCTTTGCCGGTCAGATAGGGGAGCAGGTTGTAACCGTCCAGATGGACTTTGAAGGTCTTGTTGCCGGCTTTGTGTCCCTTCTTGAGTTTTTCCTTGATCTCCGGCTCGCCGGCGGCCGCCAGAAACGTGGGCAGCCAGTCGATGTGGCTTACGATCTCATTGGAGACAGTCCCAGCTGGAATTTTCCCCGGCCAGCGCATTAACTGTGGGACGCGGAAAGCGCCTTCCCAGTTGGAGTTCTTCTCGCTACGGAACGGGGTGATGGCCCCATCCGGCCAGGAGTTCATATGCGGACCGTTGTCTGTACTGTAGACCACCAGTGTGTTATCGGCGATGCCTAGCTTGTCGATAAAATCCAGCATTTTTCCAACGTGCTTGTCGTGGTCGATCATCACGTCGGTATATTCCGACATCCAGCGGCCTGACTGGCCGCGGCTCTCCGGCTTGCAATGTGTACGGAAGTGCATGTGCGTAGTGTTGAACCATACAAAGAATGGTGTCTCCGAGTCGTGCTGTTTGCGGATGAACTTCTCCGCTGCCGCCAGGAATTCATCGTCCACGGTTTGCATGCGCTTCTTGGTCAGCGGCCCGGTGTCCTCAATCTTCTGCGTGCCGTCAGGATTAGCCCAACAATGGAGCACGCCGCGTGGGCCGTACTTCTTCTTGAATTCCGGAAAATCCTTGGCTGAGGGATAGTCAGGCAATTCGGGCTCTTCTTCGGCATTCAGGTGATACAGGTTGCCGAAGAACTCATCGAAGCCGTGGTTCGTGGGAAGAAATTCGTCTTTATCGCCCAGATGGTTTTTGCCGAACTGGCCGGTAGCGTAGCCCAGCGGCTTGAGCAACTCGGCGATGGTGCAGTCTTCGCCGCGCAACCCCAGGTCCGCGCCGGGAAGGCCAACTTTGCTTAGACCGGTGCGAAAAACGCTTTGGCCGGTAATGAAGGCTGAACGTCCCGCGGTGCAACTTTGCTCGCCGTAGGAATCGGTAAACCGCATTCCCTCGTTGGCGATGCGGTCGATGTTGGGTGTGCGATAGCCCATGAGCCCGCTGCTATAGCAGCTCAGGTTGGTGATGCCAATATCATCGCCCCATATCACGAGGATATTGGGCTTCTTCTTCATCGCGGCGACTTTC
>CAZFRV010000266.1:0-10180 GCA_964521445.1 uncultured Acidobacteriaceae bacterium
CGCAGGCGGGGCTCTATCTCCGGCGGATTCTGTAATTGACCTGGCAGCGGCATTCGTCCTTTCCAAATTGTTGGGATGGCATTGGGCGTTCTTACCGACCTTGCTCGCCGAACTTGTTCCCGGTCTGGATTTGTTTCCCACCTGGACCGCGGCGGTATTTTTCGTAACCCGCCAGCGCGTGCGCACGGCCCAAATGGTAGAGCCGGAGATTCTTCCCCCCGGCGCCGCTCCCGCGGCTCGCTAAACTCCGGCCGGAGCTACGCTTCACGACCCGCAATATTTCCTGTGATCACGCTTTCCTGCCTCGCTCCCGGTCGTCGAGCACCTGGTTGACCAGCCGATCAGCCTCCCGGTTGCGTTCGCGGAGCACGTGTTCGATGGCAAAGTGCTGTAGTTTTCGCGCCAGCGCTCGCGCGCGATCATAGAGCTCCTTGAGTGCCGGGCTCTTGACTTTGTACGCACCGAGCATCTGCCGCACCAAGAGCTCCGAATCGCTCAGCACCTTCACAGATGCATGGCCTTCGCGCACCGCATAATCCAGCACCGCCAACAGGCCGGAGTATTCCGCCGCGTTATTGGTCTGGATGCCCAGGTACTCGCCCCACTCCTTGATGACCGCGCCTTGAGCGTTGCGGACGACCACCCCATAAGCCGCAGGGCCGGGATTGCCGCGGGCGCCGCCATCGATGTTGGCCAGGATGTCGAACGGCCTCCGCGGCGGCGCAGGCTTGTTGAAAAGAGACGTTTGCGTCATCTGTTTTAGCGGCCCTCCCCAAGCCGGGTCGCCAGACGGTTCGGCAGCCCGGCGGACAAAATCTTTTTCTGCGCTCGCTCGATGTCATAAGGAACACGATGGAAGGTGACGGACTTTGCCCCATCGTCATACAGCGCGAAGGCGGCGCGAGGATCGCCGTCTCTGGGCTGGCCGATGGAACCTGGGTTCACCAGATATTTCCCGGTCTTCTTGAGGCGCAGCGTGAAGTGCTGCTTGCCTTTCGCCGACGGATAATGCGGATCAACGATACCTTCTTTTTCGGCCTCCTCATCGATCCAATAAGCTCCCTGAACGTGGGTGTGTCCGAAAAAAATCAGGGGTACGGAGGACTGGGCGAGAATAGACCAGCCGTCGCGCGCCGCGAGCACGTATTCGTCTTCATCGCGAGGCGAGCCGTGCACGCACTGAAGGTTCTCGACCGGCGACACCGGACCTTGAGGCATCCCGCGCAGAAACTCGAAGTTCTCCGGCGTCAGCTTCTCCTTGGTCCAGAGCACAGCCAGGCCGGCGACTGGATTGAAATCATCCACGTTGATCATTCCCGTGCAGGCGCGGTCATGATTCCCGCGAACAAAGACCGAACCCAGAGAGCGGGATCGCTCTGTAACTTCATTGGGATTCGCACCGTAGCCGACGATGTCGCCCAGGTTGAAGACGCGGTCGTGTTCCGGCGCGGCCTCCAGGCAGGTGTCGAGCGCTTCAAGGTTAGCGTGAATGTCAGACAGGATGAGGATGCGCAAGCGGAGTTCTCGCCCGGCGAGCGCTTTTGATCGCATGCCGGGTTGAGTATGAGTTTAACCCAGGGTCGAGTTACTGCGCAGTGCGGGCCCAGTGTCCGGGAGCGATCTCGCGCAAGGGCAGCGCCGTCGCCGGCTGGATCTGTTTTTCTACTGTCGCCAGCGGCCGCGAGCGTTCGGTCTTGAGTGTGGGAATGGCGCTGATCAGGCCGCGCGTGTAGGGATGAGCCGCGGCAGCGAAGATCCGCTCGACCGGGCCCTGCTCCACGACTTCGCCCGCGTACATCACCGCCACGCGATCGGCCACGCGCGATACTACGCCCAGGTCGTGCGAGATGAACAGCACCGCCAGCTTGTATTTGTCGCGCAGGTCGCGCAGCAGGTCTAGAATCTGCGCCTGGATGGTGACGTCCAGCGCCGTCGTGGGCTCGTCGGCAATCAGCAGTTGCGGGTGGTTGACCAGCGCCATGGCAATCATCACCCGCTGGCGCTGTCCGCCGGAAAGCTGGTGAGGATAATCGCGCGCCCGCGTTTCCGGTTCCGCGATCGCCACCTCGCCGAGCGCCTCCACCGCGCGCCCCCAGGCTTCTTTTTTGCTCATGCGATGATGGGCAAGCACGGCTTCAGCCACCTGGTCACCTACGCGCATCACCGGGTTGAGCGCGGTCATGGGTTCCTGAAAGATCATGCTGATGCGGGAACCGCGAATCCGCCGCATGTCCTCGTCGGAAAGCGGCAGCAGCCTGGTGCCGCCAAAGTTGATTTCTCCACGAACCCGGGCCTGGATCGGCAACAGCCGCAAGATAGCCAGCGCCGTGGCCGATTTGCCCGACCCTGACTCACCCACCAGCCCCAAGGTACCCGACTCGGGGATGCTGAAAGTTACATCGCGTACCGCGGCCACCTCGCCCGCCTGGACGGCGAAGCTGACGTTGAGATTCTCGACCTGGAGCAAAGCGGACACGGGAGTTCGGCCTTTGCATTTTAGAACGGATTGCGGCCCCGCGACGCGTTCGCGAGGGGATCACGGCAGCGTCTTAGCGATCTCCGGGCCTTCATCCACAGGCGGTTTGGCCTGGGGCTGCAAGTGATAGCGCGTCAAGTCTTCCTTAAGGCTGGCGAAGGCTTCTTCCGGCGTATCGGCAAAAGAAAAAAGCTTGAGGTCTTCCGGCGAGATGGCGCCTGAATCCACCATCACGTTCAGGTTCAAGACGCGGCTCCAATACTCCTTGCCGTAAACAATCACAGAAATCTTTTTGGCGAGCTTCTGGGTCTGCGCCAGGGTCAGGATTTCAAACAGTTCGTCGAGGGTGCCAAAGCCGCCGGGAAAAACCACCAGCGCCTTGGAGAGATAGGCGAACCAGTATTTGCGCATGAAGAAGTAGTGGAACTCAAAATTCAGCTCGGGCGTGATGTAAGGGTTGGGGAACTGTTCGAACGGCAGACGGATATTGAGCCCGATGGTCTTTCCGCCGGCCTCGCGGGCGCCGCGGTTGGCGGCCTCCATGATGCCGGGGCCTCCGCCCGATGTAACCACAAAACGATGCCGCTTTCCCGGCAGCGTGATGGTCCATTCGGTCAGCATATGCGCCAGTCTTCGCGCGTCTTCGTAGTAGCGGGCCATCTCCACGCCGGCGTGGGCGCGCTTGAGCATGGCTTGCAGGGCGTCCTGTTCCTGGCCGCCGGGCTGGTGCTCGGGCGCAGCGGATTTTGCTGAGCCGGGTTTCTCCAGGATGGTCAGCTTCTGCTGGGCGGCGGAGAGGCTGGCAAAGCGGGCCGAGCCGAAAAACACGACTGTATCCTGAATCTTTTCGCGCCGAAAACGGGAGAGCGGCTCGGCGTATTCGGAAAGGATGCGCAAAATTCGGCCGTCAGGGCTGTTGAGGTAATCCGGATTGAGATAAGCCAGGGCTGCGGGCGTGCCTACGGCGCCTTCAGCCGGCAGGTCGGGACGATCATGGTTGGTGGTCATGCGAAACTCTATCGAGGCCGGTGGCAGTCCCGGCGGGTGCGGGCGGGCGGTCCCGGTAGTGGACCGCTTCCAGTATGCCCAGCCAGATATCGATCAAGCCCAGTCCTGAAACTGCGCCGCGGACAAAACCCAGATGAAGCCAGTGTTGGACCGTGGGCCATTGGGCCACGAAGCCGTCCTCAAACCAGCCTTCGGTCCAGGGAAGAGTAACCAGAGCCAGTCCCAGCGTCATGCAGAAGAGCACATAAACAAAGGTGAAAAGACGCTGCAGCCACACCGGCGCCTCGGCATACTCTTCAACCGGCCGAGGCCCCGAGGGAGGATCGAGATTCGTGGAAGTGAGGTTCAAGATGTGGGACTTAATATTTGATGTAATTAGGAGACTCTATGACTTCAACGCCTTAATACGGCTGGCCACATCGCGGAAGTCAATATTCGACCCGTAAACTTCCATGAAATTGGCTAACGCGGACTTCGTATCGCCGAAAGCCTCATAGGCCATCGCCAGATCATAATAAATGGCGCAGCGGCTTCCGTCATCCAGTTGGGGCAGCTGCAGCGCCTGTCTGTACCACCGAACCGCAGCTTCGGGCGCTCCTTTGTCCACCAAGCACTGCGCCAGCCAGGTGTACGCCTGGATGGGCTGGGAGAAATTGCTACCCCGATCCATGGCGTGACAAACCTTTTGCAGCTCGCCAATGGCTTCATCCAGCAAACCCATTTCCTTGAAGGCGATGCCCAGGTTGTAGTGAATTTCCGGATCTTCCTTGATTTCGGGACCGTCCGCGGTCTCCTCTTGCAGCGCGGAAAGAATATCGCTCAGTGCAGATGCCGACTCCGCGTCGCGCATGTCGCCATTGAGGGACGCTGTTGCCACGGGCGTCGCTGGTGCGGGAGGCGGGGCGATGAACGGCGGAGGCTCCACGGAAGCAGGGGGAGGCGCTGGTGGCAACACACTAGCCGTGGGTGTCGGCGCCGAAACTGCAGGCGCTTTTGCCGGCGGAACAGGTTCGGGTTTGGATCGAGGAACAAAATCGGCCAACTCGGATTTTTCCATGTCCGAGACGAAGTCGGTAAGAATGTCTTCGGTGGATTTCTCCTTGACCGCCGGGGTTTGCGCTGCCGGGACGGCCGCACTCTTGGCCGCAGGCGCTGGTGATGGCTGAGGTTTGGGCTTCGGCGCCGGTTCGACATCCAGAATATCGTCCAGCAGCGATTCAACCGGCATCGGAGAAGCCACAACCGGCATGACAGGCGCAGTGACGACGGGTGGCGTAACAATGGGCACAGGTGCGACAGGCGCCGACAGAACCGGCGCGGGAACAACTACGGTTGGCGGCGCCGGCACAGGAACATCGTGCACCGGCGACGAGATCTCAACCGGCACGGACAATATGTCTTCCAGTGGCGCCTCTTCCGTCACAACTGGGGCAGCCACAACTGGAGGAGCGGCCGCCGCGGCGACCGCCGCAACCACCGGGACCACAGGTGGAGACACTGGCTCCAGGACCACCGGCGGGGGCGGGAGTGTTGGCGCTGCTGTAACTGGCGGAGCAGCCACCTCTGCCAACGGGAACTCAGGGAGTTGGTGTTGCGCAGGAACCGGTTCTGGCGCGGGAGCCGGCTCGCTTTCCGCCTCGATTACGAACTCTTCAACTGGAGGTGACTTGCTCTCCAGCTCAACCACAAACTCTTCGGCGGCCTGCGCAGCGGAAGGACCGGGTTCAGCCGCTGGCGGCTCCGCGGGAGCAACAGGAACCGCGATAGGAGGCGCGTGACGCGGCGCCGTTGCCGTTACCGACGCTGCGGCTGCAGCGGCGGCGGCGGCGCGGGACTGACCTGCTGAGACGGCTGCAATCAGGTCGGTGACTTCCGGAGCGTCGGGCGCAATCTCGGTAAGATCGAGGATCGCCTTCTTGGCTGCTTCCCACTTTTCTTGAGAAATGTAGAGCTGGGCTTCCTGGATTTTTGCCTCAGACGCGTAGCAGGGTGGGCTGCCACCGCTCTCCGTTTCCGCGATCGCCGGCTGGTCCTCGCGGATGGCTACCGCTTCCATCTCGGGCCCACCTTGCGGCGGCCCCTCGGACTCCACGGTAACCATGTCTTCCCATTCGCTGGAGGCATCGATCTCGGCTTCGCCTGTAGCAGCTTCGACCGGGGCCGGTTCGGCTTCCGTCTCCGCAGGCTCCGCCGCCTGAAGATTCATCTCCTCGATCGGTATCGGCTGCGTGTCTGTGTGCGCCGGAACCGGGGGCGCTTCCGGCTCCGTGAACAAATGGTCCGGAACATCAAAACTGAATTCTTGTACCGATGAAGCCGGTTGTTCCGCCGGAATCTCCACCTCCAGCGCCGGCTGCTCGGCGGAGCCGACGGGAGCTTCGTGCTGAGGTTCCACCGTTTCCACAGTCGGCGCCTCAGCGACAGCCACCGGCTCGGCAACAACCGGCTCCGGCAGGATGGCCGGCGCACCGGGCACACGCAGGTTGTAGTTTCTGGCAGCTTCCAGGTACCGCGACGATTCGGTTTCATGTCCGAGCTCGCGATAGATTTGGCTCAATACCTGGCAGGCGCGGGCAGCATCAGCGTAGCGCGCTCCCCGCGCATACAGCGTGGCCAAGCGCTGGTTAATGGTGACATCGTGCGGGGCCAGGGGTAGGACCGCCTCCAACGGCGGAATCGCCTTGGCGGGAACGTTGTAGGAGACGAAGAGCTCAGCGTCGGTGAGGGCCGCTTCGATGGCCCTCTCAGTGGGAGGATCGTAACTCTGGTGGACAGTCGGAGCACCTTGCTCGAGCTCTTCCACCATGAATGCCTGGGCCGCTTCGTCCGCCGACAGGACGCGGGTGGCAGGATCTTCCCCCAGTTTCGACAGCATCTGCTTGTAATTCTGGTTATGGAGCGAGTTCTCCGGCTCCACCTCCGCCAGCTTCTGGTACAGATCCCGCGCCGCTTTGAAGTCGCCTTTCTGGGCGAACGCATGAGCTTGCAGCTCCATAATCTCGGCGTTGTGGGAGCTGTCACCTATCCTCTGCAGCATACGCAACATGCTGCTGAGCGCCTGGGGATCCTCCTTGACACGGTTGATCAGAGGGTACACGACCTCCTCGAAGCCGGCTTTGTCGCTGGCCATGAAGCGGTCCGCGTAGTTGTCATACAGCTTCAACGCGCTTGCAATCTGTTGGTTGCCGACGTACCACTGGGCCAGGGCGCTAATCCCGCTCAAGTCGTTGTGGACTGAAGCCAGCTTGCTGGCCACGCCCTCGGCTCCATCCAAGGCGCCCGATTGCAGCTTGGCCCGGAGCAGGACACGCAGCCCATCCGGCCGTGAATCCAGGTCGGGAACTTGCTCCAAGTGCTGGATCGCGGCCGCGCTGTCCCCTGCATCCGCGGCAATCATGCCCCGCAACAGCAGGGCCGATGCGTTTTCCGGATCGATGGCGAGCACCCGGCCAAGCGCTTCGCCCGCCGCGTCAAATGACGCCCGCGCATACAACGATTCTGCAGCGGTGTAAAAGATCTTGCAGGCTTCGGCTTTCTTTCCCAGCTTCAGATACAAATCGGCGAGTTTGGATTGGGTGCTGGTGTTCTCCGGATCCAGCTCCAGGATTCGTTGGAAGACGCGCGCCGCCTGGGCATTGTCACCCGATTTCAAAAGGTGATCCGCTACTTGCATGTAGTGGGCGCGGGCGTCGCTAAACAGACCTTGCTGGCTGTAGAGTTCGGCCAGCTTGTTGGTGTTTTCGATGTTGCCGGGGCTCAACCGGGTAAGTTTTTTGTAGATGGCAATGGCTTTGACGGTGAACCCGTCTTGCGCGTAGTGGTCGCCCACTTTCTTGAAGTACTGAGCAGCCTGCTCGTTCTGACCAACGCGGGCGCAAAGGTCGCCGAGCGTATTCAGGACCGTCAGGTCCTTGGGGTCTTCCTTGATGATCTTTTCGTATTCAGCAATGGCGTTGGGCAGCTTGCCTTGTTGGACAAACTTCTCCGCCGAAGCGAGGACCTTTGCTTTGTTGAAACCAAACCCGAGTGCCATAAAAGAATCGCTGAACAAGCGCGCCTTCCAGGGCCAGGGGGGAGACCGCGAACGCGCACAATTAGGGGCTAAAGTACCACAGAAAAACGGCGAAACCCAGCCGCAAGCCAGAAACGATAGTACATGTCAGTTATTTACCTTAAAGGTTCCTCGCAAAACACTCTTCCGGCGAACCGGGTCTGATTTCGGCTGCCCTACCGATACCGGGCCCGGTTTCTGAACTCCTTGACCAGCAACTCCAGGAAATTCTCGTTGTCAGCCGGCCGCGCGTCCGGGGCAATGCCCAGCCTGGCGCTGACCATGGCCGCAATGCGTTGGCCATTCTGCAAGCGGACTTCGGCGGGAATGTCGAGCCGCCGGGCCAGGAAGGTTTCAATCAGCTCGGCTTCCTGAAGCGTGAGCTCGGCCGCCTGAGGGAAGATGAAATCAGCCTTCTCTCCGGTGTTAAAAAACAGGCTGGACTCACGGTCAGAGCTCTCGTGCACCACCAGGGTACCGGCGACAAAGTCACCCAGGCGTCGATGTTTGCCGTTCAGCAGCATGGTCACCACGCCTACTCCATAGAGGCTTGGGAGCCAGTCGACAGCTCTGACCAGGTTCCGGGAAATCGCCTCGAACGCATTAATCGGACGGCCGGAATCCTTGATTACGCGGATCCCCGCCCAGCGCTTGCCCGGCGTCTGTCCTTTCCAGAAGATCTCAAAAAGAGCGTAGTAACCCCAATTGATCGTGAAAAACACGAAGATCACGATGGCAATCACCCACTTGGGAGAGTCGCTAAAGAAACTGCCGGTAAGCGAAAACGCCAGCCCCGCCACGACAAGGACGAAGTACAAGGCAACATGGATCAAAGTGTCCAGGAACGCGGCCATGAACCGGCTGCCGATGCCGGCCAGGACGAATTCCAGGTGTACTTGCTCCGGAGTATCAATGGTAAGCTTGTCCACGATGATCTCTGCCCACTGGTTGGAAAAGCGCCAAAGCCACTGGAACCGGCTGGAATTCCTGCTTGACCAGGTCCGCGGCCAGGGCTTGAAATCGTTGACCCGGGTGGAGCTGCAGGAAATGGGGCTGCTCTACCGGCAGGCGGCCGCCGATCTTTCCGCCCTGCGTGAAGACCCCAGTGGCAAGTCCTATTCCCGGACTCTGAATCTTCTCCTCTCCCGCGCCCACAATACCATCTATTCAGGGCAGAAATCGAGTGCCTGGGGAATAGTTCAATTCTACAAGTCCACGTACCCTCGGATCTTTCGCCGCAACCTGGGTATGATCAACATTGCTTTGCTGATCTGCCTCGCCGGAACCTTTGCCGGCATGCTCCTGGCCCTGACCAAGCCGGATTATATGCAGGCTTTTCTGGGACCGCGCATGATGGAAACCATTGAGCGCCACAAAATGTGGACTGATCCGGTGGTCAGCATTGCCCCTGCGGCTTCCAGCGGCATTATGACCAACAACATGAGCGTGGCTTTCTTTGCCTTTGCCTTGGGGATTACGGCTGGCTTGGGCACGGTCTATGTCATGTTATTGAACGGTGTGATGTTGGGCGTCATCGGCACGGCATGCTGGCTGGGAGGCATGAGCCTGTCGTTTTGGTCCTTTGTGGCTCCGCACGGGGTATTGGAACTTCCGGCTATCGTCATTGCCGGAGGCGCCGGATTCCGCATTGCCCAAGGCATGCTTTTTCCCGGCCTGCTCTCCCGCGTTGACTCCCTGGCCCAGGCCGGCGGCGAAGCTGTCCGTTTGGTCCTGGGAACGGTGCCGGTCCTGATTGTGGCCGGTTGCATCGAAGGATTCATTTCACCTTCCCTGACGATATCGTGGAAATGGAAGTTTGCTTTGGCCGCCGCCAACGCCGTCATCTTCTTCAGCTATCTGTTCTTTGCCGCCCGTGGAGGAGCGCCCGAGGCGCCGTCTTCGACAGTGCCACCCGCGATCGGGCCCCTGCCCAACCTGCCGGCCCGGTTTGTGGAACCCTGAGTCATGACGTTCTTCTGTTGCTGTTGCGCGGACCCTCCAGCCTTGCTAGCATAACGGGCCATGCGGCGACTGATCCTTAACCTCTCTCTCTTCTCCATGTTCTGCGCGTTTTCGCTCATGGCTTTTGCCTTCGCAAGCCCAGGCAAATACTCCGGCACCTGGGTTGGCCAGCAAAGCGACGGCGGCATCAAGATCGCGTTGGCGACGGCGGCGAGCGGCGAGTGGACGGCCGATGTCTCCTTCACGCTGGGCGAGCAGGAGGTCAAGTGCAAGACCGTCCATATCAAGGTGGATGGCGACAAGCTTGATCTGGCCTACGAGTTCAACGTCGGCGGCTTGCAAGCAACCTCGACCGTGGCCGGAAAGTTTGACGGCGCCATACTCGAAGGCACCTACAGCACCAAAAGCTCGGAAGGTGCGGCCGTGGACCAGGGCACCTTCAAGACAACTCTGGAAAAGTGAACACGCCGATTCGGCGGAAGCCCTACTTCGAGGGCTTCAGCACGGCGGTGTTTCGCTCGTCGCCGGCGATGATGCGATAGAACTTCTTGAGCTCTTCGGCTTTGTTGACGGGTACACTGAGTTCCTTGATCTCAAACGTGCGGGTGTAACCAATCACATTACCTTTGGCTTCGGTCTTGGAATGATAACTGGCAAAGCCGAAGTCCACATCCACGGGAGGG
>CAZFRV010000267.1:0-7122 GCA_964521445.1 uncultured Acidobacteriaceae bacterium
CACCGGGGATTCGGATACGCGCGTAGCCCCGCTGCACGCGCGTAAAATGACAGCGCTGATGCAAGCTTCTAACGGTTCGGACCGGCCCATCCTTCTGCACTATGACACGAAGGCCGGACACTCCCAGGGAACGCCCGTCAGCAAGCAGATCGATAACACCACCGACGAACTGGATTTCCTGATGTGGCAGCTCAAGATGACGGCGGGTACACAAGGTGCGCCGGGCCAGAAGTAAGGTTTGTGATTCAATCCTACAAGTGAGAAGGGGACCGCGGAGGTCCCCTTTTTCATCGTTCGCGCAACATGATTGCGATTTCTGGTCCATTTCTCGATGGGCTCACGGAATTGCTGGAAGTCACGCGTGCGGTCCCGTATTGTATGCACTATGAAATCGCGCCTTCTCTACACTCTCCTGGTTGTCTGGTGCGCCTGCTTAATGGCGCCGGGAGTGCTCGTGGAGTTGGGCGTGTTCGGGCGCATCGACATCAACACCAACCTCCCGGGCAGCCTGGCGGGCCTCTGGGTCGGGGGATATCTGGCGCAGTTCGCGTTGTTCCTGTGGATTATGAACATCGTCCCCAAGCAGAAGATGATCTGGTGGTTTGTAGCCTCGCTGCTGCCGTGGATCGTCGACTGGACGCAACCGGTTTCGCCGTGGTTCCTTTTGCTGGGGTTCGCGGTCACCATCGCGGTTGCGGTTTGGATCGCCATGGCCGCGCGACAGGACAACACGCTCAGCCAGCAAGGTATCCGGGCCACAGGGGTTGTGCTCGAGGTATTGAAACCCTGGATGAAGATGAACGTGGTCATCAACAACGTCTACATCAAGCGGAAAGTGCGCCTGCGCATCGAGCGCGAAGACGGGGTCCCGGCGTATGAAGGTATCTTGAATGGGCTGTTCATGCTCGGTGAAATCCCCTCGATCGGCGACAGAATTCCCCTTCGCGTCGACCCCGCCAAGCCACAGCGCTTCGAGTATGACAAGGACGCAGGCTCCGCGTCGGCCGCGCACGCCGCGCGGGAAGTGCCGGAAAGGAAGTCCGCCGCAGGCCGGGGCGGGATCACCGGCGAGTTGGAAAGGCTGGCGACTCTCCGTGATCGCGGAGCACTTACCGCCTCCGAGTTCGATGCTGCCAAGAAAAAACTTTTGAGCCGCTAGTTGATCTGGCGCGAGCCATCCGCGGGTTTTGCCACTGCGAAGTTCACCAGCAAAGACAACAGCGCGTGGTGCTGCGGCGCCATCGGAGATGAACGGGTCTCAGGCGGAAGCGTTCGCTAGTCTGTCTGCTCAGAAAGCCAATGAGCAATCTCCGAAAATGAGAACCACCTGAAACTCTCATTTTTAGGCGAAATAGCACCATTTATGGTGCAAAAACCTGGGTTATTCACGAAAACCGGAAATATACAGGCCCCAAGTTCCCGCGGTCTTGGGACGCGGTATAAGTCACCCATGCCAGCCGGCAGGAAGCCGCCGCTGGCGTTCCGGTCCAGCATCCGAAGATGTTGCCGAAGTATCCCCTGGAGGTTCTATGGGAACGGTGCGCTGCGGCCAGCACGGAGTTAATCCCCAGGCGATCGTATGCAAGCACCTGCTGTTTGGGAAGTACCTGGGTTTCTTTTGCGATCTTGAGGATCCTCATAATCCTTACCCGGATGCCTGGTGCAACGGGTGCGAACTCATCCGGCTCGAGCACAACGGCTGGACCGACGCCACGGAAGAACTGATGGAGTTGGCCTGCATTTGCGGCGGCTGTTATGAGGAGATCCGCGAGCGCAATCTGCGCGGACATGAATCGAGCTACGCGCTGCAGTGAAGCGAACGCGCTTCACGCTGGGGCGGCGCGACCACGGTGTTTGCCGTTGAAGAACGCGCAGGACGCCCGCACTGGGCACTCGTTGCACTTGGGCTTGGTGCGTTTGCATAGCTCCTGGCCGTGACGCTTCAGCAGCAGATAGGCGCGGGTGCGGGCATCGAATGTGGCTGATACTTCCGCTTCCACTCCTTCCTGTGCTTCGCGGTAGGTCACACCATAGTTCTCTCGCTCTCGCCCGCGCTGGATTCGCACCAGCACATGCGGACAGTTTGAAGCCACGGCCGCAAGCGGGGCCAGGCCCGCAAAGAGCAGGATGCGGTCGGCGCCGGGATCAGCGATGCTGTGGAAACTCTTGAGAATCTTGCGCGCCCGATCCAAGGATCCGGCCAGCGCTGCACGAAGGTCGTTGCCAAACTCGTCGTGGACCCGCGCTGCTACTTCTTTGAGCCGCATCGCCCGAAGCTCAGGAACCATTCCTCCGGGCTTCAGCGCGGCCGCCAGGTCTTTAGGAGATGCCTTAAGGATGCGCTCGGTCTCGGTCCCAATCTCGCGATTCAACGACTCCCAGCCACGGGTGCAGGCCGCGTCGCTGGCCGGGTATCCGCAATACCACCACACCAGAAACAGATAGGGATCGGTGGGCCAGCAGGGTTCCTGATCGCCGTAAAAGTTCTCCAACTGCTCGAGAAGCCGGGGCACGGACACCGTCACTGCTCGTGTTGGCATAACTGAGCGGCTCATGATCCTTCCTCTCCCAGGATTGCCGAATTCTAGCTCAGCCATGGGCGACACGCATGGTTTTTACTCGTCTGCTGATTCCCTTCGCTCACCCAGGACTAAGAAGTCCTGGGCTGGGGCCCGCGACTTGCAAGCGAATGGCGAGACGCTGATACTCGGGAATGGGTCGTTCTCATTTGAAAATACCCCATTCGCGCTTCCCAAAACGGCTGTTTCGGCGGGATAATGGAGGATTGATTTGCCGGTATTTATCTCTTCCGCTGGAGCCCGCAAGCCTCTTGACCAACAGCCAGCCGCCAAGTAGAAGTTTGAGGTCGAATCTGCCTGCGGTCAGGGCCGGGCTCGCTCATTGAAGGAGGCACGTTGAAGGTTTACCTAGGCAAGGACATCCGCAATCTTGTGGTTATCGGGCACTCGCACGCGGGAAAGACCTCCCTGGTTTCGGCGCTGCTGTACACGGCCGGCGCGACCCCCAAGCTCGGCCGTGTGGACGACGGCTCCACCACCACCGACTATGACGAGGAAGAGATCTCCCGGCAGATGACGATCTCGCCCGGCGTGGCTCCTCTCGAGTGGCGCAACGCCAAGATCAATCTGGTGGACACGCCCGGCTTTCCCATGTTCGCCCACGAAGCCAAGTCCGCCATGGCCGCGGCCGAAGCCGCCGTGGTCGTGGTCGATGGCGTGGCCGGCGTGGAGGTGGTGACGGAGAAAGTCTGGCAGTACGCCGATGAGATCAACCTCCCCCGCGTGATCGTGGTCAGCCGCATGGATCGCGAGCGCGCCAATTATGAATCGACGCTGGAAAGCCTGACGGCCGCGTTCGGCCGCCAGGTCGTGCCGGTGCAACTGCCCGTGGGCAGCGAGAAAAACCTCCAAGGCGTGATCGACCTGGTCACCATGAAGGCCTATACCTACGACATGGGCGGCAGCGGCAAAGGGAGGGAAGGTCCCATTCCCGTCGATCTCGAAGCCGCCGCGAAGGAAGCGCACGAGAAGCTGGTGGAGATCGTGGCCGAGGGCAAAGATGAGCTGATGGAAGAGTTTTTCGACAAAGGCACCATCTCCGAAGAGCACCTGATCCCGGCGCTGCACGAGGCCATCCGCGACGACAGGATTTTTCCCGTGCTGTATGCCTCCGGCCTGGGCAACATCGGCAGCGACCACCTGCTGGATTTCATCGTCGATTACTGCCCCACCGCGGCCGAACACGCGGCGGTGCACGCGGCAGCCGGCGCTTCCGGCAACGGCGCCAGCGAGCGCAAAGTGGCGGACACTGAACCCGCCTCCGTCTATGTTTTCCGCACCGCCAACGATCCCTTCGCCGGGCGCATTACTTATTTCAAAGTCTACTCGGGGGTGGTGAAGAACGACGTCACGCTGCAGAACTTCACGCGCAGCACCGCGGAGAAGCTCTCGCATCTTTCCGTTCCGCAGGGGAAGAACCTGCTGCCGGTGACGGAGTTGCACGCTGGCGACATCGGCGCCGTCGCCAAGCTCAGGGACACGCTCACCGGCGACACATTGGGCGACAAGTCCAATCCCATCCAGTATCCGCCGGTCTCGCTGCCCGAACCGGCAATCACTTTCGCCATCGAGCCCAAGTCCCGCAACGACGAAGACAAGCTCTCCAACGGCCTGCACAAGCTCATGGAAGAGGACTCCATGGTGCGCTTCTATCGCGACGCGCAGACCAAGGAATTTCTTATCGCCGGCACCGGACAGCAGCACATCGAAGTCCTGGTCTCCAAGCTCAAGCGCCGCTATCACACCGAGGTCAACTTGAAGGCTCCCAAGGTGCCATATCGCGAGACCATCCGCGGCAAGGCCGACGTTCAGGGACGTCACAAGAAGCAGACCGGCGGTCACGGCCAATACGGCGACTGCAAGATCAAGTTGGAGCCCATGGAGCGCGGCAAAGGCTTCGAGTTCGTCAATGACATCTTTGGCGGCGCCATTCCCAAGAACTTCATCCCCGCGGTGGAGAAGGGAATCGTGGAAGCCGCGGCCCGCGGCCATCTCGCCGGATATCCGGTGGTCGACTTCCGCGTGATCCTGTACGACGGCAGCTACCACGACGTGGATTCCAACGAGCTTTCTTTCAAGATGGCCGGCCGCATCGCCTTCCGTAAAGCCATGGATCAGGCCAAGCCGTCGCTGCTCGAGCCGATCATGAAAGTCGAGATCACCATTCCCGATGAGTTTGCCGGCAGCATCATGGGCGATCTCAACTCGCGGCGCGGGCGCATCCAGGGCATGGACAACAAGGCGGGCAAGACCATCGTGAAAGCCGAAGTGCCCATGGCAGAGATGCTCACCTACGGCGCCGATCTAACCTCGATGACCCAGGGGCGCGGCAGCTTCAACATGGAGACCTCGCACTACGACTTTGTGCCCGCGGTGAATGCGGAAAAGATCATCACCCAAGCTAAAGCCGAGCGCGGGGAAGTGAAGGAAGAGGAAGAATAGGGTTGGCTTTTTTCTTTATCCCGAGCGAAGCTTTGTCTGAAACCCCGACGCGGAGCGAGGGGTCCCTATGGGCGCAACGGCCCCAGGGCCAATCTAGAATGTTTTGTGTGCCTGGTTCCGGCTAGGGATTCCAGGGAAAACAAACCTCGCAAGCGAGCCGAGAGGAAGTTTACTGACAGGAATCGTCGACGCAGAGATCTTCGTTGCTATAGGGACCCCTCGCTATGCTCGGGGTTTCAGAAAACGAACACCTACTCGTACTTCAGCGCCCTTAACGGCTCCACCTTCATCGCGCGGCGTGCGGGAATCAGCGACGCCATCAGTCCCACCGTTGCCAGAAAAACCGAGACCACGGCAAACGTCAAGGGATCGCTGGGGCTGACGCCGAGCAGGAAGCTAGCAATCAGCCGGGTCGCGCCGAAGGTGATAACCAGTCCGATGGCCACGCCCAATCCCACGAGAATGAAGCCCTGGCGCAGCACCATCTTGAGGATGCTGCCGCGGTCGGCGCCCAGGGCCATCCGGACGCCGATCTCGTGCGTGCGCTGCGCCGCAGCGTACGAGATCACGCCGTAAACTCCCACCAGCGCCAGGATCAGGCCCAGCAGTCCCAAGGCGCCGGCAAAGCGTGTTCCGATGCGGAACAAGAAGAGGCCGTTCGCGCCTTCCAACGACTGCTCCATGCTCTCCACGCCTACCAGCGGCAGGCCGGGCGCGAGTTCGTGGATCACGCGCTCGGCGTCGGGAATCAGAGCTTCGGGAGCGGTCGCCGTGCGAATCTGCAACGCCTGCATGGAGATCGGCTGCTGGGTGTTGGGCAGGTAAAAGAAAGGGACGGCATCGTCGATCACGTTGGTGTACTTGCCTTGCCGAACCAGGCCCACGATCTCGAGCGGGACACCGTCAAGGGCGTCAACGCGAAAGGTCTTGCCGATGGCATCTTCGTTGGGCCAGAAGCGTTTCGCCAGGGCCTCATTCACGATGGCCACGCGCGGCGACTTGTCGTTATCCATTTTGTTGAAGACGCGGCCACGCAGCACCGGGATCCGCATGGTGGCAAAGTAATCGGTGCTGACGTAGTTACAGAAGATGGTGGGCGCCGCCTCTTTGGTGATGGCGGTTTTCCCTTCCACGTAAACGGTCTTGAAGCTCACAGAGTAGCCCATGGGAATCGACGCGGCCAGGCTCACGTTCTCGACTCCGGGCAGCACCTTGATGCGGTCCTCCAGGTCACGATAGAACTGGCGGGAGCGCTCCTCGTCGAAGCCGACATTGCGCGGATCCATGATCAGGTTCAGCACGTGGCTGGGCTCAAAACCGAAATACGTGTGCTCGGCATTGCGCGTGCTGCGCACGAACAGGCCGGCCACAACCAGCAGTGCCAGCGAAACCGCCACCTGCACCACGACCAGAACACTGCGCGCAATGGACCGCCCGGTGCCGGCCAGAATGCCGCGGCTGCCTTCATGCAGGACCTTGTTAAGGTCGGAGCGCGAGATGCGAAACGCCGGCCACAGACCCACCAGGATTCCCGTCAGTACGGCGGCGGTCAGCCCAAACAGGAATACTCGCCAGTCGAGGCCAAAATCGAAGACCAGCCGGTTTCCAAAGACTTCGAGATCGATCGAGCTGAGCATATTGCTGACCCATGATCCAAGCAGCAACCCGGCAGCTCCACCGGCGAGTCCGAGCACGATGCTTTCGGTCAGCAATTGACGCGTGAGCCGCAAGCGCGAAGCACCCAGCGCGGCGCGCACCGCCATCTCCCGGGCGCGGCCGGTAGCGCGTACGAGCACGATGTTGGCCACGTTGGTGCATGCCACCAGCAGCACCAGACCGGCCAATCCCATGAACACAAGGCCCGCGATCACCGTGCTGTTTGTGGGATCGGGCTCAGGCCGCGCCAGCCACTCCGGATAGACGTGTGCGGTGAGGTCTTTGTTCTCGGGATAGTTTTTCGCCAGACGCTGCATCACCACATCCACCGAGCTCTGCGCCTCTTTGCGGCTCACGCCGGGTTGAAGAACGCCGAGAACGCGCAGTCGACGGTTGTCCCGTTTGGTGAAGGGATCCTTATTAGGATCTTTGTTCGAAAGGAAGA
>CAZFRV010000268.1:0-6958 GCA_964521445.1 uncultured Acidobacteriaceae bacterium
AGTCTTCCCCGGCGAGCGGATCAGCATCAGGCATGGCGATTTCAAACTCGTCCGTCAACAAGGCTTCGAGTCCCGCCCTGTCTTTTTTCTGAACCGACTGAAGCATCTGTCTCTCCAGTCCTCCGAACAACGTGACCTGTCGGGTGGCGGTGATGATCGTGGGCGTCTGCTTGGGTTTCATGGGCTCCTGGGGGGCTGCAAACACAACCATGGCCATCAGTGCGGGAAACAAACGCTGCACGAATCGAAGCTGCATTCCTGGTCTCCTGTACGAGTCGGGTTGATTGTAATCAAAAGAAAACCCGCCCGCGAAGCGGACGGGGCAGAGAGCAGGCCGCCTGACAGCAAGCGGCCTTTCTCCAGTTCGAGATTAAAGGTGCTGAACGCACTTGCCGCCGTTCGCGTTCTCCCACTCCTGCTGCATCATGTAGTTGTTGTTGCCGAAGGTCTGGTTGTACTTTGCCGCGGCCGACGTGCCGGCAGGCGTGCACAGACCGTTTGCGTTACAGGTGGAGGTGGCGCCGAAGTTGAAATTGCACTTGTCGGCGTCTTCATTCCCGCTCGAGTCAAACCACGCATTCAGATCGGGATCGGTAATGGCCTCTTCCGATTCGTGGGTAATGACGTTGATGATGCCGTCCGCGCCGCCCACGCCCGTGGCCGGACTGTTGGGACCGGTGGTCTGGATCTCGCAGCCCGAGGGGCAGCGATCGGGATTGCCGACGAAGGCCCACTTGATGTCGGTTCCGCTTAGGGTCTGGGCGGTGTGGAAGCCGCAGAACTGGCTGCAGAATCCCTGTTCACTCACGTTCGACGAGGTCAGAACCAGATACACGCCGTTGGTGTCCTTGGGTAGCCCGTTGCTGAACGACCGGGTCACGATGCTGGAGAGCCGGCTGTTGCTGAGCCTGGTCCCTTGAGAACCAGTATCGAAAATCGCGCCGCCCAGGGTTAGATTGCCGCTTACGTTGCCGGTGTTGTCCCCGTAGGTAGTGTTGATGTTCTCGTAGGGAGTGTTACCCAGGGTATTGATGAAATGCTCAACCAGGTTGACGGTCGCCGCGGTGTTGGATCCGGTGCCGCTCCAGTTGCCGTACCAGATGATGTAAATCGGCACCGGATTGCCTTTCAGCACCGGTCCACCGTGATAGTTGATGCCGTTGCCGGTAACAACCGCCTGACCCGTTGGCTTGGCTCGGTCCATCGTTTCCTGAGCCGCATCAGAATAGTGGCCCGTAGCTCTTTGATCCGTCGGTGGGTTGAGTGGCTTCTGCGCTACCAGGAGATTTGCAGCCAGAATCACGAAGAGGACCGCCAATACATATCTCATTTTTCCAAGGGGAGCTTTCATGCAATCTACCTCGCTGTCCTTTTCAGAATTTGCCAAATCTGTCGAACTCGGAACGAAACAGAAGAAGCCGGTGACAAACGCATATTGAATGTATGGAAATTCAAACGCAGGACCGCAGGCCGGACCAAAGAACGCCTCATAAATGAGCGGCAGTTTACTACAGAGTTACGCCGCGAGCAATCCAGGGTAGATGAATTTTGATTTTTGCAACATTTTCGCGAGCCATCAAGTTCCAAATTGGAACATCTTCTTCTAGAGAGCTTGGCTTCTCAGGGATTCCTTAGAAACCATGCCTCGAACAAGAACCGTGACGCTGGTGCGAAGTACAGACGCAAAGCGGCCGCTGCGGCGACCGTCGCTCCATGGATGAAATATTTCTTCCCTGCGGAGCCGGAGGATAGGCAGAAAAAACCGGCCCGAGCTCTTACTCGGGCCGGATGGTTTTGCTTACGTGTTCGCGGTGCTACTGGATGGTCAGAGTCAACGTCGTGGAATGACTCACACCACCGCTGGTGCCGGTGATAGTCAAGGTCCGAGTCCCTCTCGTCGCCCTGCTGCTCACACGCACTGACAAGGTTGATGTGCCGGAGCCGGTAACAGAAGTAGGACTAAAGGTTGGAGTGACTCGCGAACCTTGTCCGCTCACGCTGAGACTTACCGTCCCGCTGAATCCGTTCACCGCGCCGATCGTCACCGTGGAAGTACCGGTGGAACCGCGCGTGACCGTGATGCTGGCCGGAGAGTCCGAAATAGTGAAGTTCGGCTGGCCCCCAACAGAATTTACTGTCAGCGTTATGGTGGTGGTGTGAGTCAAAGAACCCGAAGTTCCGGTGATCGTCACAGTGGACGTTCCGACGGTTGCGGTGCTGCTAGCAGTAAACGTCACGCTGCTGGTCGAAGTCGTCGGATTTGTGCCAAAGGTGGCGGTAACGCCTGATGGCAATCCCGACGCCGACAAACTCACGCTGCCCGTGAATCCACCGGAAGGAGTGACGGTAATCGTGCTGCTGCCGCTGTTCCCCTGGACGACGGTCAGGCTGCTGGGTGATGCCGAGAGCGAGAAGTTCGGCGTGGGTGCTCCCGCCGGAGGTAACACGCAATTGTTCGCGGCATTGGAGAATTCCAACTGGATGGTGTACGTGGTGCCATTGGCGGTGTAGGAACCCTGCTGGGCGTTGCAAATGTCGCCAATCTCGCCATTGGTCATGTCATACCATGCCAGCGGGGGAGCGAAGGTAGTGGCGATGCCAACATCGGCATCCGTAATCGCTTCCGTCAGTTCGTGACTGGTCACTGACGTGTAATTGCCGAAGGTCGAGGAGTTGCCGCACCCTGTGGCGCAGCCGCTGCCGGCCTGCATGTCCGGGAGTACCCCGTAAAGTATGTTCTTCGAATTTAAGGTCGTCGACGTGGTGCCGTGATAGGCGCAGAAGCCGCCGGCCACGCAGCTTGAGCTTCCACCTTGCGTGATTTTCTTTCCCGGCGGGAAATAAATCATGTAAAGAGTATTCACGTGGCCTGCGGCATCCAGAATCGGCGCGGGAAGGTGTCCCGCGGTGATCTGGGCCAGGAGTTCCGACTGGATTTGCGCATCACTGATGGTGGCGCCGTTGTTGCCTGCTGACGGAGCAATCTGAAACAGTCCATCGAACGTGCCATTCCCAATGGTTTGCCCCGTGCCACCCGAGGCCGGCGTGTTGTACTGGGTCAGCAAACTGACATACCCGCTATTCGTGCCCGTGAGGTCGCCGAAGAAGTTACCCATGCTGGGCGTGGCGGTTCCCGCGACTTGCGCGTTGTAGGAACCGGATCCGTACAACACCTGGACCACGTGAACGTTCGAGATCACCGGCCCACCGAAGTAAGTCAGGTGCGCACCGGCGGGCGCCGCGCGCCCTATTGGTGCTGCTGCTGCATTCGCGCTGGGATCTCGCCAGGGAACAACGTGCATGGGCGTGTTCGACGGGTTCTCGACGTGGTCTTTCATGGGGGTTTGCCCTGGATTGTCCACGGCCTGTGCCTGGGCCAGGATGTTTGCGGTCAGAATCACCAGGAGAAGCGCCAAGGCGCATCTCATTTTTCCAAGGGGAGTCATTCAATCTACCTCGCTGTTTTTCAGGATTTGCCAAGTCTGTCGAACTCGAGCGCAAGCAACAGAAGAAGCCGAAAGGAAATTCGCAAAGATTTATGAACCCTCGGACCGAGGCAGGACGGCGGGCCGCGGCCCCGCACCGAATGATGGACCAGCAGTTTACTACGAACCGCTCTGGTTCACAATCCCATGTTGCTGGATGCCCGTTTTCATGAAATCACGCCCGGGGAGTTCGGATCACGCGGAGGAGGACAGACCAACAAGATTCGAGATCGTGAAGGTTCAGAAGCTCAATGGAAGCGCCGGCCCTAACTGATGACTATCTTCTGTGACCAGGGATCCTCGCCCGCCGGATCGGAAGTTGCAGGCTTGGTCTCCGGCAAAGGAGCCGCAGCGGCTTGACTTTGCGGAGCCGCGGCGGCGGATTCCGCAAGAGTCACCGCCGGGCAGGTTTCAGCGCCGTCGAGCGGCGGGGCCACCGGACGCGGGTCCACCGGCAGCAAGTTGGTGTTCTGAGCCGCCCATTTTGCCGCCAGCCCGTTCAGCGGGCTCTTGGTGTTGTACTCCTGATACGCGATCATGCGGCCGATGCGGACGATGAGATCATCCAGCGATTCGGAGGCCGCCCAGAAGTCTCCGATGCAGACCGAACTCGAGTCAAAGTTGGGATGGAAGACCGGCGTGAGCATGCGGCACTGCGGCGCTCGCCGAGGATAGCCCAGAGACAGATTGATCTCCAGCAAGTGATCGTTCCGCTCCAGGATGGCCCCGTCGGCGGCAACGTACAATCCGCGAATCAAGTACTGGAAGCGGTAAAGCTCCGGCGGCAACCCCGCCGTTCCCACCATGCGTATCAGCGGCCATGTGGCAAAGCGTTGCTGGAGTTGCTCATAGTCGAGTTTGAGGCGGCGGATTCGAGGCGCAAGCATGGCTTTAGATCGCAAAAGCAATACCGGTATCTCTTATCACGGCGAACAGCACCGCGACCAGGCCGAGACTTAGCGCGATGGTTCGCGGCCAGGGAATTCGAGGAAACCGATCATATCGAAAAGCATGATAGAAACACCAGGCAAACCACAGCAGAACCAGCGGCGCAAGCACGGTCGCCAACGCGTTATAGTGCAGGGCTCCGGGCAGATTCAAATGCAACATCTCATACAGGGCGCGGGTGGCTCCGCATCCCGGACATAGCAGATGAGTGACAGCGTAGAACGGACAGCGGGGGTAGAAACTGTGCGTCGCCGGGGAAACGTTATAGAGGAATGCGGCGCCCACCAGGAATCCACCTGCCCACATCCCGACCTGGATTCGTGGTTGCTTCATCCTTGTGGCTGCAAGATGCCCGTCTTCTTCCACTGGGCGATGCGGGTAAAGTGGTGCTGAAAGTAAAAGACGGCGAAGAAGAAGGTCATCACTCCGCTCAGGCTGAGGCCGATGTTCTCCGTGGTGTTGTAGTAGTCCTCGAGGTCGCTCCGCATAGTAAAGACGCCGACAATCTGCAACACAATGCCTGCCAGCGAAAACAGGCCGCCAAATGGGACAGCATTGCCCTGACTCATCGCCTCGATTACACCATTGATGATGCCGCCACCAAATGAAAAACCCAGCGCCAAAAGCACCAGGAGCAGACCTTTGCTCTCTGGCTTGATCTTCCTGATCCAGACTGCTTCGACGACGATCCATGCCCACCAAAACAAACCGCAGGTCACGATCCCGATCACCAAGACCAATGCCCAATGGAAGTCCGGCGGCACTGGTCCCGCACCTATAGCCGGCGTGGCGGCAACCCCGTAACCCGGCGTGCCTTGGTAAACGGTGCCTACTGTACCCGGCATAGCGGGCGTCTGAACCGGTACCGGGATGTTGCCAAGGACTTGCGAAACCGGCACCCATTCGGTGAGACCTTCGCTGCGGGCCAGGTCCGTCATGAGAATATTGCCCTGGGCCGTGTAGCGCTGCACGTCGGCAAGAGTATAGGGGCCGTATTCATTCAAGTCGCGCTTGATGTAATATTTCATTCCCCACCTTTGTCGTTTTGACTAGCCGAACTGTATACCGGAGCTGTCTTTATCCACAACGCAAATCTCCACGATGGCCCAGATCCAGGAAATGATGGCAAGGTAGAACAGCGTGAGCACGCTGAGGCACAACTGTCCGATGGCGCGGCCGGTGTATCCCGAATAGAAGTTGTGGGCGCCGAGGGCCCCCAGGAAAATTCCCAACACAATGTAAGTGGTGCGGCTCTTAGGCCGGCGGCCTTGAACATAGGCTGGCTGCGCGTAGGCAGGCATAGATGCCGCCGATGAACCCGCTGGCGGCGACCATACAGCCGTTGGCGCCACTGCGACGGCCGCCCCGGTGGCGGGAGCCGGCTGCGACAGTCCCAACGGCCCTCCGTAACGTGACGGAAGCGGCGAGACCGGGGTCAGCGGCTGCGGCTGGACGGACGCCGTCTGGGTTGCAACCGCAGCCACGGCATTCAAATCGCTTTGCGAGACTTGCAGCTTCGGATCATCGGCCGGAGCCTGGGCACAGCCAAACACGGTGCAGCCGCCGTTTTCCTGGTAACAATCCTCATGGTGGGGAACGCCGCAGGCGGTGCAGTAAATCGTCGGCGGGCCCGACTCGTCAAAGGGCATTCGGCAGTAGGGACAGACAACGGTGTCGCTCATCGCTGTCTCTCCCGGAAGTGGAAGGCGTAGCGGCCCATCTGGACCAGATCGCCGCTCTGCAGGGCTCGGTGTTTCACCGGCTGGCCGGAGACGTACACCTGGCCTTGCGCGTGGAGAAATGTCTGCGCCCCGCGCAGCTCAATGCTGGCATGCTGCGGCTGGATGGAAGTGTCCTTGAACAGATAGATGTCGCACTGTTGGCTGCTGCCGACAGCCGTCACCGGCTTATACAGGATGAACTGTTTCCCAGCCAGCGGACCGGAAGCGACATATAACCAGCGGTCTTTCAGGGCACTCTCCACGATGCCCATGGCCACTCCGGTGGCCAGCCCCAGTAACGCAAAACCCGCGGCACGACTGGGACCGCCCCGGCTGGTAGCCATCGAAATGGGATCAAAAACCATGCCGCCCAGCCCAGCTCCGATGATGCCTCCCAATATCCCATAGCGGATCTTCTTAGCGGAGCGATCCACCAACCCGTAAATGATTCCCCCGGCCACTCCGAAGACCATCCACGCGACGCCTCGGGCGACCCAAAAGGCCGGGTTTTTATACGTTTGCACTCCCATCTCCGCAACAATGCCCACCACAATCACGAAGATGATGTTGGCGATAAAATCAAAAACAACGCCTCCCACCACGCCGAGCACCAGGGACAGCAATCCACGCCACAGTGCTTTCTGTGACGAGCGCTCCACAATACTTTCAGCAACACCCAACCCCAGGCACATGAAGGCGACGACCAGGGGTATAAGGAGACGGTCCGTCCAAGTGTGGCCTGCATCGTCCCTGAAGAATGGCTCTCCGATAGCCCATCCCGTCAGCGCTCCCAGCAGTCCTGCC
>CAZFRV010000269.1:0-17227 GCA_964521445.1 uncultured Acidobacteriaceae bacterium
GTCAGCAATTGCCGGACTATACGCAGGCGGCCGGCTCCGAGCGACATGCGAATGGCCAGCTCCTTGCGGCGCGTCCCGGCGCGCGCCAACAGCAGTCCGGCTACATTCGCGCATGCAATCAGCAGAACAAAACCCACCGTGGTCATGGCCACAACCAGCGCGGGGCGAATACCGAAAAGGTAGACTAGGAAATCGGGCAGGGTGCGCGCCGCCACGCCCCAGCCTTTTTCCGTCTCGGGGAAATCTGCTTCCGCACGGCGCCCCAGAGTTTTCAGTTCGGCCCGGGCCTGCTTGAGCGTAACCGCCGGTTTCAGGCGGGCGAAGAGATATAAGGAACGGTCCTTGTGCGCGGCCGCGGTTTGATCCGCGGCGCTCACTACGAGCGGAGTCCACAGTTGTGGCGTGAAGCCCAACAAACGGAAATTCGCGGGCATCACTCCGATCACGGCATAGTCTTCCCGGTTGAGCCGGATCGAGCGGCCGATGAGGGAGGGGTCGGAACCGAACTCGCGATCCCAGAGTTCCTGGCTGAGGATGACGACGTGGTTGCGTCCAGGCTGGTCGTCTCCCTGGTAGAAGACACGACCTAACTGCGGGGAAGCTCCCAGCACCGCGAAATAATCAGGAGTGACGGCCGCTGCAGGTAGCGCCTGCGTCTGTCCCTGCCAGGTCAAGCTGACAGTGCGTTCTTCATCTGCCGCGGCCATGCTCTCGAAAACGTCGTTGGCGGTCCGCCAAGCCAGGTAATTGGGCGCGGATACGGCATGTGTGTCGGGCAGAAAGCCTCCCGCCGGGTTCACCGAGGTAACCACCGCTACGCGCTCCGGCTCGCGACCGGGCGGACGCCGCAACAGGAAGGCGCTCACCATGCTGAACATGGTGGCATTTACGGCGATGCCCAGAGCCAGAGTCAGCACGGCAGCAGTCGTGAATCCAGGGCTTTTGCGTGTCCCGCGCAACGCGTACCGCACGTCCTGAAACAGCGTGTCTAATGTAGCCAGGGCCTGCAACCCGCGCGCTTCGCGGTGCCGCTGCCTGGCCTGTTCGGTCCCGCCGAGGCCAATCCGGGCCTGACGGCGAGCTTCCTCCGCGGACATCCCCCGCCGCAGATTCTCTTCGACAGCCAAATCCAGATGGGCCGCCAGTTCCGCATCCAATTCCTGATCGAGTTGTGTGCTGCGGAAAGTGGAGCGGAGGCGTTGGAATAAATGCTGCAGCCCGTCAATCATGAGCGTTCACCCTCTCCTTGCATACCAAGAACTCGACCCATCACGCTGGAAAGCCGTTGCCAGTTCGCCGTGTCCTCGGCCAGACATTTGCGTCCTTTTTTGGTGATGGAATAGAACTTGGCCTTGCGATTGTTGGACGATGTTCCCCACGCGGCTGAGATCCATCCGCGCTGCTGCAGCCGCACCAGCGAGGCGTAGATCGTCCCCTGGTTCAGCATCACTTTGTCCGCGCTCACCTGCTCGATGCGCCGGGCGATGCCGTAGCCATGCAGGGAGCCCATCGCGGCGAGTGTCTGCAAAACCATCAGGTCCAGGGTCCCTTGCAAAAGGTCAAGTTTGGATTCAGCCAAGAACAGTCTCCTGTGTTACAACCACAGGAGCATATCACATGTCCTGTGGTAATACCACAGGAAACAATTCAGCGCGCAGGGATTAGCATTATCGTAATCTCGCCCAGCCTTTCCCGAAAGTTGCACAATGCTCGCGAAAGCGCATTTCTTCGCGAACTCGCTTGTTCTCTGTGGTTTCTGTGGGGTTTGAGCGCTGGGTTACCGCCGGTCCTTTGCGGCTTTGGGCGACTCAGATCGGTACGTACCCGGTCATCGCCGTTGGCCAGACCATGGCCGGCTCTTAGCCTCACACGGAAAAACAGGAGGAAACGATGGAAAAAATCAACTGGGGTCGAGTGGTTTTAGGCGGCATGGTTGCCGGGGTTGTTCTGACCGTCCTCGCAACTGCTTCTACGGCGCTCTTCATCGGACAACACGCGCTACGAACTGCCGTGCAAGCACTTCGACCATCAACAAGCGGCAGCGCTGCACCGATCTTCTTCATTCTTGTGTTCGTTTTTCTGGGCAACGTTCTGACTTGGTCGTATACGGCCATGCGGCCTCGATTCGGGCCTGGTCCAAAAACCGCAGCCATCGCGGGTTTTTCTGTGTGGCTGACTGCTGTGGCGATCGGTGTGGCCGGTTTCGCTGTGAAAAGCATGGCTATGGGCGAACCCTACTCGCTTCCTTCTGGACCCATGTGGCCCATGCTTTACTTGGTGATGATTGTTGCCAGCACGATAGCCGGCGCCTGGGTCTATAACGAACAGCAACCCTGAAGGTGTTGGGGCAGCGGGCCAGCAACATCGGGGGCGGAAGATTCAAAACGTGTATATCTGGACTGCGGGCTATCCTGGCCTCGCCTCGCTACGCGCCTCAACCAGCTCCGGGCGTCCAGGTTGATCAGCCCGGTCCGCCACCTTGAGCAATTGTCGGAAATATTTCTGCGCTGTCTGACGATCGCCGGCCAGTTTCGCCGATTCGGCGGCCCCGTACAGGGACCGAAAGCGATTGGGTTCCTTGGTCAGCGTCGTTTCAAATTCCTTGAGCGCTTCCGAGGGACGCTTTAATTCCAGTAGTAACTCCCCCAGCAGCTCTCGCGCGGGCGTGAGTGGCCCCGGCGTGATAGCATTCTTTTCGGTCCCGTCTTCTTGTTCGGCCACGGCGCGCATCGCGGCGAGCGCACCCTCGGGGTCGCCTTCAGCAAACGCCAGCCATGCTGAGACTTCCCGCCTTTGAATGTCCACCTGGTTGGCCCAATAACCCTCTTTCATTTTGATGAGTTTGTCGCGAATCTGTTCTAGTGAGCCGATTGCCGAGCGCGCGGCGTCACCATCTTTCAAATGCGCAGCCCCTAAGCCGCGGGCAAAGTGGGTAATGGCATCAGTGTAGGGAAATGAACTGGAAAGCGGCTCCAGCTTTGCCGCATCAGCCCAGGCACGCCGTTCCAGACAATAGCGGGCAGGAATCGCCGCCCGAGCAAAGTATGCCGCAGAGGGAGGGGCCGCTCCGCTGACTAACACTTTCGGATCAAAGCGCGAGAATATCTGAGCGGACGACTCCACCAGACGCTGAGCGGCGCGGTCCTGGCCTGTCTGCAGATATGCGTAGACCATGTAGTCGCTGGCGTGCAACTCTTCGGCCGTCTGACCCTCGCTTGCCGCGGCCGCGGCGGCGGCGATGTTGGTGTCGATGGAATCCTGCCAGTAGCCGACTCGCGTGAATGTGTGCGACGGCATGTGTAAGGCGTGCGGCGCCGAGGGCGCGATCTCGTGATAACGCCGGGCAGCTCCGACCGCCCGCGCCGCCAGCGGCGGAACGTCGTACGTGTGGATGATGTAGTGGGCCAACCCCGGATGATCTGGATACTGTACGAACAAGGCCTCGAGTATTGCCCCGGCCTTGAGTTGCTTAGCGTAAGTCTTGTCGGCCGGATCGGCGGCTGCCGCCAGGGCCAACGCGTGAAAAATGGCAGCTTCGATGTCGTCAGGATGAGCAGCGCTGACAGCGGCTGTTGCGTTTTCGTAGGCCAAAATACGCGAACGTTGATCGGTGTTCGCTGCGTCGTCATAGAGATGCGCGACAGCCTCGATGTACGCCCGCTCACGCTCAGTCTTCGCACCCGTGGCCCGCGCCTGCTCTACGGCTTTGAGTCCCTGCTCCAGTTGCGCTTGGGGCTTGAGACCGGCGGCGAAGGGGTTGCCCCAATTGCTTAGGGCGATCCCCCAGTAAGCCATCGCACACGAGGGATCGCTCACAAGAATGGCATTGAAGGCTTCGATAGCGCGCGCAAATTGAAACGAGTGCATCAGGGCCACGGCGCGATTGAACTGCGGCTGAGCTGCGCTACTGCACGAAACGTTGAATTTCACCTCGCCCAGATTCTCAGAGGCAGCGTGGTGTTGAGCCTGGGCGAAACCCTGCCCTCGTACCAGTAGAACGATAACAAGCCACGAGGCGAAGCGAACCCGCATTAAGGATACCTTTTGATCGAAAGCAGCTGAGGACATTGTACGTCTATCGTCAGACCCGAACCTACCCCTTCCGCCCCCAACTTTGCTGGCGCGGGATGGGTGAGTTTCCGAATCGCCCCGTCAGACGGGCGCTCGCTCCTCGCCTGGTATCGTGGCCGGCAAATCGCTGACCGAGACAAGGTCATTGCGTCCGTGCTCGCCGCGATTGCGCAAGAGCCGGTTCATCGGCTCTGAGTAGAAGCCGGCGACAGCGCCGCCCAGCGCACCTGCTACTAAAATGACGGTGAGGAACAACACGGGTACCAGAGGCATCGGCTTGCCAACGCTTACAAACAAGTCAAACAGAACGAAGACGACGAACATGTGCGTCAGATAGACCTCGTAGCTGTACTGGCCGATCTTCAGAAGAGGACTCAGTATCCGCGGACTTCTCCACTGGGTTTGGGCGCTCGCAGCGACGAACAGGCACGTCCCAACCGCCAGGATCGTCATGTCCAGCCCGAAGTGGTCCAGGCCCCAACGGTAGGCTTGGACTGAAAATCCCAACATGAAGATCAGGATGCCTGCGCCCATGCCGCCCAGAGTCCAAAGCGCGGCAGGACGGAAGCGGATTCGTGAGATGAGCAGCGCGGTAAGGCAGCCCAAGGCAATGGCGTCCATGCCTCCGAGATACGAATACTCCTCCCACGTTCCATTCCCGTGAGCAAACACGGTGCGACCAAACGGCCCGAGCACCACGAAGCCGAGAAGAAGAGCGATGAGCATCTTGCCCTGGCCGAACAGCCGGCAGATTAACGGGAAGAAAAGATAGAAAGTTTCCTCTACGGAAAGCGACCAGAGGATGTCCCAATTGCCGGGAAGATACCCGCGTCGCGCCTCCAGGAGGTTGATATGAAATGTAAGCGCCGCGAGGAGCGCCCGGCCAAGCCCTCCGGTTTTTTCCGGTACGACGAAATCGTGCAAATGCGCGAAGTGCAGGCTGCTGAGGACTACGAGCAACAACAACAGCAGTGGCGCGATCCGCGCCACGCGCAGCCAATAAAAGCCGGGTACGCTGACTTGCGAAAGGGTTTTCCAACGTCGGAGGGTAATGGAAGTAATCAGAAAACCGGAGATGGCAAAGAACATCTGAACGCCAAATTGGCCGTGCCAAAAAAGCGACTGCTGGAGCTGCGCCGGAAGGCCGTGGGTGTACGGCACCTTTGCCAGACGCAGTCGCATGTTGACGTGGTTCATCAACACAAAGAAAATTGCCAGGCCACGCAGAAGGTCTACGCCGTCAATACGCTTCCAGTTGTTGACGGGAATCCCAGTCGAAGACATGACCCATTTTACGTCGCGCCATGTGGCGCATCGCCGGCAACACACAAACCATCAACAAACAGTTCTCGCAAGTGACGGAGGAGATTGCGGGCGAAATTGGTCGGCGAACCCGAACCAACCTTTTACCCTCCAGACTTGTCTTCCTCTCTTACCACCACTTCCTTGCTCATGCGGCGGCCGATCTCGGCACAGGCCGCGATGGTTTCGTCATCAGTTTCTGCCGCTCGCACGATTTCGAGATGCCCCATCTCATCCGCAAGGTTAGAAAAACACAGGCCCAAGATTTTGCCGGGGCGGTAGGTAATGGACGCGATCTCGGTGACGTTGAGCGTCGCGGTCGTACAGGCCAGAATGGTGTGTGGTTTCGAGATTTTGTCGAGCAGAGTGAAGATCTCGAGTTTGGATTCCATCTCGTCGGGGACGGCTTCGATCACCAGATCCGCCTGCCGGGCCGCTTCTTCCACGCTCCCTGCGTATTGCAGGCACGCCAGAGCCGCGGCAGCCTTCGCTTCGGTGAGTCTTCCCTGGGCTATGGCCTGGGCCAGATGGTCGCGGACCTCGTTCTCCGCACGGCGCAGGCTCGCGGGAAGGATGTCTTCAACAATAGTTCGGTAGCCGGCCAGCGCGGCCGCATAGGCAATGCTCCGGCCCAAGCTCCCGGCGCCTATGACGGCCAGGGTCTTGATCTCCGCCATGAGCCCGGAGCTTAGCCTTTCTCCAGGTTGTCCATCATCTTCATGTAGCTGGGGTCCGCCTTGCGCATGTATTCGGACAGGCGTTTGCGTTCTTCCTCGGTCATGCCGGGAATGCCGGCCTGGATGCGGCGCAGTGTCGCGGCAATATCGTCCACATAATTCATCATCCGGATCAGTTCACCAGTCACTACCATTGCGGTCTCTTGCTCCTTCTGCTCAGGCATTCATTGTTAATTCTTTCGCGGGAATAGTAAAGCGGACCGGCCCCGCGGTAGTGGGTCAGTTTCCTGGCAATAAACTCCATCTGATATGAGGGCTCGCCGCCAGTGCGATGAACGTCTGACTAAAGGCCCGCCCAATATGATGCGAGTGACAGGTGTTTGAGCCCAATTGGCAACCCCGTAGTTTTTGATCAAGGATCAAGCTTGGATTGCGCACATGGCATCCCGGTCCCCGCGCACTTGCCTTCCCGCATCTAATCGATAGGAGTCGTCGTTTGTGTGCCCGGCAAACCAGAGCCATGCGATCCACTCCCTCGGTACTTACTCCCGAATCGAGCGGCATCTCGGAATGCCTGGACCGCCTAGCGGCGCAGAAGCGGAGCGCGCGTCCGCTGGCAACCTATCGGCTCCAGTTTCATGCCGGTTTTCGCTTTGAAGATGCCCAACATCTGGTGGGCTACCTGCACGCCCTGGGGATTTCGCATTTGTATTCTTCGCCGGTGCTGCAAGCGCGCGCGGGAAGCCTGCACGGATACGACATCACCGACCACAACCGTTTGAATCCCGAGATCGGCTCCGATGAGGACTTGCGAGCTCTGGCGCGCGAGTTGGCAGGCTATGGGATGGGCCAGGTCCTGGATTTTGTTCCCAACCACATGGGAATCGGTTCCGGCGCCAATCCCTGGTGGCAGGACGTACTGGCCAACGGCCGGGCCTCAGAGTTTGCCGATTTCTTCGATCTTGACTGGGAGCCGCTCAAGCCGGAGTTGCGCGACAAGTTGCTGCTTCCGATTCTGGGCGACCAATACGGCGCCGAGCTGGAGGCAGGCCACATCCGCCTGCAGCTCGAAGAGGATGGCTTTCACGTTGTCTACCACGACACGAAACTGCCGGTTGATCCGCAGACCGTCCCCATGATCTTTGAGCCGGTAGCGGGCGACCTCGATGACCCGGCGGAAGAGCATCATCGCGTCGCCGGCCGCCAGCTGCGCGACCTGCTCTCGCGCCTCAAAGACCTTCCTCTCCACACCACCACGGATGCAGACCTCGCACGGCTGCGCCACCGTTCCATTACGTTGCTGACCGAATCGTTGCACAGTCTGCTGCGGACGTCGCCCAGGGCACGCCGTCTGGCCGAGAACGCCGTGGACCGGTGCAATGGGACGCCGGGCGATGCGCGCAGTTTCGACTGCCTGCACCGGCTGCTGGAAGCCCAGGTGTACCGGCTGGCCAACTGGCGCGTCTCCGGCGAAGAGATCAACTACCGCCGCTTCTTTGACATCAACGATCTGATCGGGCTGAGCATGGAGAATCCACGCGTCTTCGCCGCTACGCACGGCCTGCTGCGGCGTCTGCTGGCAGAGGATGTCGTGCAGGGCGTGCGCATTGACCATTGCGACGGCCTGCTCAACCCGCGGCAATACCTGGTGCGACTGCAGATGCTATACGCGGCCAGCCAGTGCGTGGGCGCCTCGGCCCGGCCGCCGCTGGCGGAAAACGGCATCGAGCTGGAAGTGCAGCAGGTCTTCGGCCAGCATGACTGGGTCAAGGACCGCCCTCCCCTGTACTCGGTGGTGGAGAAGGTCCTCTTGCCGGGAGAGGATTTACCTGTGGAGTGGCCGGTGGACGGAGGCTCCGGCTACGAGTTCACCGCGCTGGTGAATGGGTTGTTCATCGATGACCGCCACGAAAGACTGTTCACCAATCTCTACCATCGCTTCATCGGCGCGTCACCGGACGTGGACCTTCTCATCTACAACTCAAAGAAACTGATCATGCATTCCTCGCTGGCCAGCGAGGTCAACGTGCTGGCGCACATGCTGGACGCCATCTCCGCCAACGATCGCTATGCCCGCGACTTCACGCGCAAAGCGCTGCGCGACGTGATCCGCGAAACCATCGCCTGCTTCCCCGTCTACCGCACTTACATCGACGAACGCGGGCAGATGAGCGAGCGCGACGTTGCCGTGATCAGCGAAGCCATCGCTCGCGCCAAGCGCCGCAATCCGGATAAGGCCCCAGCCAGCTTCGATTTCCTGCGCGACATCCTGCTGCTGAAGCGCCGCGCTACCGAAGATGATCCACCCGAACAATACCGAAAGAAGCTTCACTTCACTCTGAAAGTCCAGCAGTTGACCGGACCGGTGATGGCCAAAGGTCTGGAAGACACCGCTTTCTACATCTACAACCGTTTTGCCGCGGTCAACGAGGTTGGCGGATCGCCCAAACAGTTCGGGACCAAGGTGGATGATTTCCACCAGCAGAACCTCAAGCGCGCAGAACATTGGCCGTTTTCCATGCTGGCTACGTCAACCCATGACACCAAGCGCAGCGAGGACGTGCGCGCGCGCCAGGACGTGCTCTCGGAGATGCCCAAAGCCTGGGCCGCGCAGGTGTTCCGCTGGCGCAGGGACAATCGCTCGCGCAAGCGACTGCTCGGCGACGGCCGCAGCGTCCCCGACTTCAACGAGGAATACCTGCTCTATCAAACCCTGGTGGGTACGTGGCCGTTGAACTTCCCCACGCTGGAATCGCACGGCGAATACGTGGAGCGCATTCAGCAGTACATGGCCAAGGCAGTGCATGAGGCCAAGGTCAACCTCAGTTGGATCAATACCGATCCGGCTTACGTGGAGGCGCTGCAGCAGTTTGTCGAAAAGATCTTGACGGCGGGAACGCGCCGGCGAGCCAATGCCTTCTTGGGCCATTTCCAGTCCTTCCTCCCGGCTGTGGCTTTTTTTGGCGCCATCAACTCCCTGGCACAGCGTCTGTTGATGATCACATCGCCGGGAAACCCAGACATCTATCAGGGCATGGAGCTGTGGTCCTTCGCCCTGGTTGACCCGGACAACCGGCGTCCGGTGGACTTCGCGCTGCGCCAGCGTCTGCTGGCCGAACTCGACCATCGAACTGAAGCCGGCGACCTGCCCGGTTTATGCGGCGAGCTTCTGACGGACTATCAGGACGGCCAAATCAAGATGTGGACCACCATGCAAGCTCTCCGCCTGCGCCGCGATCGTCGGGCCCTGTTTCATGAAGGAAGCTATACACCGCTCCACGCTATCGGCGCGAAACGCGAGCATGTTGTGGCGTTTGCGCGCGAACACAATGGGCAAGCCGCTCTGGTGGCCGTGCCACGGTTGAGTTTCACGCTGGCGGCAGGGGCCATCCGCGCGCCCTTGGGCGAGCTGTGGGAAGACGCGGAGCTTCCGGTCCCGGCCAGCACCACCGAATTCGTGGAGAATGTTTTTAGCGGGGAAAGGATCCAGGTCGGCCCCCGCCGGACCTTGCTATGCCGCGAAGTCTTCGCGCACTTCCCCGTGGCCCTGCTGGTGAGCGGGTAAGGGTATGGATGCACGGTCGCACATGGCAGTGAGCCCCGCCAGCTTGTCCGCCAATTCCGCAGTGAGCATGCCCGGGCCAAACCGCCATCTCCAGTTGCCATCTCGCAGCGAGGGCGTGTTCATGCGCGCTTCGCTGGCCAGGCCGAGAACGTCTTGCAAAGGAACCACCGCCATCCGGGCTACCGAGGCAAACGCGGCACGAATCAGCGCCCAGGGCACGGAGTCGTCCGACGTACCCAAATAGGCCTGGACGTGGGCGCGCTCTTCCTGGCTGGCTCCGGACCTCCACCATCCCAGCGTGGTGTCATTGTCGTGGGTGCCGGTATAGACCACGCAGTTGGGACCGAAGTTGTGGGGAAGATAAACATGCGAACCCTGATCGCCAAAAGCGAATTGCAGGACCTTCATGCCAGGGATGCCCAAACGATCGCGCAGAGCATGAACTTCAGGAGTGATGTAGCCCAGGTCTTCGGCGATAAACGGAAGATCGCCCAGACGTTCACGCAGAACGCGAAACAATTCGTCCTCTGGGCCTTTCTTCCACGTGCCGTGGACCGCCGTTGGTTCTGACGCGGGGATCTCCCAGTAACTCTCGAAGCCGCGGAAGTGGTCGAGGCGCAGGATGTCGCACGTCCGCAGCGCCCAGGCCATGCGCTGGACCCACCACTGAAAGCCGTTGGCCTGGCACGCCTCCCAACGGTAGACAGGATTGCCCCAGCGCTGTCCGGTCACGCTGAAGGCGTCCGGGGGCACGCCGGAGACGGCCGTGAGTTGGAGATTCTCGTCGAGGGAGAAGATTTCAGGATGGCGCCAGACGTCGGCGCTGTCATAGTCGACGAAGATGGCCACGTCGCCCACGATCTTGATGCCGAGATCGGCGCAGTACCGGTGCAGCGCCCGCCACTGCTCGAAGAAAGCAAACTGTATGGCGCGCTCCACTTCCAGCTCACGCTGGTGCTCCAGGCCGAAACGCTGGAGTCCTTCCGGTTCGCGCCGGGCCAGTTCCCGCGGCCACGAACTCCACACCGCGCCATTGTGGATCCGGCGCATGACCTCAAAGAGAACGAAGTCGTCCAGCCACCAGGCAGTCTCGCGTTTGAAGTCTTCAAAGCGACGGCGGTTGCCATCGTCTTTTTCCAGAAAACTCTGGGCTGCGCGCCGCAGCAGCGGCAGCTTGAAAACTTGGACTTCCTCGAAATCGATCTGGTTGCCGGGCGTCCCCGTCGGAGCGCCGGCTAAGAGCGAACCGTCGATCCAGCCGTGTTCCGCCAGCCGCTCCAGGCTGACGAGAAGAGGGTTTCCCGCGAAAGCGGAAATAGCCGAATAGGGTGAACGGGTCATCCCCGGAGGCGCCAGAGGTAAGATCTGCCATATTCCCTGTTGGGCGCGGGCCAGAAAATCAGCGAAGGCATAGGCCTCCCGCCCCAGGTCGCCGATCCCGCCCCGCGACGGCAGCGAGCTCGGGTGCAGCAGGATTCCGGCGCAACGTGGGAACGGCATTCTCTATGGCGCTCTTTTAACTGCGGGCTTTGATCAAGCGGTCCATCTCTGTTTTGTTGATCGTCAGCTTATGTTCATTCTTGAGGCGGGTATCCAGGTTGCTCATGAACAGTTCCAGCGCCTGCTGCCGTTTCTGTTCGGTAAGTTGCTCCATGATGGCAGCGCTCGCCTGAGCAAACTGTGGGTCCGTCACAGACGCTTCCTGCCGGTCGATCACGCTCAGCACGGCTACTTTCTGTCCCAGGTTGATGGGGCCGCTGATCTCGCCCGGCTTCAGCGTAAAAGCAACGCCTGCCCCTCCGCTCATCGACCCGATGTCGGGCACTTGCGACGTCCGGCCTACCAGTTCGCTGGTCTTTACGGTGGCGCCAGCTTCCTTTGCGGCTTTGTCGAGGTCATGCTCAGAGTGGGCCCGGTCAGCCAGAGCGACCACCTTCTTCTGCAATAACTCTCGGGCGCGCTGGGCTTTGAAGTCGGCCGTCACGCGGTCCTTGATCTCTTCGAATGAAGGCGTTCGCGGAGGAACGATGCTGGTGGTCTGGTAGACCAAATAACCCTGAGGAAAGCGCTGGATTTGGGGCGTTTTTTCGGTGGTCGCAAACACCGCCGCCATCAGCTCAGGGGAAGCGCCGACCCCGGCAAGGCTGTCACCACGGCTCACAGGATTGCTTTCAATCACCTGGACTCCCACTGCCGCCGCCGCTTTGTCCAACCCTTGCTTCTGGGCCGCATCCTGGGCCGTGGTGGCTTGCTGGTCCAGGACCACGCTCACCTTCTCGGCCTTAAGCTGCTTTTCAATCTCATCCTTCACTTCGGCCAAGGGCTTTACGCGCGCTGTGTCTTTTTCCTCTCCCTGGATGATGTGGAAGCCAAACGAAGTTTGCACCAGATCGCTGATTTGTCCGGGGTTCAATGCAAAGGCCACTTTCTCGAATTCGGGCACGAACCCGCCTCGCTGCGCCCACCCTAACTCTCCGCCCTTGTCAGCGCTGCCCGGGTCCTGCGAATACTTCTTGGCCAGCTCGGCGAAGTTGCCGCCGGCCTTCAATTGCTTGAGAACGTCCGTTGCCTTGGCGCGCGCTTCATCCACCGCCTTCTGGTCCGTCTTGCCGTCGGCGCCGGGAGGAGGAGTGGTAATAAGAATGTGCCGGACCTTCACTCTCTCCGGCAGACGGTACTGGTCCAGGTGGGAGCTGTAGAAACGCTGGATGTCGGCGGCGCCCACCGTGGCCTTGCTTTCCGCGTCCTTGTCCAGGAGGACGAAGTAGCGCAGCTGGCGTTTTTCCGGAATCGCGTTCGCGTAGTTCCCCTGGTTGGCCTCAAAAAACGCTTTGAGATCAGCCTCAGTCGGTTTGATCTCCTTCTGGATGTCATCCAGGCTCAAGATCGCATACCGAAACTTCACTTTGAGATTCTTGTCTTTGTATGCCTGCTCTACTTCCTGAGGCGTAACACTCACGGCGGCCGTAATCGCCCCGAAGAGCTTCCGGGCCAGCACTTGGTCCTTTATCTGGGATTCGAAGATCTCCGGCGTCAGATTGTTTTGCGCGAGAAGATCCACGTATTCCTTCTGGCCGATCCATTTACCGCCGGGAAAAAAGGTCTGCTTAAAACTGCCGTTTTGCAGCTCGTCACGGATTTCCGAGTCGTAAACCTTCAAGCCGAGGCGCCCAGCCTCGTAACGCATCTCCTGCTCCTGCACCAGCCGATTGAACGCCTGCTGCATCAGCATGGGGACGTAGAAATCCGGCACGCGCTGCGACCGCATCTGCTGCTGCACGGTTTTCGTGACCTGATCGCTGCGGATTTCTGCGCCGGCAACGGTGGCCACGACGCCGGGACGGGTGTTGGCGTCCACGCTGCCCATGAAGCCGGGGATCAGGTAAGCCACCATGCTTACAGCCAGAATGGTAAGAAATCCGCCGAGGATGTATTTTGCGGCCTTGTTGCCGCTCTGCAAGAAACGAATCATGTTACGGAAGGCTCCCGAGAAAGAGTGACTCGTTCCATTATATAAAAGGATGGGCCGGCGCCGCTTGCCGAGCAGCCGAAATCCGCACCCCGGCAATGACACTAGTTCGGACCTGGGAAAGGATAAAGGATAGAGGAGCCCCCGCTGTGCAGCCTCACGACAGGCGAGGGCGCCTGTGCTCCGCAAGTTTAGAAATGGATTGGGCGTGCTATTCTGGCTGGAAGTCAGAGTCGCGGGCGAATCGTCCTTGCGGCGCACAACATGAAGCTACGCGAAGACATCCCACCGCCTGAGCTCATGGATTCCCGCGCCGACTCGCAAGATTTCTCTTCCCGCAAACTCGCCGGCGGCGGCATCGCTTTCTGCATACTGCTGGTCGTCTTCTGGTTGATTGCCCGCTACTTTCGCGTCTCCCAGCTGGCCGAGCATCCGCTCCCAACCTTGGTGAGCTTTGCGCTTCTCTTTGCGCCCTACTGGCTCTTTGGATTCGGCCTCGCCGGCTGGCTGCGCCGCGTTTTGCCCGGGGCTGCAGCGCGTGTGGCCGCATCGGCTCTGCTGGCGCTGCCCTACTTCGTGCTTTCCATTCCTCGCGGAGATTTTCGCTGGCCGGTGGCCGGTGTCCTGATCGCCCTGGCGGTACTGAGCGCCACGGCCCTGCAAACTTCGCAAAAACCCGGCACCTGGGCCGACCTGATCGTCCTGGCCACAGCTGGTCTGGTCATCGATCTGGGTCTGCTCAATACCGCCGGGCCTCTCGCGCGGCATGGCATGATCTGGCCCGCGGGCCTGGGCGGCTTCCCCAAAATGATGATGGCCAACGTGGCCTTGTATTGTTACCTGGTCATCAAGCCGATTGACGGTATCGGCTACGATCTTGTTCCCCGCCTCTCCGACGTCAAGACCGGCCTGCGTGAATTCCTTTTCTATGCGCCGATCGTGATTCCGCTGGGGCTACTGCTCCACTTCGTACATTTTCATCCCGGGTGGCCGCGGCCGTGGCTAGCGCCAATCCCCGCTGCCTGGATTTTCACCTTCATCTTTGTAGCTTTGCCGGAGGAGTTATTCTTCCGCGGGCTGGTGCAGAACCTTCTGGAACGCCGCCTGGGACGCTACGGCGCGCTCGCGCTCGCCGCTATCCTCTTCGGACTTTCCCACTTCAACAAGGGCGCGCACTTCAACTGGCGTTACGTGCTGCTGGCCACGATCGCCGGCCTGTTCTACGGCCGCGCCTGGCGGGAGAAACGCCGGCTGTTTGCATCGTCGATCACGCACGCCAGCGTGGATACCGTGTGGTCGCTGTGGTTCAGGTAACAACGGGGAGCGCAGTCGCCCCCGCCTGCGGTGAAGCACCTTGGTACAGTTCAGGGCTGGCAACCCTCGTCCATCCACTGTTTGAATGTGGCAACTTGGTCCTTCGGCCAGGGCTGCGGCTTGCCGTTGCCGTCTATGGGCATGCGTCCTGCGCTGACGGAATCGTAGATCTCTGAGGCGTTGGATTTAACGTCGTTATAGTCCCAGAGATCAAACATAAACGTCATATGTTCCTGATCTGTGGCGGTGAATAGCGGCTTGATGTCGGTGGCGAAGCTTAGCGCCATGTGTCTTTCTCCTTACATTTCGATGCAGGGTCGAGCCAGCGAGTGTTTCCTTTCCTGAATCCCGGAAGGAGTAATGATATAGGAAATCGACGCCGGTCAAGGGGCCGTGTCATCTCCAGAAAACTTGGGACACACCAATGGGAACCTGTCGATGGATGGCGATGATTACTTGGACGCCACGCAAACGCTTGCGATCAGGGAGACCTTCTTCACCGTGAACGTGGGCTGCGCACCAGCAGCGCCCGAGGCGCCGCCTTGCTCTTCAGTGCCTGTAACGGTGGCGTGTTGGCCAATATGACGAGCGAGCTGAGCGGTATCGCCCCGGAGGTGATACACCTTTCCTTCCACGTCAGTCAAAGTAAGACCGCCGTTTGCGCTGCGAACGCAGCCTTCCAGGAGGCGGTCATGCCTGTTCTCTGCTGACGTTTGCATTGCCTGCGACGGCCCAGTGGACGGGTAGGGCCGGTTTGGCAAGGAAGGACTGTCGCGACTCACCGGTCGCTGCGCTGACTGCATTCTCACGTCGGACAACCCTATCAACACAATCGCCGTGATCACGCATCTGTTCATTACATCCTCATCTCACCAGCCCTTGCGTGAGCTCGATTGGGAACGCTCATGCCGCTTTCTTCAAGAGGACCTTCACCTTGTCAACGGCCGCGCTGACTTGTTCTTTCTTTCGTGCCAGCGCCTTCTTCCCGGACCCAACGATGTTGTTGATCTGTTTGCGAGCCTGACGCCCCGCGGAAGCCATGTGTTCAATGCCGTCGTCCACTCGAGCCGCGATGGCCTTGCGTGTTTCTCGTCCCGATTGCGGAGCTAGAAGAATGCCAGCGAGGGCGCCCAAGCCCAATCCAGCCACTAACCAAACACTACGACTTTTGCGATCATGCAGCATGATTGCCTCCTGATTTTTAAGAACTTTGTGAGTGCGCTTGCGGGTCGAGCCTCAAGACGTTGTCTTCCATGAGCCCGCGGTAATGCCCGTGCATGAGGCCGGCGCTTGAGAGTCTGGCGGGCGCGCTGGTCGCCGGTTCTCCCAACTTTCTAACCAACGTTGAAACGGCCCGTTCGCTCTCACGAGCTCGTTCACCTTGTCCAGTACGATGGACCACGGTTGTCCTTCTTCTACGATGGCGTCGGCAGAACACGGACCGCCTGTGGCTAAAGCGTTGCGGTGGCCGACAAACATCACGACTGGAACATTCGGCTTGGCACGCTTCAGTCGCGCCGTCACGATCAGCCCACTCATGGGAGGCACTTCGTGATCGACGAGGGCAAGGTCAGCGGGCATGAGCGCGAAGAGTTCCAGGCCGGTCTTTGCACTCGTTGCCACGAGCACTTCGTATCCAGACTGTTCCAGCAGGAGCCGGCGACCTACTGCTCGACGACTCTCAGAGTCGATGCAAATAATCAGCCGTCTGTGTTGAAGCATGTTCTTGCCTCCTGAGGAGATCTCACGGTTCTGCATAGGCTGCCGTTGACGCTTTATCGCGGCCTTCATCTCTTGCGCCGTCTTAAGACCTGCGGCTCGCTTCCTTGTCAGGTGGAGGCAGGGTTGCCAAGCTGTACGGCTATGTCGTGGGCGCCTCTTGCCATCGGCGGACGCGAAAGTTGCTGCTCCAGCACCTCGAACAGCTTCTCCTGCTGCACACCTTTGTTCACCGATGCATCCACTGCATCCAACACGCGCTGTGGAACCGAGAAACAGCCCGAAGATAGAACGATGGGAAGGTTCGGGCGAATCTTGCGTATCCTGCGTGCCGTCTCTTCACCATCCATTCCCGGCATCATATAGTCCACTACCACTGCATCCACCTTTTTCGCTCGCAACAATTCCAGCGCTTCTTTGCCTGACTCGGCTGTGAGAACCGAATAGCCCATGAATTCAAACATCAGACGCCGAGCGGCCAACATATCGGGCTCATCGTCCACGAAAAGTATGGTTCTCTGCGACGCGTAATTCTCTCTTGCACTCAATGAAACCGGCGAACCACATCCCTGAGTTCGATTCATGAAATCGCCTCCGATTGTTTGGTTACGACGGGTTGTACCGCCAATGCTTAGAGCAAATGCTTTGCCAAAACAGCAACTGTTGGTTTGGCAATGACTTGCAGGCCATGGACAAAAGCGCCGAAACACTCCGCCGTGTAAATGTTTCCTGACACTCGTCGCAGCATTGGGAGGTGTAAGGAGAACACTAGCCACGCTGTTCCGAAATGAACCCACACCTGCCTTGCTAAATAAATCCAAGTGTTCGACGTGTGGAGATCCATGAAGAGATTTAGACGAGCAGCAGCAAACCATATCGATCAGAGAAGCTTCTAATCACTTGACGTCCAAATTAAAAAGTGATTCGCCGCTTCTTCTGAGACGTGATGGTGGCGTGCCCGTAACTAGCAACTGGAGTCAAACGTTTTTCCTGAGCGGCACATCTTCCACCATCAAGGATTACAAAAAGCCTGAATTCCATAGGAGGTAGCATGAAGAAGCTAATCATCCTGGTATTGTCATTGGCTGTTATTTCGTTCGTCTGCGGGGG
>CAZFRV010000270.1:0-3230 GCA_964521445.1 uncultured Acidobacteriaceae bacterium
AGGATTATCACATGATGCTGGAGCGCCTGGCTGCCGGCGCCGATGTCAAGCCGCTGCGCGTTCTGGCCGACGTCCTCGAGCCGGTAAGAGACTACGCGCGCAACCACACGCGACTCTATGAGACAACCACTCCACTGAACCGTCTGGTGGATGCGGTCCGCCCGGAAAGCGATGTGGGGAGAAACTTCGCTGCCGCAGCCCAGCGGGTGGTGAACAGGACCATCTCAGCGGAAGACCTGGCTGGCCTGCGTGCCCAGCTCTGGGCCTGGGAAGGGAACGGCCAGCGCCTGGAACCGATGCTGCAGAACCCGCTGCTGCAAGAAGTTCAGTCCCAATCGCAGAATCTGTCAGCGGTGGCAGCCGCTGGGTTGCAAGCCCTCGACTATCTGAGCGCCAACGGCCGCGCACCCGCCGCCTGGCGCGATCGCCAGCTAGCGTTCCTGAAGGAAGCGCACAAGCCGCAGGCGGAGATGGTTCTCACCATCGTTCCCGCGGTACAGAAGTTGGTGGAAGCCACAGTGTCCGAGTGATGCGGCGGCGCCTTCTGTTAATCTTTCTTCCATCATGAAGCAATTGCTCCAGGGAGCCCTGTTGTTCTTGACGGCTGTGCCGTCCGTTGCCGCCGACCAGTACCTGAAGCCGGGACCGGCACAACCAACCAAGGAAACCAGGCGCTGGGCTGAGCAGACTCTTAAAAAGCTTACGCTCGAAGAGAAAGTCGGCCAGATGCTCAATGTCCGGTACTTCACCGACTTTCAGAACTTCGAGAGCGACGGCTACCGCCAGTTCCGCGACCAGATGCGGAAATATCACGTTGGTTCGGTCACCCTTACGGTGCACGTGGACGGTTCCTTTCTTATCAAGAACCCTCCGCTCGAGGTCGCCTCCATCGCCAACCAACTGCAGCGCGATTCCCAACTTCCACTGCTGATCGCCGCTGATTTTGAGCGCGGCCTGTCTTCACGCGTCAGCTTCGTGCCGGCATTTCCTGACGCGATGGCTTTCGGCGCGGCCGGCAAAACCGCGTACGCCGAGCGGTTTGGCGCGATCACCGCAGAGGAGTCGCGCGCGATCGGCATCCACTGGAATTTCTTCCCGGTGGCAGACGTGAACAGCAACCCCAACAATCCCATCATCAACACACGTTCGTTTGGCGAAGACCCTGAGGCGGTTGGCGATCTGGTGGCGGCGTTTATCCGCGGCAGCAAAGCGCACGGCATGATGACCACAGCAAAACATTTTCCAGGCCACGGCGACACCGGCATTGACTCTCACCTAGGTGTGGCCAAAGTGGAAGGCGACCGGGCGCATCTTGAGACCGTGGAACTACCGCCATTCAAGAAGGCCATCGGCGCCGGCGTGGATTCCGTGATGGTGGCGCATCTCGCCGTTCCCGCGCTCGATCCCGATCCCAATCACGTGGCCACAATTTCCAGGAACGTGGTGAACGGCGTTTTGCGCGAGCAGTTGGATTTCAAGGGCATCGTCGTGACCGACGCATTGGATATGCGTGGGCTCACCAGTTTGTATCCGCCCGAGAAGGGCAGCCCAACGGCAAAAGCCGCGGTGGACGCCGTGAAAGCCGGCAATGACGTCATCCTGTGGCCCGTCGACCTCGATGGAGCTTTTCACGGCATTGTGAATGCCGTGAAGGCAGGCGATATCCCGGTTTCAAGGATTAACGCAAGCGTGAAAAAGATCCTGGAGATGAAAGCGGGTCTCGGCCTGAACAAGGCTCGGCTCGTGGATCTGGCCCGAGTGCCTTACATCGTCAGCAGGCAGGAGGACATGCAGTTTGCGCAGCAAGTGGCGGACGAATCTGTGACTCTGGTTCGCGACAACGGCCATACCCTGCCGCTGGCGCGGCTGCGTCCCACACTCGTCGAGAGCGAGACGTTTCAACCTTCCATCAAGACGACTGTTCAAACCGTTGTCTTAGTCATCACGGACTCGGTGCATGGTCCTTCGGGTCGAGTCTTCGAGAGCGCGCTGAAAGCGCGGCGCGCTGATGCCACGTTCTTCTATGTCGATAACCATCTGGCGGCCCCGTTGACCGCGGAAATCCTTCAAGCGGCCAAGGACGCCGGGCACGTGGTGGTGGCTGTCTACATGGTTCCGACCGCCGCCAGGCAAGTCATGGTCGAAGGCAAACTGGTGAACAGTGTCGGGCTGGAAGAGGCAACAGGACAGCTGCTGACGCAGCTACTCGATCTTGCGGCAGACAAGACGGTGGTCATTGCCTTGGGAAATCCCTACGTTGCCCAGAATTTTCCTGGTATCCAGAATTACATCTGCACGTACTCCAATGCGTCCGCGTCAGAGTTGAGCGCGGTCAAGGTCCTGTTCGGAGAACTCAAGCCGCGAGGAAAACTGCCGGTAACTTTGCCTGGCATAGCTCCTCGAGGTGCGTCGTTGTCGCCAACGGGCACGGGCGGCGGCAGAGCAAGCAGGTAGAGCTCCGGCGCGGAGATTCTCCTCGCTGGGCCGGGCCTGCGGTCGCTGGGCCGTGAATCACCACTTCTCCAAGCGGGAGTCATCGAAAAGTCGATGGCGCGGGTAGCATAAGCGGTTCACCGGAGTTCGAGATCATGCCTGCATTTGCTAAACTCCGGAGCTGACGTAGCAAAAAATCGACCGAGCAAGCCACCGGAGGGATCGTGCCGCTCAACGCAACGGATTGGCTGGTGATTGCGGGATACTTGCTGATCAATCTCCTGATCGGCATCTACTATCGCCGCCAGTCAGGTGGAAACACAGAAGAGTTTTTCGTTTCCGGCCGGAATGTTTCCTGGTGGCTGGCCGGCACCTCCATGGTGGCCACAACCTTCGCCGCCGATACTCCGTTGTTCGTGAGCGGCGTGATCGCCACCCAGGGCATCGCGGGCAACTGGATTTGGTGGAGCTCCTGCATCAGCGGACTGCTGACTGTCTTTTTCTTTGCCCGGTACTGGCGCCGATCGGAAGTGCTCACCGACGTTGAGCTGACCGAGATCCGTTATGGCGGGCGCCCGGCGGCTTTTCTGCGAGGCTTCAAGGCCTTTTATCTCGGGTTGGCGATGAACTGTCTCATCCTTGGCTGGGTGACGAACGCGATGGTCTCGATCATCGCGGTGCTGCTGGGGCCGTTAATCGCCGAAGGTAAAGTCGTGGAGCTCACGCTGGGATCCACCACGTTGTTGCATTACACGCTGGGGCCGCCCAACCATACCGCGCTGCTGATCTGCATCTTC
>CAZFRV010000271.1:0-7434 GCA_964521445.1 uncultured Acidobacteriaceae bacterium
CGGACTCTGCCGGCCATCGCCTGGGTGCTGCGCCGGAGGTTGCTGGGCACCAACGTCGGACGCTGGGATTACCTGGGCAGCCTGATGGAGATGTGGAAGGACGACCCTAAGGGCGTCTATCCCGATCCTCAGTCCATCAACATGGCGGCGCCGAACATGATTGCCTATCAGCGCTACAACGCCTTGATGATGCTGATGGCGGGCATGAAGAATGGCGGACTAGAGAACGCCGCGCCCATCGGCGGCATGGCCGCGGTGATGATCTACCAGCCAGGCGATCCCTACGGACGCTCGCGGTACAACCCGTTGGCTTTGCGCGCCATGGTGATCGATAAGCTGCGCGAGCGCATGCTCGGCCTCATTTTTGTACCCGACCAACCTCTAACCGCAGGCGGCGCACCGACGCTCGAAGATATTCTGTCGAAGCGTGTGAAGGGGCATTTGTATGACGCTTACCGCCAGAGCTGGGTCGCCAGTCCAGAGCCGGATTATGTGGCCGCGGGCAATGTGCCGCTGCGGGCTCCGATCGCGCAGCTCCAGGCCATCCTCGATGCTCCCAAAGAAACCGTGAAGGTAAAAGACCAGGCGGTGCCCGCCGTGAGCAGCGGCCTCAGCGACGCCGAACGGAACGTGCTGCAGTCGCGAGGCTTGTTGAACGCGCAAGGCAAGATCACGCCGCAGGTCGTCGCCAAAGAATCGCTGGATACACCGGAGAAACTCTTCACGCCGGAGCTTTGGGATTCCATCTACGGCATCCCCAAGGGCGAGATCACCATCGAGCATATCCAGCACGCGTTCTATATGGCGGCGAACTATGGCTTCCAGATTCTCAACGGCAACTTCGCCGCGGCCATTGACGATTACGAGCTGAAGCTGCGCTTCATGAATGACCTGGCCACTTACCGGATCGATGTCTCCTGGCTTTGGACGCTCCTCCATCACCAGGCGGCGATCACCAAAGACGGCTATCTCAAACGTCCGGCCTTGACCGAAGATGGTGTCGAGCCGGCGGCGAATGCCGATGCGGTGAAGGCCGGCACGCGCTTCACCCGCGAGCTGTTCGACAAGTTGTGGACCTATCACAACGAGTGGACCCGCGCGTTCTTTGCCGAACAGGACCGGCGCGGCGACCCGGGCCGCTTTGATCGTGGCAAAGCCGACGTCATCATGGACATCCTCAGAAAGCAGCTGCTTTCTCCGCGCTACATCCAGCACAGCGCCCGAGTGCTGTTCGTTGTCGGACAGGCCGGCCAGCAGGAGCGCGCACAGTTGCTGGAGGCGATCTTCGACCTGAAACGCGAGGAAGCCGTGAAGCGCGTTCAGGCAGGCACATTGAGCCAGTCCGCGCTGGCCGCCCACGATTACGTCTTTGACATTTTTCCCGGAGTGAGCGGGAAAAAGTCGCCGGGGGCTTGAGTGCTGCTGCGGTAAGCGAACTCTCCATGAAGCCCAGATCGTCCCGCAATAAGAAAGACGTATTGGCTCTGCTCTCAGGCGGAGACCGTCGCTCGATCGGACAGAGCGATGTTGTCGCGGCGATGGTGCTGGCGCGTCCCGCATTATTTCGCAGCCTGATCAAAGGCATGTGGGACCAGGATGCGTTGGTGCGAATGCGGGCTGCCGATGCCGCCGAGAAGGTTTCCTCGCAAAAGCCGAAACTGCTTCAGCCGTTTAAAGCCGAGCTGCTGGGATTGCTGGCGGAAACCAGGGAGCAAGAGCTGCGTTGGCATCTGGCACAGATGGTTCCGCGCCTTTCGTTGAGTGCAGCCGAACGAGTGCACGCCGCGTCTACCCTGCGGACTTATCTCGACGATCGCAGCTCGATTGTGAAGACGTTTGCCATGCAAGGACTCGCGGACCTGGCCGTCGCTGACGAAAAGTTGCTTCCGTCAACCATGGAACTTCTCGACCGCCTCACGCGGACCGGTACTCCCGCCATGCGGGCTCGCGGACGCAAGCTGCTAGGTCAACTCGCACGCCCTTGATCTCTTTCGTACCGAGCTAAACCGCCTGACGCGAAGACGGTGCATTGGTTGTGAAAATCTTGTGCACATGAGGGCTCGTTGCAAAGAAAACCCGCGCGCCTTACCGACGTTTAATGCTATTTTCATAGATGAGTTCCTGATGGCTTCCCTCCCCACACAACAGTCAACTCCGGAATGTCAGCTGTGCGCCGGCACTGGCTGGAAAACCATCGCTGTGCCCGGCAAAGCCAACCGGGTGACGCGCTGCGACTGCCGTATCGACGCCCGGGTCGGGCGACTGCTGCAGGCCGCCCACATCCCCGCCCGCTATGAACACTGCACCCTGGCCGACTTCGCCACCGACTTCAGCGGCGCGCACCGCTCGCTGGCCGCGGCTCGCCTGGCTGCGGGCAGGTTCGTGGAAGAATATCCCCTGGAGAAGACCGGCTTGCTGCTCACCGGCACGATTGGCACCGGGAAAACGCACCTCGCTGTGGGGATCATCCAGGAACTCATCCGCGGCAAAGGCGTGCCCTGCCGCTTCTGCGATTACCGCGAGCTGCTCAAAGAGATTCAGAATTCCTATAATCCCAGTGTCCAGACCACGGAGCTGGAAATCCTGCGTCCCGTGTTTGAAGCCGAAGTGCTTGTGCTCGACGAGCTGGGCGCGGTCAAGCCTACCGAGTGGGTTTGGGACACCGTCAGTCATATCCTGAACAGCCGCTACAACGAAAAGAAGACCACCATCGTCACCACCAACTTCCCCAACCTTCCTCCCGGCGAGATGCAGGCCGGCCGCGGTGTCTCAGCAACCGAGGCGGCCCGGCACGCGGCGCGCAACGAGACTCTCGGCGACCGCGTGACCGAGCGCATGCGCTCGCGGCTGCACGAGATGTGCCGCGTAGTGCAGTTGGAGGGAAGCGACTTTCGACAAAGAGTGCAGAGCGCGAACTTCCGGTAGTGAAAGCCTGGCATGGCAACAAAACTCGCAACCATCTTTACCATCCTTAGTGGTTTTGGGCTGTCTTTTACAGCCGCCGCCCAGAAGCCTCCGCTGCTTCCCGAGAACCAGGTCGCGGCGCTGGCCCAGGAGGTTTCCGGAGAGACAGCGAAGCGCAACCTCGAGGGCATTGCCCGCAATCATCGCCAGCGGGGATCGCGTGGCTTTCATGCCGCGGCTGAGCTTGTGGCCGAACAGGCCCGCGCCTACGGACTGAGCGGTGTAGAGCTTCTTCAGTTTCCTGCCGATGGAAAGATCTTTTACGGCACGCAGCGATCACGGCAGCCTTGGGACGCCGAGTTCGCCGAACTATGGGAGATGCGCAAGAGCAGCGACGGAGCCGCCTGGACACCAGCCGTGTTGATGGCCACCTATGAGGCCATGCCCGCCGCTCTGGCCGAAGACAGCGAGAGCGCCGATGTCATGGCCGACTTAATCGATGTCGGCGTGGGCACTGCCGAGAACGATTACGCCGGCAAGGACGTTCGCGGCAAGATCGTCCTGGCTTCAGCCCAGCCCGGCGCGGTGCAGACCCTGGCGGTCGAGAAGTTCGGCGCCGCAGGAATCGTCAGCTACGCCATGAACCAGCGCACTGCCTGGTGGGGTGAGGACGAGAATCTCGTCCGCTGGGGACACCTGCAATCTTTTCCCAAGACCAAGACCTTCGCGTTTATGGTCTCGCTCAAGACGGCGCGGTCTCTGCGTGAGCGCCTGGCCCACGGCGAGCAGATTCATCTTCATGCGACCGTCAAGGCCGGGCAACATCCAGGGAACTACGAGGTGGTCACCGCAACCATTCCCGGCTCCGACCCTAAGCTCAAGGACCAAGAGATTGCCTTCAGCTGCCACCTCGATCACCAGCGTCCCGGCGCCAATGACAACGCCAGCGGTTGTGCGACTATTCTCGAAGTCGCGCGCACTTTGCAGAAGCTGATCAGCGAAGGCAAATTGCCCCGCCCCGCGCGCACGATCCGCTTCATCTGGCCACCGGAGATCGAAGGCACCACCACGCTGCTCAATGCCCGGCCGGACTTTGTCCAACGCATCAAGGCCGTGATTCACATGGACATGGTGGGCGGAGGGCCGGAGACCAAGGCCATCTTCCACGTCACCCGCGGGCCGCTGAGCCTGCCGTCATTCATTCATGATGTGGCCGAGGCCTTCGCGCAATTCGCCAACGAGCAGACAGAGAAATTCGCTGCTACTGGAGTTGCCGAATATCCGCTGATTGCTCCGGAGGGCGGCAGGGAGCCGTTGCGCGCCGAGTTCTCGCCCTACTCCATGGGCAGCGACCATGACGTCTACCAGGAAGGCTCGTTCCGCATCCCCGCCATCTACTTCAACGACTGGCCGGATCGTTACATCCATACGAATTTTGACTCCGCCGCCAACATCGATCCCACCAAGCTGAAGCGCGCGGCTTTCATCGGTGCAGCCAGTGGATATTTCCTGGCGAGACTTACCCGGGATGAGGAACAGGTCAGTCATGAAGTCCTCATTTCCGTAGTGCGCCGGCATGCGGCGAATCTAGGGCGGGCGGAGAACTTGTCGCCGGCCGAGGTCTCCAACCTCACTCGGTGGGAGGCTCGCTACTCCCGCGAGGCTTTCGATTCTTACCTGTCCTTTGTTGAGATTGGCGTCGATGCGGCGACGCCGGGAGAAGAGAGCAGAGCAGCGCGGCCTGCGATCTCACCGGAGACACGAGGCGCCGGGCACGCACTTCAGTTCTTCGAGTTGGCGCCGCAAGAGATTCCCTCCTTCCTTGTTCCACTGACGCGAATCTTGCCAGAGACTCCGGCCACCGGCGATGGCCTCCTGGTCTTCACTCGCAATCCCCAGCCCAAGGGACCGCTGGCCGTTTTTGGTTATGACTATTTTGAAGACCACGCCCAAGCGGCCGGCATCGCTACGCCGAAACTGCTCAGCTACCAGGGACTCTGGGGCGCCGGCGAGGAGTACGCCTACGAGACACTGAACTTCGTCGATGGCAAGCACAACGCGCAGCGGATCCGCGACGCCGTCTCAGCCGAGTATGGTCCGGTGCCCCTGGAGATGATCGTCGAATATCTGAAAGCGCTTGAGAAGATCGGCGTGATTTCGCTACGGCACTGAAGTCGCCGGGGGGGAAACAGCCTCCGCTACTTCGACACAAACTCATTTCCGGCGATCGCATACCGCAGCGGCATATCCGCCGACTTCACGATCCCGATGCGCGGCGTGACCACGACTTTCCCGGCGCGAAGACGTCCGTCGTCGTCCTTCAGCACTTGCAGATCGGAACGCGGCGAGACCACATCCTTGGCGTTATCACGGGGCCGCGTGATGGAGAGCGCTTCACATAAGCGTCCCGGGCCGCTTGTGAGTCTCCGCAGATGGCGCACAGACTGAAAATCCAAATCTTTGAGGCCACGGGCCTTCGCCATTTCTGCAAAACCGGCCAGTGGTTCGAGCGCGCGAATAAGCACGCCACCGGCTTCGCCATCGGGCAGGCAGGAAAAGTTCAGGCAGTAGTGCATGCCATATATGAAATAGACATAGACATGTCCCGGCGGCCCAAACAGGACAGCGTTGCGAGCGGTGCGTCCAGCGGCGGCGTGAGCGGCCAGGTCGCCGGCGCCGAGGTAAGCCTCGACTTCCACGATGCGCCCGGCAAGAACTTTGCGCCCCTGGCGGCGAACAACAATTTTTCCCAACAACGCACGGGCCACGATGCGTGGATCGCGGTTGAAGAATGCGCGTTTCAGCAGACGAGCGTGAACCAGATTATTTTTATTATTCTCCGCGCCTCCGCATCTCCGCGGTGAGCTTCTCTGGCTGTACTCGCTAATTGCTGGCGTCGGTCGCATGGGCCTTCTTCTCCGCGATCCACTGGTCCACGTTGCGGCCCAGGATATCCAGCGGCAGCGCCCCGGAGCCGAGCACTACGTCATGAAACTCCTTGAGATCGAACTTGTCGCCCAGTTCCTGGCGGGAGCGGGCGCGCAGCTCCTGGATTTTCAGTTCGCCCATCTTGTAAGCCAGGGCTTGTCCCGGCCAGGCGATGTAGCGGTCGATCTCGTTGACGATATCCAGTTCGGTCTTGGGCGCGTTGTCCATGAAGTACTGGATGGCCTGGTCGCGAGTCCAGTGCTTGGTGTGCATCCCGGTATCGACCACCAGGCGGACCGCGCGCCACATCTGGTAGGTAAGTTGGCCAAACTTGGAGTAGGGATCGCTGTACAGCCCCATCTCTTCGCCCAGCGACTCGGCATAAAGCCCCCAGCCTTCGACGAAGGCCGTGTACTCGCCAAAGCGACGAAACATGGGCTGTTGGCCCAATTCGTGTGCACGGGCTATCTGAATATGGTGTCCGGGGACCGATTCATGCAGCGTAAGCACCGTCATCTCCCACTTGGGCCGGGTATCGGGTTTATAAAGATTGACGAAGTAGGTACCGGCGCGCGATCCGTCGGCGGCCCCAGGACGGTAGTAAGCGGCAGTGGTATCGGGCGCGGCGACGGCGGGAATGGCCTCCACGCCGTAGGGCTCGCGCGGCAGCGTGCGAAACACCTTCACCAGGTTGGGATCCACGGTCTTGGCCAGGGCTTTGTAGGCTTCAAACAGATCCTCCGGAGTCTTGTAATAGAACTGGGGATCGGTGCGCAGAAACTTGAAGAACTCCTCGCGCGAACCCTTGAAGCCGGTCTGCTCGAGGATCGCGTCCATCTCCGCGCGGATGCGGGCCACTTCCTTCAGCCCGATCTGGTGAATCTCTTCCGGGGTAGCGTTGGTGGTGGTGTACTGGCGCGCCAGAAACGCGTAGCGCTCGGCTCCGTTGGGCATCTGCCAGATGCCTACCTGGTCGAAGCAAGCCGGCAGGTATTCGCCGACAAAGAAGTCCTTGAACTTTTTGAAGGCAGGAACGACTTGCTGTTCTATCGCCTGGCGGGCGGCCTGCTGCAGCCGTTCCTGATCGGCCGCGGCGATCTGTTTCGAGAAATGCTGGAACGGCCGGTAGAAGCCGCTGGCAGTGGGATCGGAGACGATCTGTTTGTCAATCTGCGCGGGGATGCGCTGCATGATCACCTTGGGATGGACAATGCGCTCCTTGATTCCCTGGCGCATCAGCGCGATGTTCTGGTCCATCAGCGCGGGAAAGGTGCGCATGCGGATGATCCAGTCTTCGTAATCTTTCACCGTTTCAAAGCGCAGCGAATCGGCCATCTCGTCGGTGGTCTGGATGCCGCCGCGCTGGTTCAGGCGCAGAAGAAAGCCGTGGAACTTGTATCCCTCGATCGATTCCACATAGCCTTTTTTGAACAGGTCGTAGTCGAGCTGGTCTTGGGAAGAAAGGGAGGCGCGGTCAATCTTGGCCGACTGCGCCAGCACGTCCTGGTTGTGCTGGTTGCGGCGGGCAAAGGCATCGAGACTATCGTCAGACCAGAGGTCGTTCCAGCGGCGGTCGCCTAGTTCGGAAGCCCTTTCCGGCGA
>CAZFRV010000272.1:0-7787 GCA_964521445.1 uncultured Acidobacteriaceae bacterium
CCATTCCCTGGATCTTCTGCCCAAGGCCGGCACGTACGTTGAGATGGTGGCGTATAAGGGCGGGCCGGGGTGGGACAAGGCTGAGAATCGCCAGACGGCGGTTACGACCTTCGCCGGGAAGGTCGACCTGAAGAAGGTGGCAGCGTTGGAGTAGAGGGGGCCCTTCGGGCTCCGATCTCGGGGTCATCTACACGACGGGCAGCCGATGCCACAACATGTGCGTGACGCGGATCACGCTATGCCTTGCTGACGGGGTTCTAAAATGACTTCGTGCACGGAGGTGCTTCATGGCAGCTTCCCTCTCCTTCACCGGGACCCTACCTCAGCTCAAGAGCATCCTTTTGCCTACGGACGAGGCCGAAGATGCGCTCCCCGTCCTGCCCTATGCCGGGCAGATCGCCCGGGCATTTGGGGCAAAAATCTATTTGTGCCACATTCATGCGGACGTCCCGCTCGCCGCCGGACTGGCCGCTCCGCGGCTGTACGAAGCCGAAGGCAAAGACGCGGCTGAGCGCCTGGCTGCGTTCCGCAGGTCGCCGGCTCTGAAGGGACTGGAGCCCAAGCTGGTTCTGGCCTCGGGGACCGTTCATGAGGAAATGCCGAAGCTGATCGCCGAGAATCATATCGACCTGGTCATGGTCGGAACGCACGGGCGCACCGGTCTGGCGAAAATGGTGCTTGGTTCAGTCGCTGAGGAGATCTGCCGAGTGGCCACCTGCCCCGTTTTTACCGCCAGCCCGGCCACGGCGGCGGTCCGGGAAGCTTCTTTTAAGAACATTGTGTTCCCCACGAACCTTTCCGAGGTCAGCAAGAAGACGTTGCCGTACATTACGTTGCTGGCCCGCAAATATGGATCGCGCGTCACCGTCCTGCACGTTGTGCCACAAGGTGGAGCAGCCACCGCCGAACGGGAGAAACAGGCCGACTCCATCCGCGGCGTGATGACCAGGGATTTCGGTCCTGCGCTGGCGCAGTTTCAGCCGGAATTCAGCGTGGCCTTCGGAAATACGGCCGAAACTGTCCTAAGAGTGTCGCGGGAAAAGGAAGCGGGGCTGATCGCTCTGGGCATCCGCAATGCCTTCAGGCCCGGAATATTGGTAGAGCGCACGGCGTATCGGATTATGGCCGGGGCGCACTGCCCGGTGTTGACCGTGCCGTAGCCGAGCAGCCCTGATAACTTTGGTAATGAGTGCGTCCCGAGCCAGCATTACTATGCTCGTAAAGCTTCGGTTCGGCACCGGTTCCGCCTGATCCTGATGGAAGCCTGAGACAAACACAAGAACAACCCCAAACCGCCCTCCCGTAATTCTTCGGCTATCTTCCGCCTGTGCGGCGGAGGAACATGGAGGCTAATCAGCTGGTGACCCCTCTGGGTGCCGGAATTCTGACCGAGAACTTGCGTGAGAGAGACAGGAGGAGAAAAGTATGGGAGCCATTATCGGCTGGATCATCTTTGGTTTGATTGCTGGAGCGATAGCCAAGCTGCTAATGCCGGGCAAGGACCCGGGAGGCATGGTCGTGACCATGCTGCTGGGCATTGCCGGCGCACTGTTGGGCGGATTCATTGGCCGCGCGCTGTGGGGAAGCGCGGGTGTCAACGACTGGAGCGTTGGCAGTTTTGCGCTGGCCATCGGAGGAGCGATTCTGTTGCTGGCGCTCTACCGTCTGTTCAAGGGCCGAAGCCTGCGGGGAGCTACCACGACCGAGGTCGGCCGTCGCGACAAGGACGATGTAAGCCGCCACGACAAGTGGGCCGCATAAATCGACGCCAGGTGCAATCGCGACCTGATTCGCTGACAGCCGAGCGTCTCTTGCCGTGACCATCCACGAACACAAAAACAGGCCAGATTCCTTTTGGGAATCTGGCCTGTTTGGGGGCAGCTTATTTGTTATCGGGGGTTGCTGCCACTGGTTGACGCGCTCGGGACGCTGCTGGGGACACCAGCAGTCATTGCCGGGACCGGCTCGGGCTTGATTCTTACCGTGGCCATAATGCGCTCCAGCTTATCGAACAGCTCGAAGTGATCCACGGGCTTGGTGTTGCCCTTCGACTCTTCCACCGCCATCACAAACTCGTAGCAGGCGCCGTTCTCAAAGTGGTGGTAGTACCGGACGTCGCTCTGTTCGGTTCCATTTTCCACTCGCGTGAAATCGGTACCGTGCAAGCTCACCTTTACCGGTATGGAGTCATCGTTGGGGTCCACCGGCGAGGTGCCGGCTACGTCGGACGCATCCGGGACCGCGAACTGCTGGCATTGCTGCTCCGTCAAGCCTTTGTTCACGCTCACATTGAACAAAGACGTTGCCGGCCCGTTGGCCCATCCGATCGTGGCCAGGCTTACGCCTCCGGGCTGCACAAAGTTCATGGGAGCCTGCTCCAGGGACTGGTCCAGCTTGACCTTTTCCGGAGTCAGCATGGTGTAGTTTCGGGGATAACGGAAGGACACGCCGTAAGTGCTGTCAGCGTAGCCGACCGTGGAAAGCCGCTGCACAACCGGCTTGGACTTTTTTGCAGTCGTGACTGGCTTACTGGATAGATCCGGCAGCGTCGTGATTCCCGTCCCTGCGCCGGAGCCGCTGGGAAGAGAAGTGTGACTGGACGATGTCACTTCGGTCTTCTTGCCTTTGTTGCTGGAACAGCCGTCGTGGGCGATGGCAAAGACCACCGCCAGGGCTGTGGAAAGTGCCGCGGTTGCCGGTATGCCCACCCGCCACAGTGGCCGCATCGCGCTCACGATCCCAATACTTGTTTTTTCGTTGGATGATTTCGTCTGATTCATATTGATTCGCCTCCGCTGCTTCCGCGCAGCTGACCGTTACATTGGCAAGGTGCGGACCAAAGCCGATGTTATTGACTTGACAGGGATTAGCCGGCTCGAACGAGCGTGCATGGCGTGTTTCGTGGTGAACAATGTGGGTTCTTTGACACGAACCCAGTTTCACTGCGGAGAAGCGGAGGCACGGAGAAGGTCATCGGTCTCGGGGAAATTATTTTCTGGCTTCCTCCGCGTCTCGGTGTCTCCGTGGTAGGTTTTTCTCTTTGAGAAATAACCATGCCGACGCCCAAGCCTGTCGCCAAGACTTTTGACGCGGTGCTCGAACATTCGGGCGACCGACTCAACTGGACCATCATCCGCGTGCCGCTGGACGTCGCCAAAGTATGGGGCGTGCGCGGCCAGCTCAAGGTCAAAGGCGAGATCAACGGCTTTCCCTTCCGCACCTCGCTCTTCCCTACGGGCAAGGGCAGCCACATTTTGATGGTCAACAAGAAAATGCAGGCTGGCGGCAGAGCTATCCGGGGCGGAAAAGCCCACTTTCACCTGGAGCCGGATCTCGAGGTGCGCGAAGTTTCGCCACCGGACGAATTGCTGCGCACGCTGCGGCAATCGAAATCGCTCGAGAAGTTCTACCGCTCGTTGAGCTATTCCAACCGGCGTGAGATCGCCAAGTGGGTGGGGGAAGGCAAGCAGAGCGAGACGCGCCGCCGGCGTTCTGAGCAGATGGCCGAGCGCATGATGCAGGTCATGGAAGGCGAGCGCGAGCTGCCGCCGGTCCTTCAAGTGTCGTTCAACAGGAACCCGAAGGCCCGCGCCGGATGGGATCTCATGCCGCCTTCGCACCGGCGATGGCATCTGTTCGGTATCTTTGGTTACCGCAACCCTGAGTCGCGGGCGCGACGCGTGGCCAAAGCCATAGAAGAGATGTTGAAGTACGCCGAGAAGCGGGCCCGGGAAGAGTAAGCTATCGCTCGATCAGCCGCATGTTGGTCCAGTCATACTCAAATTTGTGTCCGCAGTCCAGGCATACCACGTAATGCGGCACGGGGGGCGCGGGCGCATCCCAGTCCGCGTTCACGGCGCGACGCCGGGGTACGCTGGCAGAGGCCGCAAAGGGCTGCGAGAGCTTCTTGTGGGAGCAGCGGATGGAGAGGAGCTGGAGAAGTTTGTTGACCATGGGGGAGACCATCGGTACAAAGAACTTTTCAAGGGCGCCTCCAAACCAAGGAGGCGCCCTCCCGTTGAGTCAGCCGGGCATTCAACCCCGAAGGCGGGGTTAACGGCCCGAAGTTATGCGCTGGCAGCAGCCACGAGCGGCTCAGAGGTCTGGGCCGGTTCGGATTTGGCGGCGCCGTTCATGTCTTTCACGCCGGGCTTGCGGATATCGATCCCGCCCTTGAAGTAAGCGCCATCTTCAATGCTGATGCGCTGGCAGACAACGTCGCCGGTGAGCGAGCCTTCATTGCGGATGTCCACGCGGTCGCTGGCGGTCACATTGCCCTTTACTTTGCCCAAGATTACTACTTCCTTGGCATTGATGTTGGCCTGCACCTGGCCGTTGCGGCCGACCGTGACGCGGTTGCCGGGGAGATTGATAGCGCCTTCCACGCGGCCGTCAATGTAGAGCGATTCCGAGCCGGTGACTTCGCCCTTGATCACGAGCGATTTGCCGATGCTGGCCTGCTCCTGGTTGTTGAGAACGGCGTTGCGCGGCGCTGGGGCGGGCGTCGGCTCGCTGAAATTGCTGGGGTTGGTGCTCATAACAGGTTTCTCCGGTTCCGGGTTGGTCGGTTTTACGTTAGGACTTGGCGAACTGGCGGGCTTCCACATTTACGGTACTTCCTTTCGAGTTAACTTTGTCACGGCGCAGAAGGTTCTTCACTGTCTGCGAATCATGAACAAGAAGAGTGCTGGGATACCAGGGCAGCATGGGCACGTTGGTCGCCAAACCTTCTATGCTCCCGGCAAGATCCAGAACTGCTGAATTGGCCTTGCTTTGTGCGGTCCCGCAGATCGATCAAGACCGCACAGGCCCACTACTGCGGTGTAATTATTTACACTCTGTGGGCACTTCTTATATCGGGTGAGCGCCTTAGATAAAAACTCGATTCGCGCTTAGGATAGGGCTAGGAGGATTAAGTAAAAGAGATTTGGCAAATGGGTAATTTGGTAATTGGGTAAATTGAAATATACAAGAAGCACACGCCTTGCTCAAACCTGCTCACTTACCAATTACTCATTTACCCAATCTTGGGTAGGCCCAATGATTACTGAAAAAGAGCTACTCCACTACATCGGCAAACAACCGCGACACATCGCCGGTTTCAAGCAGATCGTGCACGATCTGGCGCTGAAGGGCAAGCAAAGGCGCGGGTTGGAAGAGTTGCTGCACGAGATGACGCGGCGGCGCAAGCTGGTGGCCATTGGCAAAGAGCGCTGGAGCCTGCCCACAGCTGCCTCCAGCCAGGATCTGGTAGCAGGCCGGCTGCGCATGCATCGCGACGGTTATGGCTTCGTTACCCCGGAACGGGGTGCGCTGCCCGCCCGCGCCCAAGGCAAGCTGGCGGGCGACATCTTTATTCCTCCGCCGGCCATTGGCAACGCCATGCACGGCGACCATGTGCTGGTTGAGCTGGGGCCGCTGCGCCACGACGGCCGCGCCGAAGGCCGCATTGTCAGCGTGACCGAGCGCCAGCAGGAGACGGTCGTCGGCAAGTTTCACTACGGCAGCCGCCACAACTACGTTACCCCGTTCGATGAGAAGATCACCACCGAGATCATCATTCCCCAGGGGATGGAGCGCCCCGGCGAGAAGGATGACGAGAGCCAGCCGTCCGCTCAAGACCGCGATCGACGCGCTCCGACGCCGAACAAAGCATGCCGGCCGAGCCCGCATCGCGTCCTGGGCGAGGAGGCCCATCGCCGCCTGGGCGACGAGGACCTGGAAAACATGGTGGTGGAGGTCGAGATCATCCAGTGGCCGTCGGCCACGCAGCAGCCGCGGGGCCGGGTGATGGAGGTACTGGGTCACGAAGAAGACTTCGGCGTGGACGTGGAGATTGTCATCCGCAAACATCGCATCCGCCACGTCTTTCCCCTGGCGGTGCTTGAGGAAGCGCAGGAGATCAGCTCGGTCATCCCGCACGAGGAACTGACGCGGCGCAAGGACTACCGCGATCTGCCCATCGTGACCATTGACGGCGAGACGGCGCGCGACTTTGACGATGCTGTCCTGGTCCGCCGCCTGGACCACGGTCGATATGAACTGCACGTCCATATTGCTGACGTGGCCCACTATGTTGAAGACGGCTCGGCCATCGATGGCGAGGCGCGCCGCCGTGGGACCTCCGTCTATTTCCCTGATCGCGCCGTGCCCATGCTGCCCCTGGAGCTGTCCACGGACATTTGCAGCCTGCGTCCGGAGGTCGAGCGCCTGGTGCTCTCCTGCGTGATGGATATCGACCCCCAGGGCGAGATCGTGGGCTACGAGCTGGGTGAAGGCGTGATCCGCTCCGCGTCGCGCATGACCTATACCGACGTCAACGCCGTCATCGAAGGCGACCAGACGCTACGCCGCCGCTTCGGCGCCCTGGCTGCTAATTTCGACCTGATGTACGAACTGGCGCAGATCCTGAATCGCAAGCGGGGCAAGCGCGGGAGCATCGACTTCGACCTGCCGGAGCCGGTGATCGAGTTTGACGACTTTGGCTTGATGAAAAGCATTGCTCCCTCGGAGCGGAACTGGGCGCACCGGTTGATCGAGGAATTCATGCTGGCCGCCAATGAAACCGTGGCCGCGCACCTGGAACAGCGCGTCGCCAGCCTGTACCGCATCCATGAGAAGCCGGATCCCAAGCGCATCTATGAATTTGAGAACATCGCCGCCAGCTTCGGCTACTCGCTGGGCGTGGGCGCTCTTCCGGTGAAGCGCATGCAGATGCGCTCCGACAAGCGTTCCCACCACAGCGCCGGACACCGCCCAACCATGGTGGAGCTACCCGAAGAGGTCCATGTGACGCCGCGCATGTACCAGAAGCTGGCGCAGAAGATCGCCGGCAAGCCGGAGGAGCGCATCCTCTCGTACCTGATGCTGCGCTCGCTCAAACAGGCGCGCTATTCCGAGATCAACCAGGGCCATTTCGCCCTGGCAGCGCCGGTTTATACCCATTTCACTTCGCCGATCCGGCGCTATCCCGACCTGATTGTCCATCGCATCTTGAAGGCAGTGCTGCAGGAAGGCGATGCAGCTCATGTCTTGGAAGCGCCACAGCACGACGCCTCGCCCTGGTCGAAAGCCAGGCCGGCGGCCAAGCCTGGGGCCAAACCTGAAGAAAGACGTGCTACAGAAAAGCGCAAGCCCCGGGGAGGTCCGATTGCGGAGGAGACGCTGCACGATATCGCTGAGTCTTCGAGCCAGACCGAGCGCGCCGCCGATGACGCCGAACGGGAGCTGTTGGAGTGGAAGAAGGTCAAGTTTATGCAGGACCGCGTCGGCGAGGAGTTTGACGGGCTGATCGTCAGCGTGACCAAGTTTGGCTTCTTTGTCGAGCTCGAGGACCTTTTCATCGAAGGGCTGGTGCTTCTCGATTCACTCGAAGGCGACCACTATACCTATCGCGAGAACACGCGCCAGATCATCGGGGCGCGGACGAGAAAGACCTATTCCATCGGCGACAAAGTACGAGTGCTGGTGGACCGCATTGACCACGTGCTGCGTAAGATCCAGTTTTCCGTGGTGGAAGAGAAACATCGTGCGGCGCAGAAACAACGGCGAAAGATCCGCTGACACGCGTGGAGCGCAGGATGGGGCGCGCGTCCAGTAGAATGAATGATAAAAGAAGGAGCAACCTGTATGCCTCGTATGGTGAAATGCGCCAAGCTCGGGCGCGAGCTGCCCGGTCTGACTGAACCGCCCTTTGACACTCCTTTGGGCCAGCGAATCTATGAAAACATCAGCGCTGAGGCATGGCGACAGTGGGGCGAACACTCCAAGATGCTGCTCAATGAATA
>CAZFRV010000273.1:0-4719 GCA_964521445.1 uncultured Acidobacteriaceae bacterium
CCACTAGAACGAAGAGCCATATGCTGCGGACCATAGCATCCACCTCGCAGTCCAATAAGGGTAACCAGTATATGCGTACCTCCAGTTCACAAGGTGGCCGGATATTGGGATGATGATTTGTGCGCGCGGGATGTGAGCGGATATGACGGATTACACCAGGCTTCTATCGGCGAAAATTTGCAACTGGCGCTAGCTTTTCCGGAGTCCCGAAGCGAGCGACTTCGGAAGTGTCTCTTGTCGACCTCAAAATCGAAGAGGCTATAGGACCTCTCCCCGTTCGCGTTGCTCAGGGTCGAGACTTCGGGGAAAAGCTAATTGCCAACTGCTATTTGCCCGCTGCCACCAGCTTCTGTTTTTCCAGAATGCTCACCAGCCGGTCCACCCAGGCCTGATCGATATCAAGCAGGTATTCGGCGGAGAGCAGGTCGGCGATTACCGCCGTGCTGCGCCGGCCGTCCATGAAGTTCACGGCCTCGAAACTGATCAAGCCAAAGTTCGGTTTCGTGGCCAGGCCTTCTGAGTCGCTGGCGAAGCGCTCTTCCTGGGCTGCCAGCCACTTGGCATCTTCCGCACCGGCTTTCTCGAAAGCAGATGCGTCAAGGGGGAGCAAGGTAAGCCGGCGGGGCCCCGCACCGGCCAACTCGACGTACTCGTCAACAAAGCAGCGCTGCCCTTTTGCCGCAGGTTGCGATGGAGAGAGAATTTCCTGGGACGCCTGGTCGAAACGGCATTGATTCTTCGCTGTGCGCGGGAGCGGCGCGCCTCCGGCGCGGCCTCCTGCATCCGCGGCAAGACGCTGCGCGAATTCGGCAACGTCGCTGGCACGTTCTTTCTTGTGAAGCGCTTGCCGCGAGTTGGGATCATCCATACCCATAAAGTATGCCGCCGAGCTGGCCATAGCACCCACCCGGCGAAGCTCGCTGGCGTCAGTCTTATCGATCTTGTCTTCGCTGGTGTGGTGGGTCCAGTCAGGATCGTGACCCAGCATGGTGGCGGGAATGCCCAGGCCGAGGAAGACGTCATGATCGCTGCCCTGGGCGTAGGGAATGGATTCCGGCAGCCAGTAGATGCGGGTCCCGGTAGGCGCGTACAGATTGGCTTCACGGGTTTGCTCCAGCACGTCTGCCATCAGCGCGTTCAGGAAAGATGGAACGGAGTCGGGCGTTCGCGTGAAGTAGAAACGCGAATTGGTCCTGACCGTGTCCTCGCCCACCATGTCCATGTTGATGTTGGCGACTATGCACGGCTTGCCCGCGCCAAAGGCGTCGGCTTTGTTGCGCGGATCGTCCCAGGGCGAGTCGCAGCGGCGGGCTTCCGGGTGATTGCTCACGTATGCCAGCGTGCCAAAGTATTCCGGCACCCACATGAAATGAATGGTCAGCTTCGGCGGAGCAAGTTTCTTTGCCGCAATCAGGGTCTGCAGCGTGCGTGCGGCTTCGATCATGGCGCCGGAGCCGGAGGCGTTGTCATTGGCGCTCCACTTGGGGTGGTCAAGATGTCCGCTGATGAGGACCTCGCGCTCCGGATGCTCGCTTCCGCGGATGTAGGCGTGTACTAGCGTCAGCTTGCCCGGGCCGAGCGTGGCATCGATCTTGCCGTGCACGCGCACAGGGCCCTGCTTCATGAGCGACTTCAGCATGTCGTATTGATTGCGCGAGATCTGGAAGCCGCCGGAGGTTTTCCCCAACTCTTCTTCGCGTGGCCAGATGCCGTTGTAACGGACCATGTCCGGATGGTCGGGCCGGTCGCCGGCCGCGGGATAGATCACTACGCCGATCGCTCCGTGCTGGAGCACCGCCTGGCGCACGACATTGGCGGCATAGCCGGAAGCCAGTGCAACCTTGCCGCGAACATCTGTGCCCTGGTAGTTTGCGTCGCTGGCGCCGCTGCCCACGTCGACCAGTTCACCTGACCATTCGCCGCCCTTGGAATAAGTTGAGACGCACATCGGCACATCGGTATAGCGGCAGAGCATGATGGGCTTGAAATCTTTAGCGCCGCCAACGCTTTCAATCCACAGCTCGCCGCCGCGCATGTCCCAGCCCATGGGAGAAATGTAGGTGCCGTAGCGCGTCTTGCCGTCGGAAGGGAACTGTTCGATCTTTGCTTCTAACCCGGCGGCTTTCAGCCGCGGCAGGACCACTTGCTCGGCGACGGAAGCCATCATGGGGCTGCCCTGTATGCGGTGATACTCCACGATGCGGCGTGTGTTCTCCTGCGCCGCTTCGCCCGAGTATTCCGTGGCGATGGCGTCAAACGTTTCCTGTTTGACCAGGTGCTGGGCGGAGGCGAGCAAGGCGGTGAGAATGATCGACAGGCGCAGAAGGATTTTCATGCCGAAGAGAGTACAGGAAACGACTCGTTTAGCAAACGTCGTTTAACAAGCTGACGCTGGGAACATCTCCGGCACGCGGAGTGTCAATTAGTAAAGCGCGCAAAACCTAAAGAGGGTCGGGGCCAGGCCCTTTGTCAGGGAGCTGAACTATGTCCATGACGGCTGGAGCGCGCAGAGGACTTTCAAGTGAGATGAACGTCACGCCGCTGATTGACGTTCTCTTGGTCCTGCTCATTATTTTTATGACCATCCTGCCCGAGCACAGGATGGGGGAGATGACGCTGGTTCCCCAGCCGCCGCCGGAGTCGTCGGCGGAGAAGCCTCAAGCGCCGATCATCATCCAATTGGAGGATGCCGGAGCAAACCATCCGCCCAGCCTCACGATCAACCAGCAGCCGATTCCCTGGGACGGGCTGGAAGCAAGGCTGCGGACTGTCTATCAGACGCGGGTAGATCGCGTGGCGTTCGTCCGGGGCGATCCTGACGTGGAGTTTGAGTACGTGGCTGAAGCGGTGGATATTACGCACCGCGCCGGCGCTGACCGCATAGGTCTGCTAGGGAAGAAAGATTAGAAAAGATTAGCAGAATCAAGGCTCGGGGTGAGCGTGGCAGCTACAAAGGCAGCGTTGCTCTAAATGCCAGTAAATAAAGTATTTATGCCTGCTTTTCTGAAGTGAACTGGCGGACTTTTCGGCCGCCGCGTGCGTTGTCTTTTGCTCCCGGAGAGCGTATTATTACTTAGTTGTAGCTGGGTTTCGGCTCAGGCCGGAAGGTGGGGCTCCACCCCAACAGGCGAAAGGCGTGCCTATCGGGGACCCCGGGTCTGAGTGGGTTAGAAGTCCCCAATTCGGGCGAACGTACCAGTGGGCGGAAGGCCCACTTTTATTTTGGTCGTCATTGATTTTTGGTCGCTTCGCGGCAAACCGCTGGAGAGTGTCTTAAGTTGGGTTTCTCCCGCGCTTGTGGCGCTTCAACCCGCCAGTGATTGTTGATGGTGGAGGAGACGCCTCAGCGCTTGTTGTTGAGCGGCTCGGCGCGCAAGTTGGCCTCGCCGTTGGGCGCAAGAAGCCAGAAATCCGGCGAATAGCAAAGGTTGATGGCGGCAGACCTCAATACAATTCGCGAGATTGCCGGCCGCGTGGCCACGGCACACGGTGTGGAAGTGGTGGATGTGGAGATGCGGGGCGGCGGCAAAGCGCGCACCCTGCGAATCACCATCGACAAGCCGGAAGGTGTTACCCACGAGGACTGCGCCCTGGTGAGCCGCGAGGTTTCGGTGATCCTGGACGTGGAGGATGCGGTTTCGGGAGCGGCGTATACGTTGGAAGTGTCGTCGCCGGGGCTGGACCGGAAGCTGGTGAAGCCGGAAGATTTCAAGCGCTTCACGGGAAACCGGATGAAGCTGATGACGCGCGAGCCGGTGAACGGCAACCGCCATTTTGAAGGGCGTTTGCAGAGTTTTCAGGAAGGCAGGCTCACGCTGGAGACGATATCCGGCAAGGGCAAGCCCAAGCCGGGACATGCGAACGCAGGGCAACGAATCGAAATTGAGCTGGCCAACGTGGAGAAGGCCAACCTGGTGCCCGAGATTTAGTAGAAGAAGTTGAGCAAGGCAATCATAAGGACCGTTTTCGTATGGCAAGTGAAATTTACAACGTCATTGATGCGTTAAGCCGGGAAAAAGGCATTGATCCGCAGATTGTAGTCAGCGCGGTGGAAGACGCCATTGTTGCGGCCACGCGCAAGAAGGAAAAAAGCCAGGAAAACCTGAAGGGCGAGCTGGACAAAGAATCCGGCATGATCCGCGTGTACGCGGTCAAGAGCATTCTTCCTTCGGAAGATGACATTGAAGATCCGCAGCTGGAGATTTCGCTGGAAGAGGCCAAAGGAATCGATCCCAACGCCGAAGTCGGCGGGGAAGTGCGCTTCCTCAAGTCCACGGAAGGGCTGGGCCGCATCTCCGCCCAGATCGCCAAGCAGATCATTTTCCAGAAGGTCCGCGAGGCCGAGCGTGACACGGTTTACAACGAGTACATCGGGCGCGTGGGCGAAGTGCTGAACGCGACGGTCAAGCGCATCGAGGGGCCGGATGTGATCTTTGACATTGGCCGGGCCGAGGCCCGCATGTCCAAGAAGGAGCAATCGCGGCTGGAGTCGTTCTCCGTAGGCGAGCGCGTGCGCGCCGTGCTGGTGCGTGTAGACAAGAATTCCAAAGGGCCGGCCGTGGTGGTTTCGCGCGCCGCGCCGGAGCTGGTGCAGAACCTGTTCCAGACCGAAGTGCCGGAAATTTACGACGGCACGGTGCAGATCCGGGCCATTGCCCGTGAAGCCGGTGAACGCACCAAGATCGCCGTGATGTCGCGCGACAAGGACGTGGACGCCGT
>CAZFRV010000274.1:0-21865 GCA_964521445.1 uncultured Acidobacteriaceae bacterium
TCCATGCGGATGAGGTCTTCTGCCTGCAAACGGCTCAGGTTCCGAGAGACCAATTCCCGCACCGTGCCGATTTGAGAAGCCAAATCCTGATTGCTCGAAGGCAGTTGGATTTCGATTCCTGCCGGTGTCTTTTTTCCCGTCAGAGCCATGCGAATCAACACCGAGATGAGCCGGGAACGGACCGTAGTGAAGGAGAGCTCCTCGATGATACCGACGAGTTTGCGCAGGCGGCCGCCAACCACCTTCAACACTTTCAGAGGCACCTGGGGATGGACAAGGCAAAGAGAATGAAAATCCTGTTTGCTGATGAAATAAACGCGAGCATCATCTGAGGCTGCCGTCGATGCGGGATACGTACCGCCGTCGAATACGGGCAATTCTGCTACCGAGCTTCCGGGTCCCTCGACGGTCAGCACCTGTTCGCGGCCGCTGGGCGAGCTCTTGAAGATTCGCAAGTGGCCGGTTTCGATGATAAAGAGCCCGGAGCAGGGATCGCCCTCGTTGAAGACCAGCTCACCCTTGGTAAAGTTGCGCGGAACAGCCCGCTCAGCCAAAAAGCGCATTTCGGTGTCAGAAAGATCAGCAAAGATCGGGACTCGGCGAAGGATATCCAAAGTGTGCGTTGTGGGCGGCATTTCAAGAGCATTGTAAACCGCCCATTGAGTTGGAACAGCCGTCGACGGCTTACCGAACGGCCACAATCGGAACGTTGATCGTGAGGATTTGTGGGCGATACGTTCCGGCCAGGTTCATGACTCGCCACAAATGAATGCCCCACCAAGCGAGGGCTATGACTTCGATAAAGCCGGTGAAACCCACGAGCGGATACGCGAGTTTTGGGGACCAGTCGGTGAGAACCTGCAGGAGCACCCTTCCTGCATTGCCAAGGTTGATCAGAATGAACGGTCCCCACAGCGACGTAAGCTTCGCGCCATCAACGCCGGCCAGAATCGGCACAACGCGAGAGGAAACGCCGAGAATCATCATGCTGATAAATCCCACCGTGAAGGCATGCCGGTAAGCTCCCATCCAGGAATGGGCAAACAACTGGCGGGTGAAAGCGCTGTAAAGGGGAAATAACGGCAGCATGAAGGCCGCAACCAGAAGCCAGACATACGCGGTGCGAATAAACTTGAAACTGCGATCCCGGCGTTGCGGGGCGCTGAAGATTCCAATCTGTTTCGCCAGAAGGATGGTCCATACCGGCATAGCAAGGTAAGCGACTTCAAGAGTAATGCCGAAAACGGGGTTGAAAGTCAGCAACAGTAAAACGTAGCTGGCGATGTTCAGGAGCAAGCTGCCATTGATGATCCAAAAGATGCTCTTGAAATAATCACGCCGGGGAGGCTTCAGGCCGTACACCAGCGGCACGAAACGCTGACTGACGCCGGCGATGATCAACGCTGCGAATCCCAGCAACTGAACCTCGCGTAATGGGCCGTCGATCAGCGCGATGCGCATCACCAGTTGTCTTTCACCAGCCGCGAAAAGTTTGGCAAAGAACAACCAATAACTGAGCGGGATCTGGACAAGAAACCAGAACAGGCCGCTGAGAATGAAGATTTCATACTTGGCCCGCGGTTCAATGGATTGGCGCGCGGTATTCAGCAACACGGTTACGAAACCCACGCCCGCCATCATTTCCAATCCGAACCCGATGACACCAAAGAACATCGAGACAGGAGCCGGCGCGATCAGTTCCCCGATGATGCGGGCAATGACACCAGCGATGAGGAAATAAAAAGTCATGTTGGCGAGATCCGGTCGCCAAAGGGTTGTGTTCTTGAAGCGAGGAAACGACTGGTAGGCGAATCCCATGACAAACAATCCGACCCAACCCGAAATCATGGCTTGTGCATGGGCATGGATGGCCGGCAGGAGCTTCAATTGAAGGAAACTCCTTCCCAGGGCGATCTGCAGGAGACTAATCGCTCCCCACATGCAGCCGACGCTTAAGATAGTCACAATCGCAGCTTTGAAAAATCGACGATAAATAACGTCGGCGGCACCCTCTTGGTAAACGTAGGGCCGGCCCGCAACGGGTGCTTCCTGGTTGAGTTCGCAAAGGAGTTTTGCAAGATCAATCCGGTGGACTGCAGCAAAGAAGGAAATTGACTCAGACGGTCCACGCTCGCCGCCGCATCCTTTCAATCCGTGGCGATCGAAGACCTTTCGCGTTTTCGGAGCGATTCGAACCGCCTCGGTTACGCTCATCTCTCCTGTTATCTCACTCATCTATTCCCCGCTTCAGGAGTCAAGATAAGTGCAGCCACGCACTGCGAATATGACTTATGTCACAGTCTTCCTTGAACACGCTGCCAGGTGGAATCCGGGTTTCTCGCCAAGGCGGTAGGTAAACTCGACCTCCTCGCCCGCGCGCCAGCCATTCACCATCAGCGGATGGGTGAGACCCGACTCATACTCTCGCAGCTCGTGCACGCCGAACGTACGAACAGTGGTTGCCAGCACCAGTGAGTATTGCGCCGCGACGAATGAGGGCAGGGCGATTCGTGCCGGCGGCAAATGCGACCGCACTCCCGCCGCAGCCCACGCGCAGGCCCGTTCGCGGTCAACCTCGAGAATCCGGCCAAGCGGAAGGCGGCCGCTCCAAGGCTCCGGTACAACGCCGTTGCCGCCATGTTCCCATGACAGGTCGGTGAGAACCGCGTCCACGGCAATCATCTCGGGAATCATCAGGCCGCCGGCCGTAAGCTGGGGAGCCGCGTTCATCAGGATAGCCACTTGCGGCTCTTTCTCCAGCGCTCGTTGCATGGTTTCACTTACCACGACATGCAGGGGGCGATTGTCCGGGTTGTGATAGTGGGTGGCATCGCCTACCAGACAATCGGCGTTCCCCCTTTCCAACCGCAAGGCTGCCAGGACTGCCTGGACACTCTCGATGGCGCGCGCGTGCACGTCCAGCACGGTAAAGCGGACTGCCTGTCTCGCGAGCAGCGGCAGCAGTGGCAGACACAGCGGGGCAAACGGCCCGCAACCCGCATACAGGACGTGGATGACCTCCCCCGGGAACCTCTGCTGGGCTTCCTGGATGGCGCCATGAACGCCGCGCAGATAGATGGCGGTCCGCCGCGGGTCCAGAAGGCAGCGCCCGGCATCCAGCGGAGAAATAGCGGACCCCGCGGGCAGCGAGGTGGCCGAACGGTCACGCGGGTCGATCGTGTCTTCGCGCATTCCGGTAATCCCGCGAAACAACCCGTCCAGCGATGCCACCGCCGCCGCGATCCGGCTATCGTCGTCGCCGCCAAAGAGCAGAACAGAAGCCGCATCAACCAGCCGGGTTAGCCGCGGATCGTTGATCATTGGGAATCATTGACAGACATTGTAGTCTCCAGGAATACACCCAGCTGGCCGCAGATTCTAGTGTCCTGAGTATGAAGTTCGCCTACAAAAGGTGCGGCCGATTCCAAGATTTGGTGCGTATAATCTACGTGCCTGGAGGAGGGTTCTCGCGATGAACAGTTACTCGAGGCTGATTGCTGTTTTTGGTCTGCTGTTTTGTATGGTACTTGCATCGCCGCAATCCAGGAAAGCGTCACCGCAGACTCGCAGCTTTGAGAGCGCGGATCACGCGGTTACATTTCAGTATTCCGACCCGCTCTTGTTATGCCAGAAGAGCACCCCATCCTGCCAGGATTACCTCCCTGCATGCCAGATAGACCAGGACACGATCACTCCCATCGCGTGCCTTGCATACGGCGGCCACGCCTACAAGGACTACAACTTTACCAGCGCGACTCTTGCACTGGGCATACTGAATAGCGCCAAGGACGAGACGACCTGCTACGATCTTCCGGGCACGAAAACCGACGACGAGAAAATAAATGGCGTCATTTTCAAGACTTCCCAGGACGGGGATGCGGGCATGGGCCACTCTGCGGAGGACTTCATTTACCGGGCCTTCCATGGCGGTCGCTGCTATACGGCAGATTTACGCATTGCTACCACAAACTTCGGCAACTACGATCCGGGCACGGTGAAGGAATTCAAGCCTGCCGATGAACTAAAGGTCCGCCGCAAACTGAAGCAGGCGCTGGAGACGCTGCATTTTTTGGAAGTGGGCAAATAATGGGTCGTCTCTACCGGCAGCAGATGCACCGGAAGAATCGCCTCGACCGCCTCGCCTGATTTGTCGTGCTCGACCCCGCCTTCGAACCGAGAGTTCAAGTACGCCCGGATCACGACCTGCATCATCTTCCTTCGTCATGAGGCTGCGCCGGCGCCAAGCTTCTGCCCAGCCCTGTGAGAGCTGCCTCGTTCGGGCTGCGGATCAGAAGCTTTCTTCACTGGGAGAGCCTGGGCCAGCGGCGAAAGTGTGCTGCCGATCAAGAATCGGCCACTCACGCTGTTGCGCCCGTGCGTGAGAGTTGGCGTTCGTACCCGGATTCAAGATCGCGGGTGGCAACCACAGCAAAAAACCTTGAATCGCATAAGCAGATGTCCCCAAGAATTTTTTTTGTCCTGATTCTCAGGAGGAGTTTTATATGAAGCGTAAATGGATGTTGCTCGGAGCAGTGGCGCTTGCTATGGCAATTCCCGCAATCGCCCAGGATCCCCCGAAGGTAGAAATTACGGGCGAATACTCGTATTTCCGTTTCAATCCCACGCTGCCTGCAATACAGAACCGAAACTTTAATGGCGGCGGATTTGATGCGAGCTTCTTCTTGCGCCCGGCGCTCGGGATCAAGGCCGACATGATGTTTTATGGAAGCACCAACTTCACCACGACGTTTGGAACTGTCGTGACCAGCGCCGGAACCATTCCGGCAGGAACGTACTCGGCAAACGGCACCTTGAAGACCTATTTGTTCGGGCCTATCGTCAAGGGCCGCCTCAAACATTTTGAGCCCTTTGGACAGATACTCTTTGGCGTTGCCCACGTAGATGCATATGCCAATCTCTCCAGGGTGATTGCGGCAGCTCCGGGATCTACCCTTCACGTGCAGGGGAACCAGAACCCGTTCGCGATGGCCGTGGGTGGCGGCGTTGATCTTCCGCTCGGGAAGATGTTTGCCGTCCGGTTGGCCGACGTTGACTACGTGTTGACCCGGCTGACTAACCCGTTGACTTCCACCAACAATCAAAACCACTTCCGCTACGCAGGCGGAATTCAGTTCAGATTTGGGGGTAAATAGTCAGACATTGGACGCCAACCAATCCGAAGAACGTCGAGCACCGATAGAGTTCCTGACGCGGGGGCGCGGGTCTAGTGTCCTTACTCTTGCATCTTGTTTCTCAAGCTCAGCGGACCTATGTCTGTCAACACTTCCTTGATGTAAGCCAAACACTCTTCTTTTGTGCCGCTTTTGCCTGCGTTGTTCCAACCCAACGGGTTTTCTCGATTGGCTGGCCAAATGGAGCACTGCTCTTCGTGGTTTACCACAACCTTATAGACGATAGACGGTTGTGTCTTCCTGATCATCAGGCATTCCATGTGTCCCGCGAACGGATTATACGGATTATAAAGATAGCTGGCGGCTTCAAAGCGTTACCGCAAGACCCGTGGACGACACCGCTGTGGGCCTCATATATTGCTCAACTGCGTCCCGCAATGCCTGGGGTAGCGGCGCCGGCTCCATGTGGTTATCCGCGCGGTACATGCAGGCGACCTCCTGCTCACCTTCTGCCACGAGTTCTTCTTGGCCTCCCGGCCCGAGGCGAAAGTATTGAAAGACCATGGTGAGGCGGCTGGGAGTCATGGCTGCGGCGCTCATTCTGATGGCGACTTCGTCAAGAGGCGCCAGCTCGCGGTAGTACGAACAGGCCACGCGCGTGGTGGCCAGGGCCAGGCCTCGGCCTAATTCCGCCATCAATTCCGGCGTGTGCTGATGCAGGAACATTTCCCGGCAGCGCCCCTGCCAGCGCAAGTAGTGCGTGAAATAGACGTTCCCGACGACGTTGGTCTCTTCAAATCCGACGCGGTGGCGGTATTCGTAGTAACTCATCGTTGATCATCGCTCCTTGCCAGAACGGAAACGGCGAACTGCGTGGGGTCGTCGCGGAATTCCACGATGGAGCTGGCGATCCTCAACCCGGAAGCAGCGAGCGAGACGCAGCCTTGTTTTCCCTGAGAACAGGAAAGCAAGACCAGCGGCGCGTCGTGAGGAGCGTCCGCTTTTTTGAGCGACTCCAGCGCCGTCCATACGCGGGTGGCAGAGGTCTGCACATGCTCGCCGGCCTCAGCAGCAATCAACTCGGCCAGGCTCCAGCCCTCGCGGCCCAGGAGATCGCGCCAGACCTGCTCGGAGCGGACGCGCACCGGTTCCAGATCGCAAGCCAGCGGACTCGGTCCAGCCACGGCTAGCGTCAAACCGTCAGAGTGGGCCGCGGACACACCCGTGGCAGAGGCCTGCACCTCAGGCTTGCCGTCGGGCCGCCAGTGCACGGGCTGGGGAGATGCAAGTGCTTTCTGAATGGCTCGTTCGCTGCGGGAGCGCCGGTCGTTGCTCCGGTCGCGCTCAAACGCTGCGGCCACGCTGGCTGCAGGAATCGTTTCCGCGATACGCCATTCCAGGAACGCAGCCACCAGCGGATCAGGCCAGGAGTGATTGGATACGTCCGCTACTTTGCGGAGCTGCAGCTCTTCCCATTTCTCGCGCAGGATGCCGTCCGCGGTCCGCAACTCCACGTCATAACAATAAGTCGCACCATCGACCCAGCGCCGGCTCGCGTGTACCAGGAGTTCCTCAGGAGACGCTGTATTGAGCGGCGCCGCGTAAAGCCGTTTCACTCCGACAGGAAGCAGCACAGCGTGAGGAACGCAGGCCTGTACCGCATGCAAAGCAGCGTCGCGCGCGGCGGCATCGCCGAGCACCAATGCCGAAGGCAGATATTGGCTGAACCAATTCGTGCTGACTTCGCTCCTTTTCGCTCCGTTCGCATGCACGCCAGTGACGATCTCTGCCCAGCAGGAGCGCGCGTTCAAGAGCCGGTAACCGGCCAGCCGGCGAAACCGTCCCGATTGGAAGAGAAGCTTCCCGTACAAGTCCCTCTCCGGGTCCACCGCCAGCCTTGACGGACCCGGAGGAGGCGTCGCTTCCAGCGATGGAAGCGGCGGTTCCTTGAAGCTGCAGATGCTGCGAAAGTGATCGACTTGGAAGGACGTACTGGAGCTGCGTACTACTACTTCGACGTTGCCCGGCTCGCGTACCAGCGCGGCCACGCGCAAGGTCACACGCGCACCCACCGCGACCACCAAAGATCGCTCGAAGCGGACATCGGTCAGGACCGGTAACTTGCTTTCGCCCGTCACGGCCATGGCCGCTTGCGCCATGGCTTCCAGAGCCATCACCCCCGGCAAAAGCGGCTGGTCCTGGAAAACGTGATCGAGAAGATAAGGGTCGGATGCGGTACTCAACTCGGCATCGGCCACCAACTCAACTCTCGGGTAAAAGACGCGCGGCTTTTCCAGGAAACGCAGCAGCGGGGCCGCTCCCTCCATGGGTAACGGGGGATGTGCGCCCAAACGTCCGGCGAGCACCACAGAGATCGACGGCAATTTGCGCGACAGCAGATTGCGAAGCCAGGCAACGCCCTGTTCGGGCGGGATGGCCGCGATGCCATCGCGGCGCAGCGCTTCCAGGCTGCCCAGGCGCTCGGCCATGCCGATTCCCGACCACGCGGAAGATTCGAAGGCCAGGCAACGGCAAACGGGATGGGCGCGAGCAAACTCTTCAGTAAGGAACGACTGGCAGGCGTTGGCCAGGGCGTAGTCGGCCTCACCGCGCAGGCCGGCTCGTCCGATCACGGAACCAAATGTGCCCAACAGGCGCAGACTATTGCCATCGACTGCGGCAATAAGGTTGCGAAGGCCTTGGACTTTGGGTGCAAGCGTGCGCAGCAGGGTAGCGTGGTCCAGATCGCGGAGCAGTTTCGGCTGATTGTGGCCGGCGCCGTGGATGATCGCGGTTACACGGCCGAGGCTTGCTTCCCCGACGCTCACGGCGCCTCTTACTGCCGGCGCATCAGTGACGTCGGTGGGGATGTATTGTGCCCTCAGGCCTTGGCCGGCCAGCTTCTTGAGATGTGCCGACACTTGTACGTCATCTTCCGGCCGGGAGCGCCCCAGGATCAGGAGCGCAGCGCCGGTTTCGCGGGCCAGCATCAAGGAGCATTCGGCGACAATCCCTTTGCCCCCGCCGCTGACCAGCACTACGTCGTGCGGGCCAAGTGGAATGCCCACCGGGGCTTCTTCGCTTTCCGGGAGAAGCCGCAGGCAGGCTTGGGCGCGGCTTCCGCTGTTGTCATAGCGTGCTTCAAGGCATTCCCCGACGGCGTTGACTTCGTCGATGACGCGATCGACGAGGTGCGAATCAAGCGGAGCTTCAATGATTCGCGTCAAAATGTCCGCCTCTTCCAGATGCAGCGTTCGCGCAAACGCCGAGGCCACGCCAGCGGCTCCGAACACCACAAAATATCGCTTCTGTCCTTTGTTCTCGAGCGCCGCGTGAGCGCCTTCCAGCAGTGTCCCTGCTTGTTCTTCCAATGAGTCTTGGCGTGAAAGGCAAACCAACACGCCGCTTCCGGGCAGCGCGGCGCCCGAGAGCGTCCTGGCCAATTCCGGTTGGCGTGGAGCAAAAACGTTCCAGCGACCGGCCGCCTGCAGAGGAGATCGCCGGCGCAATGGACGCGGGTTCCAATCTACGAAGAAGGCGCGTTGCCATTCGTCCACGCCGGTGAAGCCTGCCTCGACGCCACCCGCGGCGCCGTTCGTGGCCTGGCTCAGTCGCTCCAACGCCTTGGCAGTCTCGCCGACGGTGGCGTCGGCGAATTCCAGAAGATGGCGGGGGGGCGCGAGGCGCAGTTGCCGTGCTGCCGATGCGACAAGTTCTCCTACCACGATGGAGTTGAGATGAAGGTCGCGGAGCAGATGGGCATCCGTAGAAATTGCCGTTGCAGGAAGCTCTGTGCGACGCGCAATGAGCATTCGTACGACGTCCAAGGCGTTGTCGCCTGGCGCCGGCCCTTGATTCGCGGCAATGTCTGCACGCTCATTCCGCCTCGCTCCAGCCGAAAGCGCGCTTGCTCCGTCTGCATTTAACGGCGACATCTCGCATGGATTCACAAAGAAACGTGGCGTGCGATTGAAGTCGAAAGGCCGGACAAAACGATCTTTGAATAGAGCTTCGGTTCGCAAGGGCGCGCCCAACACATAGGCTGCGGCGGCCGCTTTTAGGACTCCGGCCATGGAAGAGCCGGCCACATCGAATGCGATGGCCGGCACGTCGCCCCGGCCGTTGGCGAGATGCGAAAGAACTTGTCCGGGGCCAACCTCAATAAGAAGGTCGGTGTTCTTCGCAGCTTCGGTCAGCGCCTCGGAAAACCGGACCGGCGATGTGAGCTGCTCCACCAGCAGCTTCCTCAAATCGATGCTTTCCGGAAGCTCGGCGCTTGTGATCGTGGAGACGACGCGCCGCCGAAGCGGACGCAGCTCAAGCTCGCTGACAGCTTCTTGAAAAGGGGCTTTCGCGGGAGACATCAAGGGCGAGTGAAACGCGTTGGCGGTTGGAAGCAACGTGGCATTCCAGCCGCGAGCTTGGGCCATTGTCATTACCCGCGCCACTGAACCGCCCTCCCCGGCAACAACAATCTGCTGGGGCGCATTGAAACATGCAACGACGACGGACTCGCGTCCAGCTTGTGCTTCATCCAGCAGTGACTCGACTTCGGAGGCGGTGGCTGCGATGCCGGCCATGACGCCTGCCGGCCCCGGCAGTTCGGACATGGAACGTCCGCGAGCGCGTACAAGGGCAAGCAGCGAGTCTTCATCGATGGCGCCGGCCCAATGGTAGGCTGCGAGTTCGCCGAGACTGTGTCCGACGGCGACGGAGGCCTCAATTCCCAAGTCATTCATCATCCGCAACCCCGCTGCCTCCGCAGTGGCAATGGCAATCTGGGCTACGGCAGTGGATCCCACATCTACGCCGTCATCCAGTTCTGCAGCGCGGTAGACTTCGCGCACGCTGGAGAAGCGGCGCCCATGAGCGCCCCCATGCAGCCGCACCGGCGAAGCTTGTCCGGGGAAAAGGAATCCGATTCGCGGCGTGGTAGAGGCCACGCTCAGAAAGATTCCTCGATCCGGGTTGATTTTGCCCGTCCCACCCTGCTCTAGCAGGTGGCGCAGCGTGATGAGTTGTTCTCCAAGTTCTGTGGGTGACGCCGCGACCGCGGCTGCCCGCCAGGTTCCTGCGCTGATCTCGCCGGCCAACGCGGCTGACGCGTCAGACAGCTCCGCATAAGAAAGCCCAGAAGCTCGGTCCGCGAAGAGCTCTAGTTTTTTCCCTAAGCCTGAACGCGAATCCGCGGTGAAAAGGAACAGCTCCGCATCTTGGGCGCTCGAAGCGATCACTTGATCTCGCGGCGAAAGACTCGTGCCAGGCTTTCTATCCACGCCTTCAAGCGTGACGTGCACATTGATTCCGCCGAAGCCGAACGAATTGACCCCAGCACGGAGGGGGAAGGCTTTCGGCCAGGTTTCGGCAGTCTCCAGCACTCTCAGTGCCGCATTGTCGCCTTCCAACTCGCGCCGCGGTTTGCGCGTACCTGTAGCCGGCGGCAATACCTGATGGTGGATGGCCAACGCTGCCTTGATCAGTCCGGCCACACCGGCGGCCGCCTTGGTATGACCGATGTTCGCTTTGATGGAGCCGACCGCGGCGGGTGGCGCCTCTGAATCTTCCTGCCGGCGAACAGCACTGAGGGCCTGAAGCTCTACCTCGTCGCCCACCGGAGTCCCGGTTCCGTGCCCTTCGAACAGTGCCACCGTCTCTGCCCCATACCCCGCGCGCTGGTAGGCACGGCGCAACGCCAGCACCTGCCCGCGTTTTTCCGGGCGGGTGATGCTGCCGCCGCCGTCGGAGGAGATGCCCCAGCCGCGAATCGCGCCGTACGATCGCAGGCCTTGAAAGCGGGCGTCTTCCTCCCGCATCAACACCACGAAGCCGCTGCCCTCACCGGGCAGGAAGCCGCTGGACTCGCGATCGTAGACTAGCATTTCTCCGCGGGCCAGCGCGCCCGCCTTGGCGAAGCCTACGAGTTCGAATGGATCCAGGCTGAGATCGACGCCGCCGGCGAGCGCAAGATCCAGTTCTCCTGTCTCCAGAGCGGAACAGGCGCGGGCCACGGCCAGCAACGACGAGCAGCAAGCTCCATCGAGCGTGTATCCGCCGCCGCCAAGATGGAAATGATTGCAGATGCGTCCGGCAATGGTATTGGAGAGCGCGCCGGCCAGCGTCTCTTCGCCTACAGGAGCGAAAGGCGCCTTATAGTCCTGCTCAAGATCGCCCAGGAACGCCGACCGGCGTTGTCCGTCCCATCCTTCAGCGCGTAGCCGGGCATCGACCACGCGGCGCACGTAAGGCCAGCGCAAACGCAAGGTGGCGGCGCGGGAGAACTCGCCGGTGAGCGTGTTTCCCACCAGCACGCCGGTGCTCTCTTGAGGCAAAGGCCGGCAGCCGCCGTTGAGGAAACCTGCGTCCTCCAGTGCTCGGCTGGCCACGTCCAGTGCGAGCCAATGTGCCATGTCAACACTGCGAAAGATCGGACCGGACACGCGGAAATCTACGCGGTCAAATTCATAGTCCGTAATCACGGCGGCCTGGGAGGAGTAGATGGTATCGGCCACTTCGGGGTCGGCGGAAAAATAATCGTCTAGCGACAGTCGCTCCGCTGGAAGCCGGCGGAAGGCCCGGCGACGAGCCAATATGTTCTCCCACAGCTGTTGCGGGCTGCGCGCATCGGCGTAGCAGCAGGCCATTCCGACAATGGCGATAGCGGTACCCATGCGGACGGACCTAACGTCCCTTCCTGGCACTGGGTTTTCGTAGCCCGATGGCGCACAAAACCATCACGCGGCCTCCACTGCGGTCTCCGCTCGCGCCGCCTGGGGAGCCATGCTCCTCCAACGCAGCAGCATGGCCACCACAATAGGAACGGTTACCACGGAGTTGTAGAACAGATGCAGCTCGATTCGTGGGAAGAAAAGCTGCAGCACGGATGTGGGTTCCTTGGCGCCCCACAGCAAGAACCCGCCCTGCGCCTGGGCAAAAAGCAAGCTGTGCTCCACCAGATGCCACGCCTGAATGATCAGTGCTACCTGCCACCACACCAGCGCGGGTCCGGTAAAAGCGCGATACAGCAACAGCAGCCCGGCGAAGGTCAGCACGGCGAACCCAAAGTGCAGCCACTCGCTGTGCATGAGCCAGGGAAAGATCTGGCCCAGCACGCCGCGGGCGTGATGGCGCTCGTATCCCAGGACCCACACCTGATACGCCTGCACAAGGTGTTCAAGCCAATGCGCGACCATCAAGATGGCGAATGCCTTCAGCATGATGTTGTACTTATGATCGTTGGACATTTTCGATTCTCCTCTCGCGAGTTGCTGGCTGTGATGAGCAATCGCCCGTGTTCTGGGTATGGTTCGTGGCCGTGGCGTTCCTCTTCGCTAAAGCGCATCCGGATCAGACGCCGCCAGACTTCGTAGGCAGGCTCAGAACCTTCTTGCGCGTGGAGTTGCGTCTCGTCAGAAACCGCGGCTGCTGCTTGCGCTGTAAGATCACAAAGCAACTGGCAGGCAAGTTCCGTATGCTCCGCAGGATTGCCGGCGTGGCTGCGAGCGCCGGCGGCGAAGACCGCGCCTTGGGCGAGATGCGAGTAGTACACGTTCGCCGCAACGCGCAGGCGTTTGATCTCCCAAGCGTCAGCGCCTCCGGCGTAAGCGCAGGCCAACCCCACGCCGCTCCACAGATCGGCGCGTCGCGACTCGGGAAAAACCGCTAGTGTCTTGGTGATCCAGTCCGGATCGGCGCCACCGACGAACCACAGGCTGCGGCCCAGTCCTTGATCAAAGGCCCGCAGTCGGTAACTGCTCAAGCGTTTGGGCCGCGCCGTTCCGCCCGCGTACAGTGGCCAATGAAAGTAACCCTCATGAAAGCCATAGCCATCGAGAGCCAGCCAGCGCAGAAGCGGGTCGAGACGCGAGAGCTGGTGCTCGAGGCGCAAGGGCAAGCGAGCCATTGACCAGCCGATCCCCACGTGGACCATATAGATATGTGGTTCGCCTGGGCCGTCCAGAAACGCCGGGAGTTGCGGATTCCTCCACGGGGTGAGCTGGTCCAGGAGATGAACGGCCATGGCCGCGCCTTCGTAGGCGAAGCCACGAAATTCCAGCTCCACGTCCGACAGTCGGGCTTTCAGAACCTCCATCCCCCCGCCGGCAAGGGCCGCATGATATCCGTGCAGGAAAGATTCTCCCACGCGCTCCAACCGCCGGCGTACGGATTCGCGAGGAACGCGAAAGCGACGACGCGCAAACGTCACTTCCTCCGGCGCAATGTGCAGTAACCTCTTCAGCACAAAACCTCTCAAACTCAGGCATGCTTACGCATCGCCGTCACGGGATGCGGAGCCGCAGCGGGAACGCGGGCCGGCGAAGTTGCCCGGCTCAGACCTGTAAGGTATTGCGTTAAGCCACGCAGCGTGGACACAGAAGTCAGGGCAAAGAACAACCCGAAGGCCACATGAAGCGAAACCAGCAGCCCGTAGGCGCCCGCCACTGCCATGCCAAAGAAAACCTGGCTTCGCGCCGAAAAAGGAGTCGTGGCCGGATCACTGACCATGTAGAAGCTGAACAGCACAAAGGCTACGCCGGTCATAGGATTGAGAGCGCCCGCGAGAGATGAACCCAACAGCAGGTTACGCAAGACCGCTTGGGCCACGAACCCGGCCCACCATCCCAGGATCAGCGGCAGCCGTCCAGTAAAGCGAAGATTGATCAACGTGCCGGAAACGCAGATGATGCCGGGAAGAATCAAGGATCCGGCAGGTCCCAGGTTTTCCGTGAAGTGATACGGCGGAGCAATGCTTATCCATGGGAACACCAGGAGAGTAATAGTGATGCCGAAGTTGGAAGGGTTGAGGAAATGGCGCAAGCGCCCTTCCACAGCGACACGAAATGTGGCCTTGGATGCAATCGCGACCGCCGCAGCAAACATGGTCGGCAGGACGCGGTCCCCGGAGTAGAGCAACATAGCCACAGCCAGTCCGGTGATATGCGCGGGCAGGAGGAAATCCACAGCTTGCCTCCAGCCAGTGAGAAACCGGGGCTTGCGGTTGTCCGCCTGGGCTTCGATCCATTCGATAAACAGCTCGCAGGCATACGCGGTTGCCAGGGAGAGCAAAGGCTGGGCCCACGACTGCTCGAATCCGAAGAACGCATGTCCCAGAATGTTGAGCACTGTAATGGCCACCGCGAAGCGCCGTAAGCCGCCTAAGCGACGTGCCTGGATCCAGGTATCGGTCATCGTCATTTGTCAGAACTCCCCAAGAGCACCGTGTGCCAACCCGGCGCGAGATCGGCTTCTTCGTGCCGCACAGTTCCGCTCCGGTCACGCCAGTCGAACGCCACACGTAGGCCGCGCCGGCCAACAGAGCCCAGCCCGAAATGAAGATCGGGGCTGCTCTTGCCAGAATGTCCATTGCCGCCATCCACCTGCTGCACCAGTTTGCGACCGTCGGGAAGATAGACCGTCACGCGCGCGCCCAAGGCGGGGTAGCCGCGCAGGGGGCCGGCCGTGTGCCCGTCACGAATCGTAGTGGATGCAGGGATTACGGGCAGCAGCACATGCAGGCCGAGAAAGTCTCCGGTGGATTCGCTGAGGTTGTGAAAGAAGAAGGAGTCAGCCCACTGATTCGCCAGGGCAAAATCGAGGCGTCCATCGCCGTCGACATCGGCCACCGCCACGCCGCGCGTCACGTAGGGTTCTCCCAAACCAACTTGCGCGGCCATGTCGAAGTACCTTCCCGAGCGTGAGCGCACGTAGAAACGGTCGTGATTCCCACCGCTCAGATCATCTCCGGGCGCAACCCGCGGCCAATGCGAAGGATCGCGCAACATGAGATCGTTGCCCATCGCCAGCTCCTGCAACTCCGGCCAGCGATTCGTAGAACCCTTGAGGAAGCCGGTAGCCTGCACGATTTCCGGAAAGCCGTCATTGTCGAAGTCGCCAAAGCGGACGTCCCACGACCATCCACTGCGCGCCAGACCGAGGCTTTCACCGCGCTCGCGATATGGCGCGACGCCCGATTGCATCTCCTTCAGGTTTCCGGTGCTGATGAACAGCAGATTGCTCTCTTCGAGGGCATAAGAATCGGTGATGTTGCCAACCAGGAAGTCAGGGAAGCCGTCGCCATTGAGGTCGGCGCAGTCCACGCCCATGCCTTTGAACGAATCCTGGCCGAGCACCTTGGACTTGGGAGTGGTCAACTCGCGACGTCCGCGCAAACGCTGAAATGCGACGTGACCCGGCGAGGAGACGTTGTGCAACAGAACATCCGGGCCATAGTCGTTGGCGATATAGATGTCGGGACGCAGATCGCCATCGATATCGCACGCGGCCATGGCCAGAGTCCAGCCGTGTCCGAGCCCGGGGTCAAGGTCCGGTGCGCGGGAGAATTGAACGCTGGGCTTCTCGCCCGAGGTCGCCGATTTCCACAGCAGGACAGGTTTGCTGCCGCCGTTACCGGCGCGCGACATGGAAGCTTGCATCTCCACGGTGCCGCTATTTCCAAGGACCATGGACCCATCGGGGAAATAGTTTCCGAAGATGAGGTCGGCATGTCCATCGCCGTCGATATCAGCGGCCAGCCCAGCATTGGTGTACCAGCGCTCACCATCTGGAACCAGTTCCTGCGGAACAAAGGAGTCGGCGGAGAGCGGCGTATCCTGCGATGTGGACCGGCGAAGGAAGGCGACCGGGGTGCGGCCCCAGTAGTAGACCACCACGTCGCGAAGGCCGTCCTCGTTGAGATCGACCAGGAGGCAGCCCATGGGGGCCATACTGGAAGGATCGTAGGGCAACGGATGCGGATTCAGGGCAAAAGGCCGGTACCGTTCGCCCGTGCCCGGTACCGGGGTCACGATGACATCGTCGGTGCGGGGATCGACCAGGCAAGCGTCATTGGACAAACCGTCACCATCGAGATCGCCCAACGCAATGCCGGCGCCGACGGTGGAAATCCAGGCATTGATGCGCTGCAGCCGGGGGTTCACGTTGCGATAGGTGCGTGACGGACCGTCGAGCCGGGGAAAACGTTCCCGCTGAAAGTGAAAACGGCCGGCCATGCCCGCCGATTCTTCAGGGGACAGGCGAGGCAATTGGGCAAACCAGCCGATCAGCGCCACTGCTCCCCAGAGAACCAGCGGCCTTACGCCTTGTTTCAGAAAACGCGCTCGTGCTTGTATGGTCATTTTTTTCGGAACGTTGCTGCTGCATGCGTCCATGCGGTTCAGTCCCACTTAGAAACAAAGTGGGTCTTCAAGCCACGCTGCGCACGCTGTTGTTCTTGTTCAACAGAATCGGCAGATTGAGCAGTACCGGAGGATCGGTCAAGGCCGCTTCCCGCAAGCAGATTTCTTCGCATTCCACCGCATTGTTGTTGACCCTGATGACTTGTCCCCCGCCGCGCAGCGCGGATTCATACCTGAAGAAATCATCCAAACTATCCGGGCACGGCAACCCCAGGGCAAATACGTAGTAACGTCCGTTCGGCACTGGCGACATCAGATACGGGCCAGGCTGCATGTTGATGGCACAGGCCAGCGGGGTGCCTTCCGGGATAGGCGTCGGAAAGAGCCCGATGAATACAGGCCCTGAAAACGAAGGTGGAGCTTGAACCCGTCCGCTCACCGAAGGACGCGGCTGGGCCGTAGCGCTGCAGCACTCCTTCTCTAATCGCTTGAGAAGGCTCTCGGATGTTGATCGGCGCAAAGTACGCAGCCTCATGGGAGAAACGCCTAGCAAATGAGAAAACCTGCGGACAAAAGTTCCCAGGCTGGTGTACCCCACATCCAGGCAAATTTCCGTCACGCTATTGTCAGTATCGAGCAGCATTCGCGTGGCGGCCTCAACCCGCAGCTTGGTCAGAAAACGGCAAGGCGGAAGACCGGTAATCTGCCGAAAGGTCCGGTTGAAGTGGTACCTGCTCATATAAGCAACGGCCGCCATTTCCTTCAGCGAAATGTTCTCGTCCAGGCGCTCACGGAAAGTGCATATGACCCTCTGCACGGCGCGTTCGTGCATATCCACAGTATCCGGACGTTTTGTCTTGTGGATTTCTGAGCCAAGCATGTTTGTGCGACCCCCGTTAAACAAGAAACCCGGCCGGCGACCCGGCGGGCTTTCAGCGTTCTCCCATCCCGAAACAACGGGAGACACGCGGATGGGTAGAGGTATACTCATACGAGCAAGATTGGACAATCATCCCGGTAGCTCAAAAACGGACCATGCGGCGTGACGTGGGGGTCACCGTCCGGAAGAGTTCAACCATGAGTCGAGGATTCTCGCCTCATTCCTTCATTTTGTGCGTATTTATATCCGATGACAGGCGAAACGGCAGCGTCGGTAACATCACCAGGATTTCAGTAGCAAGAAGGCGGCGCAAACCACGCATGAATCATTCTTGGACCGCATAGACCTCTAGTCGTGCGGAATTGTTGCGAATGAATATTCTGCGGCTGCTGTTCTGATTTCGGAACATTCATTTCCGTGCCGTGATTCTCGGCCCGCTCTAAGTATGCTGAAGCGCAAATCTTTGGATTCGGTTCGGCTTGTACGCCTCTGGAGATTGAGATGGATTCATCGAATAACGTGATCGTGAGCGTGGGCTTGGACCGCCTCTTTCACGAGATGGTGAAGGCAGCACTGTCAAACCACGGTTGGCGTGTTCTGGATTCAGAACGTCATCCTTCCGGTGGGGATGCCGAGGCTGAAATTGCTCTGGTTGCCGGCTCGGGGCCGGTCCAGGCCGTCGTTGACCGTGTTCGTCAAGCCCGGTCGCAGTATCCCGCTAGCAAAGTTGTACTCCTTGGAGTCGAGGGAAACGAGGCCGATCTCGTGCGCTTCATCGAAGAAGGCGCCAGCGGCTATGTCTCATTACGCGATGGTCTGGGTGAGCTTATTGAAACCCTGCAGATGGTGCGTAGCAATCAGACACCGAGTTCAGGACGGATCACCCAGCTGGTCATTCACACGATTCGCCGTCTGAGCGAGGACGCCCACTCAATCCCTGAAGCCCGTCTCACTCTGCGCGAGCAGGAGATTTTTCGTTTGGTCCAGGAGGGACTCAGCAACAAGGAAATTGCCAGCCGCCTTCGAATCACACCCAACACGGTAAAAAACCATATTCATCATCTGCTGGAGAAGCTCAGGGTACGTAACCGTCACGAAGCTGCCTGGTTGCGAACCAAGCCGGCTCGGCCCTCCTCCGCAAAGGCTTGCACCGGAACCGGCGAGTGATTCGACCCCTGCAAGTTGTGGGTATTGCCTGGCGATTCTTCGAATCACGATTTGAGCGCGGTCCTGAGAATCTCTTTCGATGCGTCCTTCCAGCTTTCTTTGCGGAGAACCATGCGCCAAACAGCGTTGCGCCGCGGAGTACCGGGAAGGAGCAACACCGCCACATCGGGATACTCCAGCATGAGGTGGCTGCAAATGCCCGGCTCTTCTCCACCAGTGACCTGCGATAACACCACCACGTCCGCCTTGAGTTCTTCCACTTGCAGAAGAAGATCCATAGCGCTCGCGGCCATGCCAACGATTTCCAAGTCGGCGTCGGACCGAGCCAGGTCCAGCAGCGTGCGTTGCCACTCTGCGCCGATCGTTCCCAAAAGTATTCTCACCGTCATGACGACTCGCGTCGATTAAGACAAGATTCTTCTAACTCTTCTTGAAGACATTGGGCTTCTCCAGCCTTGCCATCACTGGGGCGAGCGACTCAAAGACCCAGCAAGTGATCGCGCTCCTCCGTCTTTGGTTCTTCTGGCCGACAGGCGATCCTGCGTTGCAACAAGGAGCGGAAATTGCGTGGTTATTTCTTCCTAATTGCGCGTGGTTTTCCACAGGCTCGGATGCTATATTGCCAGCACCCCCCGGCCTCTTGTTCTCGAAAACTGAAATGAAAAGATGGAGGCCCGATGTCGTTGGATCTGGAGCGCGCCAACATTGCTGTATTCTCCACACACGGTTACCGGGCCGAATCCGTGGCACTAGCCGTAGCGCAAGCCACCGGGTGTAAGGCGCAAGCATTCACCCGGCTTGATATTGCGGCCCTCGCCGGCTTCGAGACCATCCTTGTAGAGGCGAGCCTGGAGCTGGAAACCACGATGGATTGGGTGCGCATGATCGTCAATTGCCATCCTCAAGCCAAGGTGATCCTACTGGGATTTCTCGAGTCGGAAGAGAGCGTGCTCAGGGTTGCGGAAGCCGGAGCCAGCGGTTATGTTGGGCCTGAGGCTTCGTTGCGAGAACTAGTCGCAATTCTGCAAGAGGTACACAAGGGGGAATTCAAGTGTCCGCCGTACATCACCTATGCTTTGTTTTCCCATTTGGCCCGTCTTGCCGGTGGCAGCGGTCGCGTGGTGCCGATGTCTCCAGTCCTCACCATGCGGGAACGGAACGTTGTGGAGCTCCTGTCGCGTCATCTCACTAACAAGGAGATTGCAGCGAGTTTGTGTATCTCCGAATATACGGCCAAGAACCACGTGCAGCGCATTCTGAAAAAGCTTGGACTGCATAGCCGTAACTTGGCGTCCGGTTCGCCTATCTTCCGGTGGCCGAACACATCCGGACAGGAGCTTGCCGACGATACGTCGGCGGCTTCCGCATAAAACTACATTGGAAGCCAAGGTGCAGACTGCGGACGCGCCTGGGTTATAATGCGCCGCGAGATTACCGGCCTTCTCGCCATGCACGCTTGGGCACTGACTTCGACTTTGATGTTGTGCGGGCTTTTCGTCCAGACCCCGGCCTCGCCTTCTGCAGCTTCGCTGGACGGAACGGTGTTCAACAAGCTTACCGGCGCCCCGGTGAAGAACGCGCATGTGCTGTATATCAAGGTGTCATTGGGAGCAGGCGAGACGCCGCAAGCCATCAGCACAGACACGGACGCCTCCGGCCGCTTTGGCATCCAGATCGAGGCGGGATCGTACCGGTTATGGGTGGAGCGCCCCGGGTATGCGCGCCAGGTCTACGGTTCGCGTACGCCGGAGGGAACGGGGACTTTGCTCACGCTGGCGGCGGGCCAGCAGATGCACGACCTGCAGATCAAGATTACACCCCTGGGCGCGATTGCCGGCGGCGTGTTCGACGAAGATGGCGACCCTCTGCAAGGAGTGGGCATCCAGGTACTGCGATTCAGTTATTCGTCGGGACGCCAGCAGTTGATACCGGTCTCCGGCGCCAGCTCGAATGATCGCGGTGAGTACCGCGCCTACGATCTCCCAGCCGGACGCTATTTGCTCCTGGCCACGCCACGCGGCGCGCCCCTTTCCCGTCCCATGGAAACATCGTCCCTCATTCCTCAGGCGCAAGAGCCCTTCGCGCCGCTTTACTATCCTGGCGTACTGGATTCGGCTGCGGCTTCCGAGGTGGGGCTGGCGGAGGGCGCGGAAATCACCGGCATAGATTTCCGCCTTCCCAAAGTGCGCGCCGTCACCGTGCGCGGTCGGCTGGTGAGTCCAATAGAAAACTTTCCCGGCAGCCAGATTCAGGTTGTGCTGGCGCACAGCGATGGCAACACCGCTTCATATATCAACCGCGCGTCAGCGGCATTCGACGCGGTCAGCGGACGTTTTGAATTCCGCGCCGTCGCTCCCGGTTCCTATTGGCTGGTGGCTTCTCAGATTTTCCGCGGCCGGGCATGGAGCGGGAGGATACCGGTAGAGGTGAGTGTGGCGAACGCGCCCGAGAACCTGACGGTCGCTCTCACTCCTGCCTTCGACCTCGAAGGACGCGTGGAAGTGGATCGCGGGACCACCAGCCTCGCTAAGCTAACCGTGAGCATGGCAGCGGTCGACGGCTTGGTGCCCGGACCGCCGCCTTCGAGCAAAGTCGCCCCTGATGGGACTTTCCGCCTGGCCGGAGTGACTCCTGGAGTCTGGGAGTTGGTGCTGGATCCTATGCCAGACGGACTCTGGCTGAAAGCGGCGACCTACCGCGAGAATGACGTTCTGCAAGGACAGTTCACCGTTGCCTCCGGTCCACCTGGAATGCTGCGTATTGTTCTGGCAGGCAACGGCGCACAAATCTCGGGCACCGTGACCGGCGCCGGGGAGTCCGGTCATCGCACCGTGGTTCTGGCCCCAGCGGCAGACGAACTGCGTCGATCTGCTGCGATGTACCGCGCTGTTTCCACCCAGGACCATGGCGTGTTCGTTTTCAAAGACGTGCGTCCGGGAACTTACAAGCTATTCGCTTTTGAGGACGTGGAGCCGTTTGCCTGGCTTGACGGTGAGGTGATGAAGCCAGTGGAGTCTCTCGGCGAAACCATTTCCGTAGTCGAGGGCGAACGTGTTGAACGCCAACTGGCCGTTATTCCCCCCGAGGCCCTGCTCCCAGGGCATTGATTGCTCGCGGTTCATGTCTCCTTCCTTCTGAATTCTTAGCAATTCCGGATAAGACGCGCCGGACGCCAAGCTGGTCTAATGCGGGTACCACTTTCCCCAGTTAAAAAAGGAGTGCGTTCAAATGAGACGCCTTTCCCTGCGTAGTCTCGCAGTCGTGTTCGCGGCCACCGTTTTGTCTGTTTACGGGCCGCTTGCGTCGGCCCAACAAGCCGGCTATGACCTTCTTCAAACCCCTCCAGGCGGCGCGGCCATTGGCGTTCCCGGCGTTTCACCTTCCACGGTGTCGCTTGAAGGAGTGTCCATCTGCTCTTGCACCGGCCAGACTGACACCATCATGCACCGGACGGCAAACGCTGGAGGCCACGCCAACCTCACCGTGGTTGCGCTGTTTCTGAAAAACAGCGTTCCCGTGACCCGCAGCGGCAGCCCGGTTGATGTGTACGTGAC
>CAZFRV010000275.1:0-8559 GCA_964521445.1 uncultured Acidobacteriaceae bacterium
CTGAATTGCAATCCTGCCGGTAGCCCGAATATGTGCCCCCTGGATTCACATGGTAACCCCATACGGCCAACCATTCGTTACAACGATTCCAGCGGCATTCAACGCTACAACGCTTTGCAAGTCACTGTGGCACAGCGGGCATGGGAAGGCTTGCAGTTCCAGACCAACTACTCCTGGTCCAAGTGCATGACCAACAGCCTGGGTTACTTCGGACCGTTTGGCGATGAAGAAGCCTTGCCGGGAAGCACGAGCCAGACGGGCTTCGGGTTCTTCTTCCAGAATGCCTATGACGCGAAGGGAGATTACGGACGCTGCATCTCCGATGTCGCTGGCCTGTTCAACGGCTACCTCACGTATGACCTGCCGTTTGGAAAGGGACGCAGATTCGGTGGCGGCGTTGCCCCCGTGGTAAACACGATCATTGGTGGCTGGAGTCTGGCTTCCAACTTCACGTTCCACACCGGGTTTGCTCTTTATCCTCATGCTCCCGACGCCTCCGGCACCAATAGCGCTTCGTCCCGTCCGAACTGCGTTGCCGGCGTCTCTCAGTCCGGGAACGGCCAGTTCACCGACCCGAACAATCCCCTTACCGCCGGCGTTCTGGGACCGCAGTTTTTGAATCCTGCATCGGTCACCGCCGCCGCTCCTGGGACCTTTGGCACCTGCGCCGCGGGCTCGTTCCGTGGACCGGGATTGGCAACCTCCGATCTAAGCATCACGAAGACGTTCAACATTTCGGAACGTACCAACTTCCAATTCATGACCCAATTCATCAACTGGACCAACACGCCGATCCTGGGCGCACCTAACACCAGCCTTGGCTCGACGTTTGGCGTTATCACATCGTCGAACCCCGGACGCCAAGTCCAGTTCGGAATGAAGCTAACCTTCTAACCGATCGTTGCCGTTTCCTAACCACTCGGCGGAGCCTTTAACCTCAAGTTAACGGCTCCGCCTTTTTAAAGGTTTTTCCGGCGGAGCGGGCGCCACTCTCACGGAATCGACGGGCCGGCTTCGCGCCACAGAGCTCTTTAAATTCTTGGTGATAGCCAGTTCTCTTGATATATTTGTATTGAATCGTTTTAATAAACGATTGGAAACGTCACATTCTGGACGAATCGAAGCTGCGTGGTGAGAAAAGCAGCCAGGGAAAGGCGCTCGGCGTGTCCCTAACTCGATCCAAGACGAAAAGCGGCTTCCCTCACTTCATGCTGAAGGAGATCTACGAGCAGCCTGAAGCAGTGGAACGCGTGGTCGCCGGACGCTTGGATGCTGCCGGCAGGATCACGCTGCCAGAGTTTGGGTTTTCCGAAGCTGAGATCGGTACGTTTTCAAAAATCACGGTGGCCGCCAGCGGCTCCAGCCGGCACGCGGGAATGGTGGGCGAGTTCATGATCGAACGCATGACCGGATTACCGGTGGAAGTGGACTTTGCCAGCCAGTATTGCTACCGCGACCCGGTGGTTGCGCCCCATGAGCTGACTGTCTTCCTCTCTCAGTCCGGAACCACCATCGACACCATTACGGCCCTTCACGTGGCCCGCCACAAGGGCGCCCGGTCGCTGGCCATCTGCAACGTCCCGGAGACGCCACTCACCCGGAACGCGGACACCACGCTGCTCACTTACGCGGGCGAGGAAGTCGCGATCGCCGCCACCAAAAGCTTTACCACGCAACTTACGGCCTTATTTCTTTTGTCGGCGTTCATCGCCAAGGCCCACGGCAAGACCAGCATCGCCACAGAGAAAGCCGTCGCCGCATTACGAGTTCTGCCGCAACATATTGAAGGCGCTTTGGTGACGGATGTCGAATGTCAGAAGTTTGCCCAGCTGTTGTACCGGTACAAAGATTTCATCTACATCGGCCGGGACATCGATTACCCCATCGCTCTGGAAGGAGCTCTGAAGCTCAAAGAAGTCTCATACATCCATGCCGAGGGGTATCCTACCGGTGAACTCAAACACGGACCGACGGCATTGGTTCACGAAGGGTTGCCGCTGGTGGTGTTGGCAGTCCATGACAAGGACGACCAGGATTCCATGTTGCGTTATGGCAAAACGGTCTCCAATATCCGCGAGTTCCTGGAGAGGGAGATTCCTGTGCTGGCGATTGTCAACGAAAGCGACCGGGAAGTGACTGCCCTGACTCCGTGCGTGCTTCCCGTTCCGGACGTGCCGGTGCTGCTGCAACCGATTGTAGAAGTCGTGCCTCTGCAATTGCTGGCCTATCACATCGCCGTCCTGTGCGGCCGGAACGTGGATCAACCTCGGCATCTCTCCAAGTCAGTGGTGATTGAGTAGCGCATCAGGAAGATGCACAACCCTGAAAAGTGATTTGATGGCGAGCCCGGCAGGACTCGAACCTGCGACCCTCTGCTTAGAAGGCAGATGCTCTATCCACCTGAGCTACGGGCTCCCGATCCCCATTTTAGCAGTGATCCGCGCGTTGATTCCGGCCCTCTCAGCAGTGCACGATGGTGGGCGACTGAATGCCCCGGGTCGCATTGCGAGTATCCACCACCAGCTGTGATTCGCTGACAATCTTCTTATAGTCGTAGGTAGAGTGGTCGGTGACGATCAGGACACAGTCGTATTTCGCCAGGTTGTCCAGCGGCGTGCACTGCATTTGCAGGTTGTACTTGCGGCCGCGGCCTACCTTGGGAAAATAGGGATCGTTATAGAAAACCTCCGCGCCGCGCCGTTGCAGTTCTTCGATGATGGTCAGAGCCGGTGATTCCCGCAGATCGTCGATATCTCTTTTGTAAGCTACACCGAGAACCAGCACTTTGGATCCGTGCAGGGCTTTCTTGTGGCGATTGAGGGCCGCCGTCACCGAATCCACCACGTGATAGGGCATGGCGGTATTGATTTCACCCGCAAGTTCGATAAAGCGGGCATGAAAGTCCCATTCCTTGGCCTTCCAGGAAAGGTAATAGGGATCGACCGGAATGCAATGCCCTCCCAATCCCGGCCCGGGATAAAAAGGATGGAAGCCGAACGGCTTGGTGGAAGCCGCGCCGATGACTTCCCAGATGTCGATCCCCATGCGTAGGCAGAGCATCTTCAGCTCATTTACCAGGGCGATATTGACACAACGGTAAATGTTTTCCAGCAGCTTGGTCATCTCCGCCGCCGCGGGAGTGGAGACAGGCACGGTGCGATTGAAGATGGAGCCGTACAGCGCATCGGCAACGTAGGACGCCGCGGGATTCAAGCCGCCTACAACTTTGGGTATGTCGCGTCGCGCCACAGTGTCATTGCCGGGGTCTTCCCGTTCCGGAGAAAAAGCGACAAAGAACACATTGCCTGCATCGGCGCCGTCCCGGGCCGCGGTGAGTCCGGACGCGTTGCCGGATTCGAGGATCGGCACCAGAACTTCTTCCGTCGTGCCGGGATACGTGGTGCTTTCCAGAATCACGAGCTGGCCGGCGCGCAGATTCGGGGCAATCGCCCGCGCTGTGGTCTGAATGGCGCCCAGGTCGGGCTCGCGATACTCATTCAACGGTGTGGGAACGCAGATGATGATGACGTCCAGATCCGCAACGCGTGTGTAGTCATCGCTGGCGGAGAACTTGCCCGCGCGCGCCCGCGCGATCTCCGTCTCTGGAATCCTATAGATGTAAGACTTTCCCTGGTTCAGCGCCTGGATCTTGGCGGGATCGATATCCAGACCGGTCACAGGAAAGTCCCGCTCGCTGAAAAGCAGAGCCAGCGGCAGCCCTACATAACCCATTCCGACGATCCCGATTTTTGCGGTGCGCGCTTCGATTCTGGCACGCAAATCCTTGGCGCTGGCGATTGAAGAGGCCCTTGAAGTAGTTGACATCGTTGAAGATTATAGCATTCACGCAAACCCGCGCTTTGCAGAAGCTTGAAGCGCCGATGGTGGTTGCACTTTGGTGCCATGCGGCCGTTGGGCCGTACAATGACGGAGATGCTCATCGTAGCCGGAGCTCTGTGCCTGCTGATTTGGCTTTATCTCTGTCTCTTCCACGGGCGCTTCTGGCGGATAAGCACGATGGTCGCTCGTCCTCCGGGAACCGAAGTCTCTCCGGCGAAGGTCGCTGTAATCGTTCCCGCCCGGAATGAAGCCGACGTCGTGGGTCGATGCGTAACTTCGCTTCTGAATCAGGTAGGCGGCCACTCGATTCACATCTTTCTGGTGGACGACGCCAGCCGCGACCACACCACGGAGATCGCGCGCGAAACCGCACAGGCAGCCGGCGCATCGGAACATCTCACCGTGAGCCAAGGGTCTCCGCTGCCGCCTGGCTGGTCGGGAAAGCTCTGGGCTGTCCGCCAGGGCATCGAGAAGGCGCGGGAGTTGCGTCCGGATTTTTTCCTGTTGACGGATGCCGACATCGTTCATGCCCCAGACAGCGTTGCCACGCTCATCGCGATTGCGAGAGACGGCTCCTACGATTTGGCTTCCCTCATGGTGAAGCTCCATTGTGCGACCTTCGCGGAGCGAGCTCTGATTCCGGCGTTTGTTTTCTTCTTTCTGAAGCTGTATCCGCCCGCTTGGATTTCCGACCCGCGTCGCAAAGTGGCTGGTGCAGCCGGAGGCAGCATCCTGATCCGTCCGGCAGCGCTGGAACGCTCCGGAGGCATTGAAGCTATCCGCGGCGAGGTCATCGACGATTGCGCCCTGGCCCGCAAGATCAAAGAGACCGGCGGGAGTGTATGGCTGGGGCTCGCTACCGAAACCCGCAGCATCCGGCCTTACGGGTCTTTTGCGGAGATTGGGCGGATGATCTCAAGAGGCGCATTCAACCAGCTCAAGCATTCACCGCTGATGCTCTTGCTCGCCCTCGTTGGACTGACTATCACTTACCTCCTGCCACCGGTGCTTTTGCTCTTCAGTCGTCAATGGATCCCTGCGATCCTGGGGGCCGTGGCGTGGATCTTGATGATGGGTTGCTTTCTTCCCACCTTGCGGTTGTATCGACTGAGCCCCCTGTGGGCCCTGGCCCTTCCCGTGATCGCAGTGTTCTATATGGGCGCAACCATCCACTCAGCGTTCCAGTTCTGGACGGGCCGCGGTGGACAATGGAAAGGAAGGATCCAGGATCCGGCCGGACAAAGCAGCTGATATTAGGGAGCACAGCCGCCCCCGGCTTGGACTCCAGATTCTTATCTCCTGCGCTCTCTCAGGGCGTCAAACTTCCGGCGATGCATCTCCCCGTTGAAACCGAGATAGTGGTTGGGAACGATGTGCTTTGGTGAGAGCTCGGCTACTCGCTGCAGACTGGCGGGGAAATTCTCAGGGCAACTGTTGAGGATTGCCGGCGGCAGGTGGGTAAAGATGCCATAGCTTGCAAACAGGTCGCCGCTGAAGAGCAGATCAAAGCGAGAACTGAAAAACCCGCAATGCCCTTCCGTATGTCCCGGAAGGTGAATGACGCGGAGGCCTCCCCAGTAAGGCAATTCCATGCCGGATTCAAGATGCTGATCAATCGCGACCGGACGATACCGGAGCAACGCGCGACCACACGCTTCGAGCGCTCCACAGACTCGGCTGGCGCCGCGATAAGCGAAAGTTCCATCGATATGCGGCTGCTCCTCTGGGTGGGCATAGATCGTAGCTCCGCTGCGTTGCTTGATTTGAGACAGGTGGCCGATGTGATCGAGGTGTCCGTGGGTAAGCAGAACGGCTCGAATGTCGCTCCAGCCGAAGCCTATCTTGTGCAGCGTGCGCTCCAGCAGCCAGAGTTCACCTGTGAATCCGCTATCCACCAAGACCGCTTCGCTGCGGGAAGCATCATGCAACAGATGAAAGTAGCCCAGGAGTCCGCGAATCGGGTAAATCTGGTGGTCCGAATCAAACGAATAGAAACGGGGCTTCATTTCCTACTTAGCCCACCTCTTGGCCAGTTCGGCTTCTTCTGAGGCGCTACGCAGCGCCAGGCGAGTTTCGGTCACCAGAAGCGAGCATCCCACCACCAATCCCACAAATCCAACGGCGCCGGCCACAAAGCTGACTCCGCCTATGACGGCAAACGACAGCCTGTACTCGGTTGCCGCCAGGCTGGCGCCGAGAATGGAAACCAGGCTGGCTGCGGCGAAAGCGCCGATGGAGCCATAAAAATAGCTCATGGCGCGGACCAGCAAGGCGCCGCGCTTTTCCAGCCGGCTCAGATGACTCACCCATAACTCGGTGGTTTCATCTCGTTTGGCGGTGTGCAGTTCGCGGGCCAGGAATCGGGTCCTATCGACCACGCGGGCCAGCCGGTTACCTGTGCCGAGGGCCAGGACAGAAGAAGCGTTAGTGAACACAGCCGGAGCTGCGATCAAAGTGAGGACAGCGAAAGGATTCTCCGTGACGGGTGCAAACATGACACGACAGTATGCAACGAAGACGCCAGGAAAGAAACTCACTCCCGCGAGTGAACCCGATCAACCACGGGCGTCCGCTTTCTTCGCTGAAGAAGGAGCTGCCTTGCGGCAGCCCCATCTTTCACATATCCCAAAAGCCCCGCGTGAGTGCTGGCTTTTTCAGAACAACAGCTTGAAAGCAAGTTGTAAAATGCGAGGATCGCGCGCGCTGGTGACTTGACCGAATGTCGGCTGACCAAAGCGCATGTCCACCGTGTTCAGGTTGGTATGGTTGAACACGTTGAACGCCTCAAACCGCAACTGCGCTTTGGCTCGTTCTGTGATAGACAAGTTTTTGAACAGGCTAAGGTCCTGCCGCCAGAATCCAGGACCTATCACCGATCCACGAGCTGCGTTGCCCGGAGCAACGCTGGTGTTGGCCACGAATGCGGAAGTATTGAACCACTGCGTAACAGTGTGCGGCGCGCCAGCATTGGGATCGGCTACCTGGTTCGGCATTGAGATGCACCCAGAAACGCCGATGCAGCCCAATCCCGGGAAGTCCACGTTCGAAAGGGCGCCAAACGGATTAGAACGGGGTGTGAGCGCCAGGCCGGAATTCACGCTCGTGATTCCGGAAAGCTCCCAGCCCCCCGCTATGTGGCCCAGGATCCCGTGTTGCGCTTTGAACCACGGCTCATTCAACACGAAGTCCGCGCTGACCACGTGCCTGCGATCCAGCGACGTCGGTCCGTACTCCAAGCTCGTGTTGTAACGGTCTTGGGCCGTCGAGTGGCTGGCCCCGAAGTTGGTGCTCGTGCTATACCCGACGCCAGTGGTCGGATCAACATCACCCAGGTTGTGCGACCAGGTGTAATTGATTTTTACCAGCGAACCATCATGCCAGGTTCGCTGGAGAGAAGCCTGCAGAGCGCTGTAATTGGAACCAAAGATGTTTACGAAGTCGCTGATTGCGCCATACCCCAGGAACGGGCGGAGGGCGTTCAAACGCTGGGACTGCCCGCTGGTGGTGATCGGCGCCGTCATGCCCAGTTGCGATACGTAAGCTCCCACCTGAGGCTGGTTCAGATCAATGAAGCCGGTCAAGTGATGACCTGCAGCGCCGAAATAGCCCACGTCCACGACCGTGTTCTTCGTAACCTCGTGCTGAACATCAAGGCTCCACTGCTCCGTGTAGGGAGTGTTGAACGGCAGCCCCACAATGCGGAGGTTCCGCGGTAAAGCGCTGATGGAAGCCACCGCTGAGCCGGGATTGTCCATGGGAATGTACACCAAATTGCCGCCTGAGGTGCTGGTAGCAATGCTGATGCTCGAGTTAAACGGCGGATTGGTGAAGATGTTCGATTCGTAGTTGCCGTAGGCGATGAAGTCGTGCGAGATGCCGTAGCCGGTTCGAATCGAAGTCTTACCCTTGCCGAAAGGGTCCCAGACAAGCCCGATGCGTGGCTCCCAGTTGTTCATATTCTCATTCGCCACCTTGCTGCCGAACGGCGAGCCCTGGCCGGCAACGATGATTCCGTTCAACAGAGAACCTTGCGTCGGATTGCTGGTTCCGGGAACGAGATTGATGAGGCCGTTCGCTGGATTGATGGAAACCGCGTTGGCCGCGGTGTAAGCGGCCGGATCGAAGTTGTTCAGCTCCCCGTTCGCATCCGTCGGCTGGCGAAAGATCTCCCAGCGTACTCCGACGTTGACGGACAGGTTGCGGAACACATGGAACTCATCCTGTACGAAGCTTTCGAAGACGTGCCCCCGGATATCCGGCGTGATGTCTTCTGAGGCCTGGCTGAAGCTGGAAACGCGGCCCATAAGGAAGTTCGCCCAGCTCTGCGAGGCTTTGATTAGCGCTGTCTGCGCTGCGGTGGAGCCCGCTGGTATTACGGCTCCGCTGCTGTCGAAGCTGTAGGCTCCGGGATTGTTGAGGTTCGCGTTTTCGTTCTTCTGGTAGTGGTGATAAGTGAAGCCGCCTCTCACAGTGTGCTTGCCAGATACCTTGGTGAGCGTCACAAACCCCGTGTGGTTGCGGTTGTAGTCGTTATAGGGACCGCTCGCTGCAAGACCGGAGAAACTGACAAAACTTACCGATGGCAGGCGCGCCAATTGCGGCGTGAACGGCAGCGTGGGATGGACATCGGGCGAATTGGCCGGGCTCATCGAGCCCAGCATGCGGCTGATGATCGCGCCATAAGAGTAATTGTATCCACCCCCCAGCAAGAACGTGGGC
>CAZFRV010000276.1:0-20490 GCA_964521445.1 uncultured Acidobacteriaceae bacterium
ATCGAAGATCACGCGGCGCCAGCGGCCATAATCGTTGAGCAGCGGGGAGCGAGTTTGGCCGTCGATGGACATCTGCTCGACGTCCCAAATGCCGTACAGCGAAGGCTTGGGCCGGCCACCGCCATAGGTGGACCAGGAAGAAATGCTTCCGTATAGATTCACTCCCACCAGATAAAAACCGAACACCAGTTGCAGAATGAGAGCGACGCGGTTCGCCGTCCAGGTCCGAAACAGTGGTGTTTGCGTGGACGGTCCGGTGGTGCGGTCCGTGAAGAAGAGGCTCACCAGCCGGCGGCCTTCAGGCGCGAGCAGAAAAAGCGAGAAGACAATCAGGTGGAAGGAGAAGAGCTTCACGGGCACGTCGTAAGTCATGTTCAGCGTGAAGACCTGAATCATGTCGGCCAGGCAGACCAGCGCGCCCAAGGTCGAGGTGCGCGGAGCAAAGAGCAGAATGCCGCCCAGAGCCTCGGCGCCGCCGGCAAAAATCTCGTAAGAGCGGGAAGCTCCAACGGAAGACCAGAGCACGGCCATTGGGGAAAAGTTGCCGTAGGGCTCCAGCAATCTCGTCAGAAACGGGAAGGGCATCTGCAACGGAATGAGCTTGGCAAACCCGTAGAGAAGCATCTCCGAAGCCAGCGCGAAACGCATGAACAAGCGGAACCATTTGTACATGGTGACGTAGTTCTGGCGACGGCGATCGAGAACAGACCAGACGGCGGTGATCACCGCCGCGAAGCAAAGCAGACAAAAAGCCTGCACCCAGTCGAAGGTCTTGTCTCCGCTGCCGCTGCCGGTGTACACCAGCGTGCGGGTGACGCGAAAAACATGCGCCGCGGTCCAGAACGTGATTTGGCGCAAGGGCCAGATAGTGCCGAGATCGGGGATATTCACTTTTGGAATCAGCAGCAGTCCGCCGAGGATCTGGTTGCTCAGAGAGAACAGTATGAAGTAAGCCAAGCAGAAACGGAGAGAGATGCGGAGAGCAAGATTCCAGTGATGCGCCGGCTCGGCTGACTTCGGCGCAAATGTAATCTGAGGTATTTTCTGGGCTTGTTCAGCGCCGGCCGGATCGATGTGGACGTTGGACATGGTCTTCTCCCCGCAAACGCCGTTGTCGCGCACCCACGATGGTTGATGACGGATGCAACGGAAACCCCTGGCGTCGCGCTATTCTACAACCATCCCGAAAATTGCAGTTTGAAAAACACGGGCGCTGCGCAGCAGCCAGGAAGCGGGGGTGAAACTGCGCTTGGCGTGAGAAGAATAGCAGTCGGAAGAGCTTTAGTTCTTTGCCGCGACGGTGCTTTCCTGTACCTTAAACGCAGGTACAGCGAGCGCTTCTTCGATAGTCGGAATCTTCCAGTCGAGCAGCTTCTTGGTCAAGACCGCGGCATTGGTTGTGGCTTTGGTCTTACGATAGGCCTGAACCAGCAGCCGCATCGAGAGAGGGTTGATGTAGTCTTCCTCAAGGTAAGGGATGGCGGCCTTATATTTCTGCTGGGCCACCAGGTATGTGCCCTGGGCGCCGTTGTACGTGCGCTGGATATTGGCGCTGGCGCTGGAGGCAGCCATTTTCTGGAGCTCAGCCAAGGCGGCCTCGGCTGTTGCGCTCGGGGCCGCAGCCTTCGCGTTTGCCGACAGATTGCGCTCCAGGCGGACGCGCAGGATGCGGGCGTGCTCTTCCTCCAGGTCGGCTTTCGCGATCAAATCTTTTCGCGCCGTCAACAAGGCATCGGCTTGGTCCAGATCTTTGTTGGCTACGGCGGCGTCGGGCTGGTACATGGCCATGACTCGGTAGGCCCGAGCCTCCCAGACCCACTGCTCCATCGCGTGCGCTTTCTCGGCCGCGTCTACGTAGGCTTTGTCGGCTTCGGCGAGTTTGCCTTCGCGGACCCAGGTGAGCGCCAGCTTCTGAAGATACTCCGCCTTCGCGCCCGAACTGGGCGCCTCGTGGATGGCTTTTGTGTACTCGGTCCGGGCCGTCTCCTCCTGGCCCATGAGCGAGTAGGTTTCTCCCAGCTCTTTTTGTGAGATATAGAAAGTCGGATCGATCTTCAGCGCCATCCGGTACTGTTCGAGCGCTTCGTCAAAGCGGCCGGAAAGGCGGAGAACTTCGCCATAGGAATCGTGCGGGTTGGGCTCATTGGGCAGCAACTGAACATATTTTCCCAGCGCGACCAGCGCCTTGTCATAGTCTCCGGTTCGGGAGTACAGGTAGCCAAGTTGGTTGTACGCGGTGGCGTAGTTCGGATCGTCCGCGAGCGCTTGCAGAGTAGGCTTTTTCGAATGCTCAAACTCATCTTGCCGGTACAGCCAATAGCCGGCAAGGAAGTTGAGGCGCTTGTCCTGGGGAAACGCAGCCACGAGGTCGTTCATGGCCTGGATGGCTTCAACATAATTGTTCTCATGCGCGCCGATGATCCATTTAACCATCAACTGCTCCGGCGGCGTGGCCGCGCTCATCGCTGACTTGGCCTTGCTTCGGGTATCCGTCTCTTCCGCGGGATCGGTGGTGGTGAAACAAATCCAGGTGTAGGCCAGGGCAAACTTCGGGTCGAGTTGGACGGCCTCGCGCCAGTCACGCAGGGCGAAGTTCCAGCGGTGGTTTTCAAAATGCACCATGCCGGTTTCAAAGTAGCGTGCCGCGGCTTCCGAAGCAGTGGTCACGGGAAACTTCTGCGGCTGGGCTTGATTGGGTGCAGCCTGAGACGGAGCGGAAGGCACGGTTGACGCTTCTTGGGCGACGAGACGGCTTCCCAACAAAGCCCAAAGCGCCGTCAAGGCGAAGAAAAGGCGCATTTTTTTCATGAGTATGCTCTAACCTGGGGCTATTGAATGCCATTTCGGAAGGCGTCACAACGTAACCGTAGTAACTGGGCTGTTGACCTTCCGTGTGTTCTCTCCAGCCGCATTTTGTGCCTGCCAGCCCGCTGGTACAATGGCTGCCTATGCTGAAGCACATCCGCTGGAACGATATTGAGCAGGAAAAGCTGAATCCGCTGCTGGACCGGCAGATGATCACCGGTGAGAACCTGATGCTGGCGCGGATTCTGCTCAAGAAGGGCTGCGTGGTGCCCGAGCACAGTCACGTGAACGAACAGCTCACATGGGTGGTGGAGGGCGCCCTCAAGTTCTGGATCGACGGCAAGGAGATCGTGGTCCGCGCGGGCGAGGTCCTGTGTATTCCTTCCAACATGCCGCACAAGGCAGAGGCGCTGGAAGACACGGTGGACATGGACGTCTTCTATCCTCCGCGCCAGGACTGGCTGAGCAAGACCGACGGCTATCTGCGCAACGCGGAACCAGCCCACAGCCGGTAACCGGACAGCATCTTGGCGGCCGAAGGCGTTCCCGAACGCGTCAGCCTGCTGGCGCTCGCGGCGGCTTTCCTCAAGCTGGGCACGATTGCGTTTGGCGGTCCCGCGGCCCACATTGCGCTCATGGAAGAGGAATTTGTGCGCCGCCGCCAATGGCTGACGCAACAGGAATTCCTCGATCGGCTGGGCGCGGCCAACCTCATTCCCGGTCCCAGCTCCACGGAGATGGCCATCTACATCGGCTACACCAAGCGAGGCTGGCTGGGCCTGATCGTTGCCGGCTGCTGCTTCATCATTCCCGCCGCGATCCTGGTTTGTGCGATTGCCGCCACCTACGTCCGTTACGGCTCCATGCCACGGGTCGGCGGCGTCCTCTATGCTGTGAAGCCCGTGGTGATCGCCGTGGTCTTGCAGGCATTCTGGAAGCTGGCCAGGTCTGCCGTGAAGACCGTGCTCCTTGGCTGCATCGGCATACTCGCAGTCATCTTTGTTTTGCTCGGCGGTGACAACCTTGTGGTTCTTGCGGGCGCAGGCATTCTCGCGTGTTTGCCGGTTGTATACCCAAAGCTCAAAGGCAAGGCCGCTGCATCGGCTCTGAGTCTTCTTTCGCTCAAGCCCAAGACCGTGGTTACATCTCTGGCCGCGGCCGCGGCCCTCAACGCCGCGCCATTCAGCCTGTGGCGGCTCTTTCTAACCTTTCTTAAGATCGGCTCCGTGCTCTTCGGCAGCGGATACGTGCTTCTGGCCTTCCTGCGCTCCGACTTTGTTCTGCGCTTGCATTGGCTAACCGAGAAACAACTCCTCGACGCCGTAGCCGTGGGCCAGGTTACCCCGGGTCCCGTCTTCACCACAGCGACATTTATCGGCTACCTGGTTGGAGGAATCTCCGGCGCAGCCATTGCGACCGTAGGCATCTTCCTGCCGGGATTCCTCCTGGTGGCGGTGAGTGGTCCGCTGATCCCCAAGATCCGGCGATCGCCGCTTGCCGGCGCGATCCTCGATGGCGTGATCGTCGGCTCGCTGGCTCTGATGGGCGTGGTGACATGGCAACTGGGACGAGCGGCCCTGGTGGACCCTTTGACCATCGCCATCGCCAGCCTGAGCGCCGTGCTGTTGTTTGCCTTCCGGCTGAACGCCGCCTGGTTGATCCTGGCGGCGGCGAGCATCGGCGTGATCCGCGGCGCTTGAGCATCGCAAAAGAAGTTTCAAAACCCGAATGCGCAGGAATCAGCCTGGGAGCGGGGAGGCTGCTCAGGTTCCAGCCTCCCTTTCCCTTACTCACCAGCCGATCGCCGAGACGGAATCAAGCTGCCCGATTAGCAGACTTCGCCTTTGCGGATACCGGCCACCAAGAGACGATCTTCTTTCCCTTGGCATCAACCAGAGTTGATTCTTTTTCGAAGAATACAAGATCGGATGGTCCAAGAACGAAGGTCCCTTTGGTATCGACCAAAGCGGATAGATTCTGAGTTTTGGCGGATGGCTTGGTGCTGTGGTTGTGCAGAAAATCAGCGGTCTTGAGCCAGCCATCTTTCTGGGTCGCGAGAAAGTCACGGAATGTGCCGGAGAAAAGACCATCCATCTGCGAGACATGCCACACCACCTCGCGACGAAACAGCTTGGGAATTACAAGCGGCCCGATGTCCGCTTGCGGGTTGGGAGGTCCTCCACGGCGGAAGAACAGAGAGAACTCAGGGTGACCTACGTCCGAAGACAGGTGCGCCCAGATGCCTTTGCCGGCTTTTCTTGCCTGTTCCGCGTATGTTGAGATCTCCTGGATCTCGGACGCCGAGGCGGAATTGTAAAACGCCGGGAACGCAAATCCGTTGTGAACCAGCCACTGATTGGCGTTCACTTCCTTGCCATGCATTCGGATGATGATGCTTCCGATCAGACGGCCATAGGTGTCAAATGCTTCGTTGGGATGATCGATCGCCGTACGCACTTCACAGGGGACCAACTGCTGGCCCACCCCAGCGATCAGATCATGCAATTGCGTGGCCGCGGTCTCGCCGAAATACTGGCGATAGTTCTTGGTCCCCTTCAATGACGCCTGATAGTGAAGTTCCGCCGCGTCAATGTGTTCCAGGCGGATCGTAATGTTGCCTTTGGATACTGCTGCTTTCTTTACGGCTCCGTGGACTACCGCGTGGTCGAAAACATGGGTCGGCTTCAACGAAGCTGGTTTCCCATCGGGAGCGAACATGAAACCGTCGCGGTCCACGGCTACTTTGACCGTGTCCCCATCCGACTCATTCTCCGGCCAGAATTGGGTCACATCAACAGTGCCTTTAACCTGAAGAAGTCCCTTAGACATAGTGATACCTTCCTTTCTCATATCACGATTGAGGGAACGAAGCTTAACTACGCCACAGGCGCGGTTCCTCCGCTCCCTCACTTTTCTGTCTATAAACTCCTCCGCCAAGGTTGTCTGTGTCTGTGTCCGCCGTCACAACGATGGACAATCATTTCAGCGCCAACGCACGGCCGGATGACTCCCTTCGAAGCATCACCACACCCTGCAGGCATTCACCGGCGCCATAGGCTGGCTTGGCTTGCAGCCGAAGGCTTTCTGAAATTCCGGCATGTTCTGCACCACGCCGTTGACGCGCCAGCGTCCGGGGGAATGGGGATCGGTGCGCACACCCAAACGCAGCATCTCGGGCGTTGTGTTTTCGCACCAGACCCGGGCAAAGCCCAGGAAATAGCGCTGATCGGGAGTGTAGCCGTCGATCTTCTTAGTGGCGTCCTGCTTGGTCTGGGTCATAAGGTCATGGAGGGCCATCAGGGCGATGCGGGCGCCGCCGTTATCGGCAGTGTTTTCGCCCAGGGTGAGCTTACCGTTCAGGTGCAGGTCGTCCACCGCGACGAAGCTCGAGTATTCCTTATCCACACAACCGGCCCGCTGCTCGAATTCCTTGCCGTCTTTCTCCGTCCACCAGTCGTGGAGGTTTCCCTTGGGATCGAACTTGCGTCCTTCGTCGTCGAATCCGTGGGTCAGTTCATGGCCGATGACCAGGCCAATGCCGCCGAAGTTCACGGCATCGTCCATCGTGCGGTCAAAGAACGGCGGCTGTAGAATTCCCGCGGGGAAGACGATCTCATTCTTGGTGCCGCTGTAATAGGCGTTGACGGTGGGCGGAGTCATGCCCCATTCCGCGCGGTCCACCGGCTTTCCAATCTTCTGTATCTGGCGGTTGGCTTCGAACTCCGAGCCATGGTCCAGATTGGCAATCAGGTCGCCACGCACGATGGTGAGCTTGCTGTAGTCGCGCCATGTGTCGGGATACCCGATCTTGTTGCGGATAGCTTGCAGTTTGATCAGCGCTTGTTTCTTGGTGGTCTCCGTCATCCACGGCAGGTCTTTGATGTCGTGATTCAGGGCGGTTTCGAGCGCATCGACCATCTTCAACATGCGTTGCTTGCCGTCCGGGCCGAAGGTTCGTTCTGAGTAGACTTGGCCCAGCGCTTCGCCGAGCAGGCCGTCGGTGACGTTGATGCAACGCTTCCATCGCGCCTGGATCTGTTGCTGTCCGGTGAGCGCCTGCTGGAACTTGAAATCTTCCTGGACAAAATCATCCGAGAGCCACGCCGCGGAGCCGTTCAGCACTTGCCAGGTCATGTAGGTCTTCCAGTCGTCGAGCGGCGTGCTCTCAATCACGGAATTGACCTGCTTGAAGAAGTCGGGGTTGGCTACGTTCAGTTCCTTAAACGAAGGACTATGGACCGTTGCGATGTAACGGTCCAGATGGAAGTTAGGCGCCGCGGCAGTGGCTTCCGCGAGCGTCATTTTGTGATCGACGTTCTTGGGATCGCGGCGCAGGGTGCGGTCCATGGAGGCTTTGGCCAGCGCGGTTTCGATCTTCATGACGGTGTCTGCGCTCTTGGCCGCCTGCTCGGGTGTTTGGCCAATCATGCCGAACATCTTCCTCAGGTGGTCGGCGTAGGCCTTGCGGACGGTGACCATGTCGGCATCGTCTTTGAGGTAGTAGTCGCGGTCCGGCAGGGTCAGGCCGCCCTGGTCAATGGCGGCGATGGTCATGTCGGCATTATGGAAGTCGGGTTGCGCGCCAAAACCAAAAATCGGATTGGGCCCCAGCAGAGATTCATGGGCTATCACTTCCATCATCTGGGTCTTGTCTTGGACGGCTGCAATGCGGTCCAGTTCGGGTTGCAGCGGCTTGTAGCCCAATGAATTGATCGTCTTCTCGTCCATACAGGAAGCGTAAAAGTCGCCGATCTTCTGCTGGACGGGCGTGCGCTTAGGATCGTTGGCGCTGGCCTTCTCCAGAATGTCGCGCTCCACGGCGTAATTGTGCTCCTGGACTTCAGAAAAGCTGACCCAGTCGGTGTAATCGGGCGGGATGGGATTGTTCTTGATCCACTTGGAGCAGGCGTACTGATAGAAGTCCGCACAAGGGTCCAGCGACTTATCGACGATGGAGACATCGAAGCGGGGAGCGGGACGCGAAGCCGTGTCATCCGGGCTGGCCGCACCCTTTGCCGGCGACGGACCTTGGGCCACGGCCATTGCCGCCATCAGTAAAAGAATCATGCCGTGCCGAATCAGAGAACTGCGCATGCTCCACCTCCGTGGATGAAATGCCATTGTAGTTGCAAGCAGGATTGGCTCACAATCGGCGCACCTGCCCGATTTCGCCGGGGAAATCGCCTGAGTTTCAGACGGACGCCACCCGACTTTGTTATCGCGTTTCCAGGCTGTTCCGATCTCCTGTGACGCAACCGCCCCGGGCTGTGGGGATGTGGGCGTGTGGCACAGCCGCCCCCGGCTGTGGCGGTGTGTCGCTGCCGCCACGCGTGAGCCGAGAACTTGTCTCGCTCGAGGAAGGTCGAGTCGTTCAGGTACACTGCATTCGTCATGAGCTTGCCCGCTCTCCTGGCAACGGTATCGGGTGTAAATGGCTCCCTTGCCCAGTGGCAGGTTGCCGCGGGCTACGCCATCTTCGCCGTCAGCTACTTCGTGTTCGCCTTAGGCAAGCTGCCCGGAATGAAGATCGATCGCCCTGGCATGGCAATCATCGGCGCCGTGCTGATGGTTGCTTTCCGCATTGTTCCTGCTGCCCAAGCGCTGCACTTCATCGACTTCAGCACGCTGGTGCTGCTGTTCTCCATGATGTTGGTGGTCGGCTACCTGCGTCTGACAGGCTTCTTTGAGTGGGTCACCGAGCAGATCGTCACGCGTTTGAAGCCGCACCACTTGCTGCCCACCGTTATCTTTATCACCGGCTTGCTGTCGGCGTTTTTCGTCAATGACATCATTTGCCTGGTCATGGTTCCGTTCACGCTCCTCGCTGCCCGGCGCATGGGATTGAAACCGCTGCCCTACCTGCTCGCGGTGGCAACTTCGGCCAACATCGGCAGCGTCGCCACCATCACCGGAAACCCGCAGAACATGCTGATCGGCTCGTTCTCCGGCCTTGCGTACCGCAACTTCATCTGGCACCTCGGCCCGGTGGCGCTGATAGGCCTGGTGTTGGATTGGCTGATCATCCGCCGAATGTGCGGGGACGATTTTGTGCCTGGGGAAACTGCCGGTGTCGCAGCCGCGACGCAACACGTCTCGATCCGCGAGTTGCGCAAGCCGGCCATGGTGATTGCCCTGGTGCTGGCCGGTTTTATTGCGGGCGTGCCGCCGGCTATGATGGCTGCCATCGGGGCCGCGCTCATGCTGATCACGCGCACGCGCAATCCGCAATTGGTCTACGACCAAGTCGATTGGGGGCTGCTGGTGTTCTTCGTCGGTTTGTTCGTGATCGTGGGTGGTGCGGAAAGCTGTGGTGTGACGCAATACCTTTTCGAGATCGCTGAACGATTCAATCTCCAGAACGCGGGTATTTTTACGGCTGTGACTGCGGCATTGTCGAACCTGGTAAGTAACGTGCCGGCCGTGATGCTGCTCAAGACGCTCGTACCGTCTTTCCGCGACCCGCATACTGGCTGGCTGGTGCTTGCCATGGCCAGCACCCTAGCGGGAAACCTGACGATCACAGGCTCAGTTGCCAACCTGATCGTCGTGGAGCGTGCGCACAACGAAGTGCACATCGGGTTTTGGGACTACTCGCGTGTCGGCATTCCGGTTACGGCGGTGACTCTCGCGGTTGGATGGGCTTGGCTGGCCTGGGTCCGTTGAGCTAGACTGCAGGTGCGATCGCCCCAGGTTCACTCCTCGCGCAGCAATATTAAAGGATCAACCGACAGCGCGCGTTGCGCTGGGATCCAGGTCGCCAGCAGCCCCAGCAACGACATCACCAGAACAACACCAGCCAACACCAGCGGATCGCGAGGAGTTGCCTGATACACGATGGAAGCCAGCACCCGGCCCGCCAGAATTCCCAGGAGCAATCCGGCCGCGGAGCCAACCGCCAGCAGCTTGAATGCCCGTCCCAGCGCTGCCTGCAACACTTCGTTACGCTGGGCGCCGAGGGCCATGCGAATACCCAACTCCTTTTTCCGCTTGCTCACCGAATACGCAGCCAATCCAAAGATTCCGGTGATCGACAGCATGGCGCCCATCAAGCCCAGCACACCCAGCGACGCCGTCGCCATGCGCGGAGCAAGTAAGGCGCTGTCCAGTTCGTTGTTCCACGTTTTGAAGGTAAAGGGCAGCCCTGCATCCAGGTCTTGCATTGTGCTCTTGATGGCTGCCGACAGCTGCTGCAGATCGCGGTTCGAGCGCACCACCAGCGATGTCTGACTTGATGGAGATTGCAGGATGGGGAGAAATATCGCCGGCTCCGGATCTTCGGTGAGGCTCCCATATTTCCCGTCTTCTGCAATGCCTACCACCTGTGTGCGCGTTCCATCCTGCCTTTTGAAATATCCGCCCAAGGCGCCGGCTGCGGAGCCAAAGAGTTTGCGCGCAAGCTCCTGGTTGATCACCGCCACCGGGGGCGCATTCTTATCGTCATGCCAGGTAAAGGTCCTGCCCGACAACAAGGTGGTGCCCGCCGCCTGGAAGTATTCGGGAGAGATGTTGTATGTACTGGGGCGAGCCGCGACATTCGCTGCCCTGAGATCGGTGGTTGTATCGGTAAAGACCTGCGAGCCGTTCGAGCCGTAATACAACGGTAGACGATCCACCGATCCCACAGACTGTACGCCGGGAATGGTCTGCAAAGCATCGATCATGCGCTTTTGCATTGCGGACACGCTGTCACCGCGGTAACCGGCCATCTGCAGATCGGTAGCCACCAGCGTTGCATTTTGCGGTTCAAAACCGAAATTGCTTTGCAGCGAGCGCGCCAGACCGCGCACAGCGACCATCGAAGAGGTGACCAGCACTGCACAGATCGCAATTTGCACCACCAGCAGCAGGTCTCGGACAGTCACCCGCCGCCCAACCCTCGCGGAGGCGCCCGACTTGACGACCTCATAGGGATGGGTGCGGAGTATCTGCCGCACTGGAACCGCGCCAAAGAGGAACCCGCTGGCTAAAGCCAGCAGCAAAGCAAACAGATAAACCTTTGCGTCCGGGTTCACAGCCACCTGGAGAGGGACTGTTGAAAGCGGCCGCCATACGCTCAGCGCGTGCAACAGCGCCACGCTACCCCACAGTCCGGCAGCGCCTCCGATGAGCGAAATCAGCACGGCTTCAGTGAAGAGTGTCCGCAGAATGCGCCTGCGGCTCGATCCCAGCGCGAGCCGCAGAGCAACTTCCCGGGAACGGTCTGCGGCGCGTGCAGCAAACAGGCTGCCCAGGTTGGCGCATGCGGCCAGCAGAATCAACCCCGCCAGCAACATCAAGCCGGCCAGGAACCCTCGCAGCGGATCTCCGAGCCAGTGACCGGCAAGATAGGGACGCGTCAAAGAAAAGGTCATTTGAACATCGTCTTTGGGATAGATCTTTTCCAGCTCGGAGCCAATCGAGTTCAGGTCGGCAACAGCCTGTGCTGGACTCACTCCCGCCTTGAGATGCCCCAACACCATCAAAAGGCTTCTGCGCTTTCCGCGCGCGTTCAGCTCGTACGACCCCTCCACCTGCTCCTGGTTAACGATCGGCACCCAGAAATCAGGAAACACAAACAACAAAGTTCCCCGAAATTCAGGCGGCGCTACACCGAGGATGGTAAAAGGGTGCTTGTTCACCAGGACCACACGGCCTACCACGCCGCGATCGTCCTGAAAATGGGCGTGCCAATACGCGTGGGTGAGCACGATATAGGGAGCGCTGTTCGGGCCATGCTCGTCGGCGCCGTGAAAGAAACGCCCAAGGTACGGCTGAATGCCCAATACGTCGAAGTAGTTCCCGGTCACTTCAAGAATCCAGGCGGCGGATGGATTGTTACCCGTGTCCAGTCCCACCGAAGTGACGTTATAAGCTGCCAGACCATCAAAGCTGCGGTTACGATCGCGCAGATCGAGATAGTCGGGGTAGGACTGATTCACGGCTTTATCGCGTCCGCGCTCGATTCCCCAGAGGCTCCTCGCCTGAGGCACATTCACCGGGCGCAGGATGAGCGCATTCATCACGCCGAACACCACAGCGTTTGCGCCAATCACCAAAGCCAGCGTCACAACCGCCACAGCCGCAAAGCCGGGAGAATTGCGCAACAGGCGAAGGCTAAAGCGCACATCCTGGATCAGGATCTCGATGAAATTGCCGCCAAGCGCTCGGTACGTGTCCTCTTTGAACCGCTCGCGACCGCCGAACTCGATGCGCGCCCGGCGCTCCGCTTCGGCACGACTCAGGCCGGAACGTTCCAGATCGTCGGCGCGGTGCTGGATGTGGGAGCGAATCTCTTCTTCCATGTCGTCCTCGACTTGAGAACGATGAAGAAACTTACCGGTAAGAGAACGAAAGTAGGCCAGGAATTTCATATTTCCTCTGGTTCGGCGGCCAGAGCAGCAGCAATGGCCACGGCCAGACGGTTCCATCCAGCCGCTTCTTCGCGTAGACGTTTTCTTCCCGAAGATGTGAGTTCGTAAAACTTTGCGCGACGATTGTTCTCGGAAGTGCCCCAGGTTGCTTTCAGAAGGCCCTGGCGCACCAGGCGGAACAATGCCGGATAGAGCGCTCCTTGCTCAATGAGCAGTGCTTGCTCGGAGATTTGCCCGATGCGCAAAAGAACTCCGTAGCCATGCAGAGGACCGAGGGAAACTGCTTTGAGAATGAGCAGATCCAGTGTGCCGGGAAGAAGCTGGGCCTGGGCCGTCATGCCGTCCTCCTAAGATGATTAGGAGATTAGCGCAATCTCTCCTAAGCTGTCAAGGAGAAAGACAGCTCTGGATGAACTCGTGCTCCCGAGCTGATTCAACGGCAGGCCGATGCTTCGGTCACATCACTCCTGCTTGCCCATGCGCACGATCGGCATCGATGCGCCGTTTCCGAGCGGAACTTCGATTTGCTCAACCTCGGCATAGCCTCGAGCCCGGTAAAACGGCACGCCGGTCAGAGTCGCGCCCATCTCCAGGCGGGTGAAGCCGGCGTGGCGGGCGGCGGTCTCGCAGGCATCGAGGATCATGCTGCCGACGCCTCGCCGCGCCCAGTCCGGATGAATGAAGAAGGCGCGAATCTTGGCCGCGTCCTTTTGCGGATCGAGCAGATCGTCCTCGCGGCCGGCACAGTGGTCGGCGCCATATAGCGTCTTGCGTTTGCTCCAGCCGCCACAACCGGCGATCACCGGAATGCGCTCCGGTGCGATTGCTTCCGACGCGCGGCGAGCACTGTGCGGACCGGCAACGGCGTCAGTTTGCGGCGCGATTTCCGCCACGAAATAAGTGCCGTCAGCGATCAGTTGCGTATCCACCCCGTACACGGTGGCCAAGGCGCTCTCGATCTGCGCCTGCGTGTAGTCCTGGGCTTGCAGCCCACGGACCGAGGCATCGATCAGCGCGCGCAGGGCCGGGATGTCGGCGGTGACGGCTTGGCGGATGCGGACGTTCATCGGTCCCTGCTAGCATACGTCTGTTTCATAGTTAGCATAGATCAAAGTGATGGACAAAGAGCCCGCGACTTCGTTGTCGCGATGCGGCCCTTTTTGGCTTCGCTTACCCACGCCCGAAGGCCTGTGCTGTGCCTTGTCCGGCCGCGAATCGTGTTGCGAAACACGCTGTAACTAGCTCCAATTTCTCATAGCTTTGTTTATAACCTCTTTGTAATAGAGAACCTTTACCTACGCTATACAAAAGTTCCCAAAAATCCCTTGACCGTCCGTCCATTCGGGCTTAAGGTGCAATAGTTTCAAACATTGGTAAGTAATCGTCGACTGCGGTCATCGACTAAAGATCGTATATCGCAACCCAGGAGAGTCTGTTTGCCAGCCACCGCTTATATTCCCGTTTCTTTGATTGCGCAAGACGGCTTCTACCGTGTAGCCCGCTGTTTCATCGTGCTCAGTTTTCTGCTCGCGGTGTCAGGGCGCGTGTCCGGGCAAGCGGCGGGCGAGACAGGCTCCAACTCTGCGGTCAGCCGGCCATCGGATACGGCCGGCAGCGACCAGCCTGTGCAGGCGTCCCCGAAGCCGAAACCGATTCATATCGTGCCGTTTGGGCCGCCGGCGACGTTGCCCAAGACCCCTCGTAAGCCGGTTGGCGCATCGTCCAACAGCGGGCGAGTGCAATATTGGGGAGGCCCGGTGATCTCCAACGTTCACGTTGTTGAGGTGCTGTGGGGAAACTTTGTCGATACGCCTTCCACGACTGGGTTGGACCAGTTTTTCACGGATGTTACGCAGAGCAACTATTTCGAGATGTTGGCCGAATACAGCTCAGCCGGCCTGATTGGGCTTGGAGGCGCGCCGGGCACCAACCAAACCATCGGGCCCGGTTTTTTCGACAGTAAACTCACGATCAGCCCTTCGCTGTGTCCGGGAGCGGCTTCCAACCCGCCATGTAGTATCAACGACACGCAAATTGAGACCGAGATCGTCAATCAGCTGAACGCCCACCATCTGCCCACACCGGTCCAAGACAGCCAGGGCAACTTCGACACCATTTACATGGTTTACTTCCCGCCAGGCGTGACCATTGTCCTGGCCCCGGGGACCAACAGTTGCCAGGTGGGTGGGTTCTGCGCCTACCATTCCAACGTCGCTTTGAACTTGCAGCCTAAATTGCCTTATGGCGTATTCCCCGACTTTGGTCCGACCAGCGGATGTTCAGCGGCCGGCGGAGGATGCGGCCAGGGCACTTCGCAGCAGAACCTTTCCTCGGCGTCCAGTCACGAGCTGGCCGAGGCTGTAACCGATGTTGAAGTGGGCAGTTTCAACGGGAGTGTTCCAGCGCCGCCGCTGGCTTGGGTTGACCAGAACAGCGGCGAGGAGATAGGCGACTTCTGCAACCAAGACCAGCAGCAGATCACGGTGAACGCTCACACCTATACCGTGCAGGCCGTGTGGTCCAACATCCAGAACGGATGTGTTGCTGCTCCCGGCCATTTTTTGGTGCAGCCGGCAACTGCCGGTTCGATTCCCGGCGCTTCCTTTCAGATAACCGTTACAGCGGCGGGCAGCGACGGCTTTCAGTTGCCTGGCTATAACGACACCATCCATTTCAGCAGTTCGGACCCTGCCTCGGCGCTTCCCGCCGACTATACCTTCGTTCCCAATGACAGTGGTGTGCATACGTTTACCGTCACCTTGAATACCACCGGAACCCAGACCATCACCGCGACCGACACTTTGGTCAAAGCCATGACCGGGACCGGGTCAGTAGATGTAGAGCACAACCCGGATCTGGTAGTCGCCAGCTCCCACACCGGCAGCTTCAAGCAGGGCGATACCGGAGATATCTACTCGATCACGGTGACCAACATCGGCGACCGGCCGACGAACGCCGCGGTTACCGTTACGGACCCTCAGCCGTTTGCCATGACGACCACGAACCTCGCCGGTACGGGCTGGAGCTGCAATGTGTCGACGTTCAGTTGTACGCGCCCTGACGTTCTTGCCGCCGGCGGCAGCTATCCTCCCATTACCATGACCGTGAACGTGGGGGTAAGCGCCCCGCCTACCGTCACCAATACCGTGCAGGTTTCCGGCGGCGGCGAACTGAATACCACCAATGACAGCGCCTCTGATATGACAGCGATCGTTCAGTTTCCGGATTTGGTGGTTTTCAAGGGTCACACCGGGTTATTCAGCCAGGGCCAGGTGGGCGCCGTCTATACGCTGGCTGTCCAGAATCAAGCGTCTGTCCCAACTTCAGGCACGGTGACGTTGACCGATCAACTGCCTACCGGCCTGACGCCTACCGCGATCAGCGGCTCTGGCTGGAGCTGCAGTACCCCGCCAACCCTGAGTTGCACGCGCAGCGACGCTTTACAGGGTGGCGGCACCTATCCTTTGGTCACGTTGACGGTGAATGTGGACGCGAATGCTCCCATGCCTCAGGTCGTTAACACAGCCTCGGTTTCCGGAGGCGGCGAGATCAACACCGCCAACGATTCGGCTACTGATCCAACTGCGGTTATCCCGCCCACGCCGGACGTGGCTATCTCCGCGACGCATACGGCCAATCTTACCCAGGGACAAACCGGCGCCACCTATACCTTGACCGTGACCAACGTGGGGCCTGCGCCAACTGTAGGAAGCGTCACAGTCACCGATTCCTTGCCGCTATTTTTTACCGCCACGGCCGTCACCGGCAATGGCTGGGCATGCAGCGCGCTGCCGGCCGTGAGCTGTTCCCGCACCGATCCCCTGGCCGCTTTCACGGGCGGGACTCCCCCCGCTTATCCACCGGTCACCGTGACCTTCAACATTGCGCCTAACGCAATCGCCCAGCAGACGAATTTTGCCAACGTGTGCTGCGGAGGCGAGAACATGGGCAGTTCGCAGAATGACATTCAGATCGACCAGCTGAATGTGATCCAGTTGCCGAATATGGTGGCCAACCAGAACATGTTTCAGGTTCTGGCCCAGGGGTTGAACGGCGCGACGTATAGCTTGATTGCCTCCAACAGCAGCTTCTCCGCCTCCACCAGCGGAACGGTAACGGTCGTGGACACCCTTCCCGCCGGCTTGACCGCCACGGCCATCAGCGGCTCGGGCTGGAATTGCACTCTGGGCAATCTAACCTGTACGCGCAACGATTCCATCGGCCCCAACCTCGGCTATCCGGTGATCACCATGACGGTCAACGTGGCCACGAATGCCCCTTCGTCCGTAACCAATACCGTCATGGTTTCGGGCGGAGGTGAAATCATCACCAGCGACGATACCTCCACGTTTACCACCACCGTCTTGCCGCCGATCAGCATCAACACGTTTACGACCTCGGCCACAGTGAAAGCCGGCAGCCCAGCGACCTTCCTGCTCGGGGTGAACGCTCCGCTTCCCGGTGCGATTAGTGTCTCCTGCAGCTCCGGCGTGCCTCCGGGCGCGAAATGCCTCATCTCTCCGTCGTCATTGACAGCGCCAATCAACACCAACGTGTCGATCACGGTGACTACAACATCAGCGCTAGCGTTGGCTCGTCCTTGGCCGGGAACCCGCACCACGCCGCTCTATGCAGCTCTGATTGCGTGTTTGGGCTTGGTCGCGATGCGGGCCGGAAAAAGCCGGCGAGGGACGCGTCTCGCGGTCTTCTGTACGCTCGCTTTCGTGCTGTGTTGTCTCGGTTGCGGAGGAAGCGGGCCTCCTCCCCCACCGCCGCCTGTCCCGACGCCGCCCGGGACCTATACGATTACGGTTACCGTGAACAACACGACCGCGAACGCTCAGGTGAGCTTGCCCCTCACGCTGACCGTACAGTAATGCGGCATGGGGACTGGAGACGCTGGCGTAGAGACGTGGCACGGCCACGTCTCCTCCTCTGGTGCTCCAGGCCGTCAGACGCGGCAGTGCCGCGTCTCTACGTCATGGTTCTCGGCTCGGATACAGCAATACAAGGCTGCGCGGCCTCGGCACAGGCGAGGGCGCCTTTGCTCCATAAGTCAAGAAATGAAACTGAACCACCACAACCCCGCCCAGTCTTGATCGCTGTGCGATTCCTGCTTGCTACAATAAAGGATTCTCTTCACGGGAGTCTTTCAAGAGCATGCATCGCTGGTCACAACTGTTTATCCCCACGTTGCGCGAGGCGCCGACGGACGCCGAGGTTGCCAGCCACAAGTTTCTGGTTCGCGCCGGCTATATCCGACAACTTGCCGCTGGCATCTACTCGCACTTGTTCCTCGGGCAGCGCACGCTGCTGCGCATCACGCAGGTCGTACGCGAGGAAATGGACCGGATTGGCCAGGAATACCTGCTGCCGACGCTGCATCCCCGCGAGTTATGGGAAGCGAGCGGGCGCTGGTCGGTGATGGGCGACAACATGTTCCGTCTCAAAGACCGCGGCGGACGCGATCTCTGCCTGGGCATGACCCATGAAGAGGTCATGACCGAGATCGCTCGCAAGGAGCTGCGCAGTTACAAGCAGCTTCCACAAATCTGGTACCAGATCCAGACCAAGTTCCGCGACGAGCAGCGTCCCAAGTCCGGGCTGATCCGCGTGCGCCAGTTCATCATGAAGGACTCGTATTCCTTCGATATCGATCCCGCCGGGCTCGACGCCTCCTACCAGAAGCACTACGACGTCTATTGCCGCATCTTCGACCGCTGCGGGCTGAAGTACGCGGTAGTGGAGGCGCACTCCGGGGCCATGGGCGGCTCGCAGTCGCACGAGTTCATGGTGATGACCGATGCCGGCGAGGACATGGTGGCCAGTTGCCCCAACTGCGGTTACGCCGCCAACCTCGAGAAAGCCACTTCCAAGCTGGCGCCCGTCCCCGACCTCTCCGGCGATGGCGCTCCGGAAGAGGTGCATACGCCGGGGATGAAGACCATTGAAGAGGTGGCCAAATTCCTTGGCGTGTCGCCCACGCAGAAGATCAAGACCCTGGCTTTGATACAGTTGGACGACGATCCCCAGGGTTCCGGAAAGACGGATCCGGCGAAGAAGAAGACGAAGACCCGCCCCGTCATTGTGCTGCTGCGCGGCGATCATTTCCTCAATGAGGCCAAGCTCTCCACGGCCCTGGGCGGAAAAGAATTTCGTCCTATGCAGGGGGACGAGATCGAGCAGGTATTTCGCTCGCCGGCCGGTTATCTGGGTCCGGTCAAGCTGCCCGCTATGAGCAATGCACAGTTGGGAAGCGAGACACAGAAGCTCCTGCTAGAGTCGCTGCCGCTCTTGCTGGCGGACACGGCGTTGCAGGGACGCAAGAACCTGATCACCGGGGCCAACAAAGAGAACTACCACTTGAAAAACGTCACGCCGGGCCGGGACTTCCATCCCACCGAGTGGGTGGATCTGCGCAATGCTGCCGAGGGCGAAGGATGTCCCAAATGCGGCAGTCCGCTGGTGGTGGGAAGAGCCATGGAGATCGGGCACATTTTCAAGCTCGGCGACAAGTACACGAGATCCATGGGCTCTACGGTGCTGGACAAAGACGGCAAGGAAGTCATCCCGATCATGGGCTGTTACGGGATCGGCGTGGAGCGCATTCTGGCGGCTGCCATTGAGCAAAACAACGACCAGGACGGCTTTTGGCTGCCTCGTTCCATTGCTCCCTTCGACGTGGCGGTGACCCCCACCAACGTGAAAGAAGCCAGCCTGTTGAGCGCGGCGGAAGAGATCGCGCAAAAGCTCGAGGCTGCGGGCTTTGCCGTCTTGCTGGACGATCGCGACGAGCGTCCAGGGGTCAAGTTCAAGGACGCCGATCTAGTGGGAATCCCTTACCGGATCAATGTTGGCAAGAAGGTTACGGAAGGGAAAGTCGAGGTGGTTACCCGCTCGACACGGCAGTCGCAGGATGCTAACATCCCCGCCATTGAAGACCAATTTAAGGAGATCCTCCGCTCCTGAAGGGTGTGAATTTGGCGTTATGGGAAAGCTAAAAGCATTGCTCGGGGTGCTGATCGTCGTCGGAGGTTTTTTTTACGCCTGGAACATGATCCCCCCGTACTTCCATCGGTCGCAGTTTCAGGAGGACCTGGATGACATTGTTCGCCGTGCGAGCTACTCCAACCTCAATGACGATGACATCAAAAAGTTGGTGATCAGCAAAGCACTGGCCGGCGACCTTCCCCCTCTCAAGGAAGACCAGGTTGTTATCGCCAGGGCCGCGACGGGATTGGCCATCACGGTCCGCTATCGGGTCCACGTGGACATGATCGTCTATCAAACCGACTTGGATTTTACGGCCAATTCCCGCAACAAGATGATCGGGACCTAGCCGAGCCCAACCTTAACACCATCGGCCCGGATTGGCGTTACCGCCGGGTGCGCCGGAGGCAACACTTTGCCTCCAATTCCGGGAACAAACGGATATAATAGAGGCGCAAACGAAACTTCTCAGTACCAGCAGGGAACGCTCTGGCCCGCCATGCGTCTGGGAGAATGGATGGCGGAGTCCGCCGACTTGAAAATTGGCGATCAAAATCAAAGTTCCTCGCGTTAAAGGCTTCCGTAACAGCCTGAAGAATCCTCTTGTTCGCGCCGCGCTCGTGGCGTTTCTCATCGTCTTCACTGTGCTGTTCGGGTTTGTTTCCTTCTATTACATCAAATACCAGAAGATCGTAGACCAGCGGATGAGCGGTCAGATCTTCGCTAACAATGCCAAAATCTACGCCCAGCCGCGCAGCGTCCGGGTAGGCCAGAAGGCCGATGTCAAAGAGATTTCCAATTATCTCCGCCATGCCGGCTACACCGAGGCGGGAGAGGCCGGGCAATCGAAGTTGGGCACCTACCGGATGGTCAGCGGAGGCATCGAGGTCATTCCCGGCCAGGAATCGTATTACAACGCGGAAGGCGCGGTGATTCGGCTCAAGGACGGCCTGGTGGACCGGATTACCGCCATGGGTAACGCCGGCGACGATACGTCGTATGAACTCGAGCCGCAGCTGGTCACCGGGCTCTTCAACGGCCAGGACCGGGCCAAACGGCGGCTGGTGAAATACGACGACATCCCCAAGGTCATGGTCGATGCCGTAACGTCCATTGAAGACCGTCGTTTCTTCTATCACAGTGGAGTGAACTATTGGCGTTTGATGGCGGCCGCCTGGGCCGACCTGCGCACCGGTGGAAAAGGCCAGGGCGGATCTACCATCACCATGCAGGCCGCCCGGTTGTTCTTCCTGAGTCCGGAAAAAACGTTCAGCCGCAAGCTGACGCAGATGCTGATTTCGGTTGAGCTCGAGCAGCGCTTTTCCAAGAAGCAGATATTCGAGCT
>CAZFRV010000277.1:0-6799 GCA_964521445.1 uncultured Acidobacteriaceae bacterium
AAGACGATGTTCATGTTCTGCGCCAGCTTGGCGGCCAGGCCCTTGCCGTTGTCGCCCATGTGGATGACCTTCTTGCCCATGGCGCGGAAGAGTGGCTCGGTGCGCTCGATGTTGGCCGGGTTGCCGCCGACCATGAAGATCAACTGGCCACTCTCGGCGGCCACCTTGGAGCCGGTGACGGGAGCGTCCAGGAATTCGCAGCCGTGCTCCTGCAGGCCCTGCATCACCAGAAGGCTGGCCGAGGGCGAGATGGTGCTCGAATCCACGACGATGGTCCCGCTGGACAGGCCTTCCACGGCGCCGTGCTGTCCGAACAAGACCTGCTGCACGGCCTTGGTATCGGCCACGCAGATCCAGACAGCCTCTTTGCCCTTGGCGGCTTCGGCGGGCGTGGCCGTGGTGGCGCAGCCGGGCACCTCACGCGGCGTGCGGTTCCAGACGGTGACTTCGTGTCCGGCCTTGGCCAGATTCTCGGCCATGGGCCGTCCCATGATTCCTAAGCCTAAGAAAGCGACTTTCATGACACGGGCATTTGAAATTCTCTTGAGGCCGGAGTCAAGTCCGACCACTTCCCCACAGTCGGGGACGGCTGTGCTCCGAGCGATGTTACAATTTTTGGTTCCCTACCTTTGTTAAAGGACCTAAATTCCGATGTCCCAAGTTTCCACGCCGCTTGCACCTTCGCCGCAGCCGTTGGCCATGCTGACGGAAGACGAAATCCTGTTTCGCGATAACGTGCGCAAATTCGCCGATACGAGCATCCGCCCCAAAGTCCGCGAGATGGACGAGAAAGGCGTCTTCGATCCCGCGCTGATCGACGAGTTCTTCCAACTCGGCCTGATGGGCATCGAGATTCCCGAGCACTACGGCGGCGCCGGCGGCAAGTTTTTCGAGGCCATCCTGGCGGTGGAAGAAATCTCCCGCGTGGATCCTTCCGCGGGCGTGATCGTGGATGTGCAGAACACGCTGGTCAACAACGCCCTGATCCACTGGACTACCGAAGACCAGAAGCGCCGCTATCTTCCCCGCATGGTCGCGAACACCGTGGGCGCTTACGCGCTCAGCGAAGCCGGTTCCGGCTCGGACGCCTTCGCCCTGCAGACCCGCGCCCAACTCAAAGGCAGCGAGTATGTCCTCAATGGTCGCAAGCTGTGGATCACCAACGGCAAGGAAGCCGGCGTGTTCATCCTGCTGGCAACCGTGGACCCGGCGGCGGGATACAAAGGCGTGACCGCGTTCATCGTGGAGAAGGCGTTTCCTGGTTTCAGCGTAGGTAAGAAAGAAGACAAGCTGGGTATCCGCGCGTCGTCCACGTGCGAGCTGATCCTGGAAGATTGCCGCGTGCCCAAAGAGAACGTCCTGGGCGAAGTGGGCAAAGGATACAAGATCGCTATTGAGACGCTGAACGAAGGCCGCATCGGAATCGGCGCACAGATGCTGGGGCTGGCGCGTGGCGCGTGGGAGAGCGCGCTCAAGTATTCCCAAGAACGCAAACAGTTCGGCAAGAACATTTCCGAGTTCCAGGGCGTCCAGTTCCAACTGGCGCAGATGGCCACCGAGATCGAGGCCGCGCGCATGATGGTGTACAACGCGGCGCGCATGAAAGATGCCGGAATGAACTTTGTGAAAGAAGCGGCCATGACCAAGTTGTTTGCGTCGCAGGTGGCGGAGCGAGTGGCGTCGCTGGCGGTGGAGATTTTCGGCGGCGTGGGATTTACGAAAGACTATCCCGCGGAAAAATTCTATCGCGACGCCAAGATCGGCAAGATCTATGAAGGCACGTCGAACATGCAATTACAGACCATCTTCAAGCTTCTGCTCGGCGCAAAATAGGCCCTGGGCTTTGGTGCTGCCCCATCAAGCCCTTTAGTATCAATGTGTTGTACAGATGTTACTGCTTCGTCAACAGAGACCGATTGTGTCTGAATATGCAATGGGTTAGACTACGCGAAACTTCCGGCTTAACCCACCCCCAGGCGGTATCAGTAGGAAAAGCAGGAGTGCAAAGTGGGACAAGACTCCCAAAGGGAGCTGCAAGACCTTAGTAGCGTACACAAGTTTTACCTTGGTCTCTTGGAGAAGGGCCTAGGGCATACTCTGCCTGTTCCTGCCGAGGTCACGAAAGCCGCGGAAACGCCGCGCGCCGACAACGCGCAAGACACGATTGCGGCGTTGCGGCACTGGCTCGATCTTCTGGATCTGGCCACCACGCCGCCGCTGGTGCGCGACGCGCTGAAAGTGCTGCCCAGTTTCGATACGGCCCACTCCTTGCTGCGCTACTTTGCCGCCAAAGCTTCTGTCCGCTCCGGCGACCGCGACAAGACGGATTGCATTATCACTCATCTCTTCCGCCATCCCCAGGGCACCCCGCCGACGTGGCATCGCCCGGAGATCGACGTTTCCTACTACGCGGTCTCGCAGGCGGCCTTGGCCTTTGAAGCGGAGCTGTACCGCGCCCTGGCTGATGTACCGTCCGAGTCGATTCCCGAAGAACACCTGCACTTGCTGCGCGAGTTCGAGTACCTGTACCAGGAACTGGAAGAGTTTCGCCATTTCGACCAGATCATGGACTCCGGCATTGTGCAGCGGGTGCGAGAGTTGAAGCAGTCTTTGGGGAAGTCTTTCTATCATCCCGATTCCTTGGCGAATGTGGCCGCGTGGAACGATGTTTTTGGCCGCAAGTTCGATCAGCTCTTCCACGACGCCACCAAGCAGATCAAGACTTTTGCCGAGCACATTCAGAAGGAAGGCGGAAGCATTCTCTCGCGCGTGGACGGCGATATCACGGTCCAGCATCTGAGCCAGGTGGAAACCGGCGAGCTGCTGGCGGAGGACTATCAGTACGCGCAGGACGAGTTCCGCAAGGTATCGCGCTATCAGAAAGCCGTGGACCATAAGCGCACTGCGGTTCGCGCTCCGGCAGCGGCAGCGGCGTCAGCGCCAGCCGCTCCCGATGCGCCGCCGATACCGCGCCCCACCATCCCGTCGCCCGAAGGGACGCCGGCGCCGCCGATGGCCGCCAGCGCGGGCGGTGGCGGCATCGCGCGGTCGAACGCGGTTTCCTCAGCCACGGTAAAGGCTGAGGTGCTGGCGGTCATGCCATCGCAGGCCGTCCAGAACGCCGTTCAGGAAGGCAAGATTCACAGCGCCCGGCAACAGATCAAAGAGCACGTGCGCGGCGCCACCGATCAAAAGCTGGCGCATGTGATCCCCGTCAAGAAAACCAAACTCACGCTTTCGCCCGCCGAAGTGGAGGCCTTTCGCGCCGATTATGAGGGCGAGAAGAGTTTTCGCGCCAGCTACGCCGCCATCATGATGACCCTGGTGGCCTATCTCTCGCGTATGATCGTGGAGGTGGACGAATACAACCAGAAGGCCGGCTCCGCCTTCCTGTGGAAGCCGCATGCCGACGCCCTGAACTATCTGCTGACCACCTTGGACCGACTGAACATCGAAGCCCATCAGTTAATGGCCGTGGCCCGCGCTCGAGGCCTCGCCGACAAAGCGGCCGCGCTTCAGATTACCTTTGACAAACTCAAGGATTACGCCAAGACGGTCTCGCAAACGCTGCAAGCCGGAGAACATACCTCCGGGAAGTAGCTCCGCATTTCCACAATCGCCTGAGTTATACTGCGCTCCACGTCACACTTTGCACTTATCCGAAGGATTGCTGTCTATGTCGCTAAAAGCCCGAGAGATGGAAACGGACATCGAGAGACCCGCCGGCGAAGATTTCCCCGCGCTGGAAGAAAAGATCTACAAAGCCATTGAGCTGCTGAAGTCGGCGCGGACGGCCAAGGCCGCGGCTGAGCGCGATGCCGGCCGGCTTCGCGATCAACTGGAACAGCGCGAAGAAGAGCTGGAGATGCTGCGCTCCGAGGTCATCTCGCTGCGCAAGGAACGTGAAGAAGTGCGCGGCCGTGTGGAAAAGATGCTCAAGCAGATCGATTCTCTGGTGGCGGAGAGCTGAGCGGCATGATTCCTCACAACATGGCTACCACCCAGGTCGCCCTGGATGGCTACCGGGTAGTGCGCAGCCTGGGCATCGTGCGCGGTATCATCGTGCGTTCCCGCTCCATTTTCGGCACCATCGGCGCCAGCCTGCAGACGCTGGTGGGCGGCAACATCACCCTGCTCACGAATCTGTGCGAGAAAGCCCGCGAAGACTCCTTCGATCTCATGCTGCAGCATGCCGCGGTGGTCGGAGCCAATGCCGTGGTCGGCGTCCGCTATGATGCCACCGAGATCATGCAGGGCGTGACCGAGGTGCTGTGTTACGGCACAGCCGTGGTGGTGGAGATTGATCGCCAGTAGGCCAGCCAAGGGGTTCGAAGCTTGCAGGCTCGTACGGCAGGCAGCATGTTAAGGTCCCAAGCACCCCGGCCAAATATTTTGCTTGACCACGACTCTGGCCCAACGATAATCAATCCAGTACGGAAGTTTGTTTTTGAAGGAGAGCAGCTTGGCCACACAACCTTCGGCTGGCGTGCCGCCCATTCGTGTTGAGATTTACGATCAGGTCTATAACCTCCGCGGCGTAGACGCGGAGTACATTCTCCGGCTGGCCGAATTCGTGGACACGAAGATGCGCAGTGTAGCCGAGCAGACCTCGACAGTGGATTCGCTGCGCTTGGCGGTTTTGGCGGCTCTCAATATTGCCGACGAATATCACATCCTCAAGAAGAAATACGAGCTGCTTGGAGGCGAATACCAGAAGCGCGCCGGAGCCCTGGCTGGAGCCCTGGACGAGGTGCTTGAGGAAGAACGCAAGGCGGGCTAGCTCTTTTCGTTGATTTCGCTTGCTCGGGGCCATTATGGTGTCAAGTAAATTTCCTGGAAAATTCTAAGTGAATGTAAAGCGCGCTGCGGGCCTTGCGCTCTACCCTGCTTTTCTTTAGCATCGTGATTGAAAACCGGCCTGCAAAGCAGGTGAGAACGGTTACCGTTCATGAACCAACATTCAATGAACAGGGGGCCTGACTCGTATAACGGCTCGGTGTGCAAGGTTCCGCCAGTACGGAAATGCCTAAAGAGCCGCGGCGGGTTCCCACCGTCTTAGGACGGGTTCAGAACGGCCCGGTCGCACGGCCCCGCGGGTCGGTTTTTTCTGTCGCTTCGCTCCACACCGCTAAAGGGCGATTCACCGCTTAGGATTCCTTCTGCGCCTGGTACACGCAGCTCGCCGCGCAAGCCGGGCTCGCTGCGAATGGCCCGCTAATGGGCTTGTGTCGCTTCGCTCCGAATAGCAGTCAATCAGCACTCAGCAGTCAGCACTCAGCCCCTACCTCATCCTCTCCAAGCCAAAGGGCTGGTCGCCGCCTACTTCCTGCCACCTCGCCCTCGGCAAGTACTAGGACGCTTACGGGCTGAATGCTGATTGCTGAGTGCTGAGTGCTTTCATACAATCGCGTCAGTGACGGAAACTCCAACAACGCAGGAGCTCATAGTTCCCCCCGAGGCCGCCGGGAAACGCCTGGACCAGTGGCTGGCGTCGCAGCTGCCGGAAGTCAGCCGCGTTCGCGTTCAGCAATTGATCGAGCAGCGCAAGGTTTCGGTGAACGGACTTCACGCCAAACCGTCGTTGCGATTGCGCGGGGGCGAGGACGTTGTGATCTCGGGCAGGGTCGAGCTGCCGCCTCTGCGCGCGTTCCCCGAAGACATTCCGCTGGATGTGGTCTACGAAGACACGGACATCGCCGTAATCAACAAGGCGGCGGGGATGGTGGTGCACGCCGGATCGGGCAAAAATGAGGCCGGCAGCCGGGGCACGCTGGTCAACGCGCTGCTGCACCGCTTCGGTCCGCTCTCGCGGGCAGGCGGGGAACTGCGGCCGGGCATTGTTCATCGTCTGGACAAGGAAACCAGCGGGCTGCTGGTGGTAGCCAAGAACGACGCCGCGCACCGCAAGCTGGCCCGCCAGTTTGCCGCCCGGCAAGTGAAAAAGATCTACCTGGCGCTGGTCCACGGCGCCATGAAAAAACCACAGGGGACCATCGATGCTTCGATCGGCCGCGATCCGATACGACGGGCCCGCATGAGCGCGCGCCGAACCGCCGGCGGCAGGCCGGGACGCGCCGCCATCACGCATTGGAAGGTGTTGCAGAACATCGAGGGCAAGTTCGGCAAGTTTTCACTGCTGGAAATAACCATCGAAACCGGGCGAACACATCAGATCCGCGTGCATTTGGCCTCGATCGGCCATCCCGTAGTAGGTGATACCGTTTATGGCGCCCCCGGGGAGATTTCCTGTTACTCAAGTCCAGCATCAAGACCGGCATCTTTGGAGCGGAACTTTCTGCACGCTTCTGCGATAGAATTCCGGCATCCTATTAGCAACGCGCCGCTTTCATTTCAGCAGCCCATGCCGCGTGAGCTGGAATTGTTTTTCCGGCGGATCGGGCAATGAGGTGCTGGTTTTCGAGACTATAATGAAGACAGTGAGAGTCCCTGCCATGGTTTTCAGATTCTTCGTCATCTTGTTGACGTTGACGCTGGCTTGCGGCGTTGCCGTTGCTCAAACCCAAACGCCGGCTGCGTCCGGAGCGCCGGCGCAACAGACCACGGGACAGGCTCCCGTCGCCAACGCTGTCCCGCCGGCTAAGGGCCCTGACGACCTGCCCACGGGCGGGACCATCCGCCTGCCTTCCAACGAAGTCAACGTAATCTTCACGGTGACCGACAAGCACGGCAAGTTCGTCAAGGACCTGAAGGCCAGCCAGTTCAGAATCCTCGACAACAACCTGCCTCCGAAACAGGTCATGAATTTCGAGTCGGAGACCAACCTGCCGTTGCGCGTGGG
>CAZFRV010000278.1:0-4231 GCA_964521445.1 uncultured Acidobacteriaceae bacterium
TTGCCGGTTGTCGCTTTGCTCCACAAAGTTCTTGACCAGCTCGTTGGAATTCATGTCCTGGCCGGTGGCGTATTGCACGTTGGCGGAAGCTACTAGGCGTCCTGATTGGTCCACCACAAAGGTATCCAGCCCCTGCCGGTCGACCGCTTCTTTGAGTTTCTTCACCAGGTAATTGAGATCGACGATGAGTTCCAGCGAGCCCAGGTACTCTCTCTTGGCGTTGATCACGGGCTTGCCCACCACCATCAGGGTGCGGACCTGCTTGCCCGTCCCCACGGCGAGGGCCTCGCCGCTGTATTCGCGCTCGCCGCGAGCGGCGGAAAGACCGCGCTCCAGTTCCTTTTCCAGGAAGGCATCGGGCTCCATGGTGCCCACGGAAACAAAATGGTTTTCCGCGTTGACCAGTCGTGCGTAGGGGACGATGGAATCCGGGCTGCCGATGTAATTCTGCAGCAGGTCTTTGATCTCCTGCGATTCCACGCGCGTCCCGGCCAAGTTGCCGCCGCTGGTAACCTGGATGGAGTAGGACAGGTTGGCCAGAGCGATGCGGATGTCCTTGGCTCGTTGGGCCACGTCCTCAGCCAGGTTGGTGGTCACCATGTTCTGGGTGAGTTTTTCGTTCCGCTCCAGAGTGTCACGGTTCAGTCCCACCACCTTGGTCGCATAGAAATAGAGCGGAACCACACCCACCGCGATGAGCACGATGAGGATCAGATAAAGGATCGGAATCCGCGACGGAAGTGGCAGTTTCATACGGCTAATGCAATCCTGCAATTGTATTCGGAATTCCTTCCAAATCTAGTCCAAAATAGGCCTGCGGGGGGCTGTTACTGAAGTACCAGCACGGGTTATGTATTGTGTTCGGGTCAGGGCTTTGACTAAGCCTAAAACCTGTCTTCTGCTTTGCCTGGGCGGGCCATGAGTTCGCGGATGGCGTCGAGGGGAGACTTGCCGTCGTGCAGGATGGCGTACATCTGCTCGGCGATGGGCATTTCTACGCCATATTTGCGGGCCAGACCGAGCGCGGCGTTGGTCGTAAGCACGCCCTCCGCCACCGAGCCGTGCATTCCGGCGATGATCTCCTTGAGTTGCTGGCCCTGGCCCAACGCGGTTCCCACACTGCGGTTGCGGGAAAGGCCGCCGGTACAGGTGAGAACCAGGTCGCCCAGGCCGGCCAGTCCGGCCATGGTCTGGGGCTGGGCGCCGCAGGCCACTGCCAGACGTGTGATCTCGGCCAGCCCCCGGGTCATGAGAGCAGCGGCGGAGTTGTGTCCCAGGCCCAGGCCGTTGCAGATCCCGGCGGCGATGGCGATCACGTTCTTGAGCGCGCCGCCCAGTTCGACGCCCACCAAATCGTCATTCATATAAATGCGAAAGCTGGGATCGCTGAATTCTTTTTGCACGCGAGCGGCCAGCGACGCGTCGGCGGAGGCGACCGTGACTGCCGTGGGATTGCCCTCGGCAACCTCCTTGGCAAACGACGGACCGCTCACCGCGGCAATCTTGGGCTTCCATCCGCAAAACCGGCCTACCACTTCGTCAATTACTTCGGTCATGCGTAGCAACGTGTCATTCTCGATGCCCTTGGTGGCGCTCAAGAACAGCATGTTCGGCAAGAGCCATTGCGCCATGTGCTCGAAAGTTCGCCGGCAATGGTGCGACGGCATCACGCTGACCACGATCTCGGCCCGGGTGAGCGCTTCCTGGAAACTGTTGGTCGCGGTGACCGACGGCGGCAGGAGGCAGTCGGGAAGAAAGAGGCTGTTGGTCCGCGACTGCGCGATGGCCCGGCAGACTTCTCGCTCCAGCGCCCAGAGCTTGACCTGGTGGTCGCCACGACGCCCGGCGACGATGGCCAGCGCCGTCCCCCAGGCGCCCGCGCCGATCACCGCAATCCGGCTCAAGCGCTCTTCTCCGCAACCGAAGGTTTTTTGCTGCCGAAGCGGCTTTCCGTACCCGCCAGCAAGCGCCGGATGTTCTGATGATGTTTGAGAACTACCGCTGCCGAGACTGCAGCGGCCAGGGCCAGTGAAGTCCAATCGGGGTAGTAGAGGAAATAGGCTGCGACGGGGAACGCCAGAGCCGCCAGGACCGAGCCCAGGGATACGTAGCGCGTTAGGACCAACACAATAATAAAGACCGCAAGCCCTACCACGACGGCATTGGGAAAAAGCAGCGCAAAGACGCCAAGAGCCGTAGCAACGCCTTTGCCACCTTTGAATTTCAGCCACACGGGAAAAATATGGCCAAGCACCGCGAAGAGCGCAGCTACCGACATCAGGCGCAGGGCGGGAACGCAGGGGCGAATGACGAAGTCGCCACAGACATTGTATTTCGATACGGCAAGGATAGCGGCCAGCCAAACAGCCAGCAGCCCCTTCAGCACGTCGAGAAGCAACGTGATGGCCCCCAGGCCTTTGGCTCCGGAACGGGCCACGTTCGTCGCGCCGATATTGCCGCTGCCGGAGAGACGAATGTCCTCCCCGCGAAAAGTCTTAACCAACAGATAGCCGAAGGGAATCGAACCCAACAGGTAGGCAACCACGGCGACGATGAGGTAGAGGATGAGAGTCATGCAGGAACTCCGACGGTGTCATTCCGACCCTGAGCTTGCCGAAGGGGAGGAATCGGCTCCGCTGGTTTATTGGCTATTCGTTCATTCTCCTCATTTGCGGCAGCGGAGCAGATCCCTCACCCATGACGCCTCGCGATGCTCGTCGTCAGGGTTCGGGATGACACATCGAAGAGTTCGCCGCCTCTGGATCGGTGAAAACTCCCGCCCCTCACTCCAACCCGAACCGGTGCAACTTCGTGTACTTTGATCCGCCCCGCTGCGGCCGGCTCTGGTAGAGAAAAAACTCCCGCGCAGTCATTGTACCGAACTGGGGCGCCGCCTCTGTCTCGAGCAACGAGGCCAGCGGGCGGAGCTGATGATGGGTTCCCGGGCCCGATCCCGCACGGGCCAGTGTGAGGTGCGGGTTGTAGGCACGCTCCTCTTTGGCGATGCCCAGTTTTTGGGTTGCGTCGTCAATGGCGGCGGCAAGCTGAGGCAGCGCCGGCGTGCCATCCACGCCGATCCAGAAGACGCGGGGCGATTTGGGCGATGGAAAAAATCCCGCGCTTTCAAACTTGACCTCGAAGGGCGCGGCCTTCACGGCTGCCAGCGCGGCCTTGATCTCCTGGACTTTGGCGTCGCTGACTTCGCCAATGAATTTGAGCGTTACGTGCAGTCCTTCAGGGCGAGCCCAGCGGGCTTCCGGAGCCAAACGGCGGGCGCGCTCCGCGTACTCCAGCATGCGCGCGCGAATGTCGGCGGGGATGTCGAGGGCGATAAAGATGCGCATGTCAGATCAGCTGGCGGCGCATCATGTCCAGCGCCAGCTGCGTGGCCCAGTGGCGGATGCGTTCGCGGTCGCCGGGAAATTTTCTCTCCAGAACCTCGGTCTTGGCGCCATCGGCCACGGCGACGAAAACCAGCCCCACGGGTTTCTGCTCCGTCCCGCCGTCCGGCCCGGCGACTCCGGTGATGCCTGCGCCCAATGTCGCCTTGCAGCGTTCACGAATCCCCTCGGCCAGAGCCACAGCTACCTGGCGGCTGACGGCGCCATGCTCAGCGATCAACAGCGGCGGCACCCCCGCCAGCTTGGTCTTCAAACTGTTGTCATAGACCACGGCCCCGCCCAGAAAATAACGCGAGCTTCCGGGCACAGAGGTGATGCGTTCGGCCAGCAGGCCTCCAGTGCAGGATTCGGCCACGGCCAGCGTCGCCCGGCGCATCTGCAGATAGTAGCCCACAATTTTCTCCAGGCTCTCACCCTGGCTGGAAAAGAGAGCGTCCTGGAATTCGTCTTCCAGCGCCGAAGCCAGAGAATCGACCTTCTTCTGAGCTTCTTCGGCGGACGGCGCCTGGGCGCGCAGATGGAGCTGTACTTCGCCCGGGGTGCCCGCCAGGATGGTAGTTTCCACGTCGGCGTGTTTCTTGTAGATTGGCGCGGCGCGTTTGTCGGCCATGGATTCCCCGATCATGGCGATCTTGAGTTCGCGGGTGGCGATGTGCAAGGGAGGCAAGAGCCCGCGCAACCGCTCCATGCATTCATCATCGAAGAGCGGCTTGAGTTCACCGGGCGGGCCGGGAAGCAGGATGATGGTCTTCGGGGCGCCGTTCAGAGCAGTCCGAATCCACTGTCCGGGAGCGCTGCCGCGCTTGTTGGGCAGCATCTCCGCGCCCTCG
>CAZFRV010000279.1:0-6840 GCA_964521445.1 uncultured Acidobacteriaceae bacterium
CACATATTGCTGGCTCTGGTCGTCCAAGGGCTGGTTCTTCAGCAGGTAGAGGAGATTGATTACGGCTTCGAGCGGGTTGTTGATCTCGTGCGAAATCGCCGCTGCGAGTCGTCCGGCAGTAATCAGCTTCTCATTGCGGCGAAGGGCTTCTTCGGCCTTGCGCAGCAGGGTGACGTCGCTGAGCATGGCCAGCACGCCGGCAAATTCTCCCTTCTCCGTGAGGACCGGGTTGGTGGAAACGAGGGCCCAGATTTCCGAACCGTCTTTTTTACGGCAGCGGTTGTAGAAGACATCCCGCGCACCGCGCCGCCGACGATCCAGGTCTGCCTGCTTCTGCGGCAAGTCTTCCGGAAACAGGAAATCGAACAGGGGACGTCCCAGCATCTCCTCCGGCGTGTACCCCAGCATTTCTGCCGTGCGCCGGTTGACGAAGGTGGTCCGCATTCCCGCATCCAGCATCCAGACACCGTCATTCGTGGTCTCGACGATCCTGCGGTATTGCTCCTGGGCCCGGCGCAGCTTTTCTTCCTGGGCCAGGGCCTCGCCCACGGTATCCCGTTCGGCGATCACGGCCGCCAGGCACAGCCCGGAGATCGTGATCACGCCCGTGAACACTTGCAGGGCTTCCACGTGATGGGCCAAGTTGCCATAAATGACGAACGGCCCGCCGCCGCGCCCAGTCACCCAGACAGCAAATGCGGAAATCAGGGAACTGGAGAGTGCGGCGCCCGCGATGGAGAAGCGTACCGCACCCCAGATGATGAAAGGCATCAAAGCGAAGCCAAGAACCGACCCCATGACATGGCTTTGGCGAAACAGAAATGCCGAACTAGCCAGCAGGCACGTTATCAGGAGGAAAAGTTCCGGAAGGCGGCGATTGCGCTTCAATTGGGCGAAGTTGAGGATCAAAGGAACGATCAGAAGACATCCCAGCAGATCACTAGTCCACCATGCCGCCATAGCGGCAGGCAGACGGTCCCAGACACGGATTCCCGTGAGAAAAAAGGCAGGTGCGCCAATCGAGGCGCTCACGGCCGTTCCCACCCCGGCAAAGCAGATCAGGCTGAGAACATCACTGAGATTGCGTATGCGAGTTACCGATTTTCTCTTCAAGAGCTCGGCGCTGATCAGTGGGCCGATCGTGCCTCCCACTGAAACTGCCAGAGCGGTGGTATTGAGACCGTGGCTGACAAACTCAACCAGGAAAGCGCCCGCGGCAATTCCCGGCCACACATGACGGCCTCGAAGCAGAAGCGCGCCCACCGCGATCCCAGAGGCCGGCCATACCGGGGAGATATTGCCAACGGTGAGTGGGATGTCCAGTCCCATTCTTCCCGCCACGAAGTACAACACCATCACCGCCAGCGATTCCACTGCGCGAACACTCGCCTTGCGGGCGTCCCAATTCATCTAATGCTCCCTGGCCCTAACATATTCTAGCCGGGTTTGCTTCGGGGGGGCCGGCTTCTCCCTGCTTCTTCCTGGAAATCGGTCCCGCCGGCCGCCAACTACCGCCCGAATACAGGGTAGTGGCTGGCGACAGCCATCATCAACAGCATGGGAAACGAAAGCACGAAGTTAGCGCGCGCCGCGAATTGAGCCAGGGCCGCGAGGCGCGCCGCTTCTGCCGGCATGGGCGCCTGCGAAGATGAGGCGTTTGCACTCCAGAGGATGATCTTCTTCTGCGCGCGCCACACGATTCCCCAGACGTTGAGCATCATAAACCAGCCCAGCCCTCCGCCGATGCCGATGGCCAGCAGACGATTGCTCTCCCAGCCGTGTGAGTTGAGATCCAGGTAAAGCCATGCCCCGGCCAGTACGGTGATACCGAGCACTACGCCGAACACCAGGCCTTTTCTCAGGAACTCCGCAGGCGCCATGAGCAGGATCATTTCCACGGCGAAGGCCGCCGTCCAGATCATGAAAAATGTCCCGATCGCTTTGCCGCCGCTGGTCTGGGCGTTGTGCGCGTCGGCGTGGACGATCATCATCCAATACCATATGCCCGCGAACACCGTGACCACCGAGGACCAGCGAAACCACCACAGCGCCCGCGGCATCAGCAAGGGCACGACTTTGATGCGGTCTGGAGTGTCCAGTTCCTTCAGGAACGGTGTGTTTACCAGAATGAAGAAGTAGAGCAACCCGACCCAGGTGATGCCGGCCACAAAGTGTATCCAGCGCAGCAGAAGCTGCAAGCTGGGCGTAAAGCCTTCAGGAAAACTGAGGTGCGGCCCCGCCAGCGACGCAAGCCCGGAAAGATGCATGCAGCCTCCATGGTCATCGAGATGAGCCGCAATTTTAGAATGGAACGGTAGGGCGGACGAGTGGAATCTTTCGGGCTGGACCTTGCTTTGCCGCGGGGCGATGCTAAGATATGCGCCATGAGAACCATCTTTGTTGTTCTTTTCGCGGTTTCTGCCCTGCCGCTTCTGGCCCAGTCTTCCGCTTGCGATCATCCCAAAAACGACTTTGACGGCCTCTACTGCCTCAACAAAATCTGGATTGAAGCTGACCATAATCTCAACCAGGCTTTCCAGAAGCTGACCGTCAAGCTGAACGCCGAAGGCAAGGCTTCGCTCAAGAAAGGACAGCTGGCCTGGATTTCGTCGCGCAATGCGTCATGTTCCAAGACCGACAGCTCGGGGTTCTTTGTGAACCTGAAGTGCGCCACCGACATGACCATCGACCGCACCAAGGTTCTTGAAGATCGCTATCGCGAATGCGTCAGTGCGGGATGCATGAACAGCAAACTCTGAGCCATTCTGTCGCCGCCAAGTGACATTCTGTCGCAACGGCTCACCTCGTACCCGAGCAACCTGTTCACTTTCAGGGCGTTAGTTCGTGGCGGATATGGTCTTCAATCTGCATCAACAGGGCTTAGACGAGCCGGGTCGGGGCTAGCCACGGGGGCTGTTGGTCCTTACGGTAGGGTGGCGGCGCCGGCCGGCTGCTGAGCCTGCTTGGGCGGGATGGATTCCTTAAGCGGACGCGGGAAATGTTTAAGCAGTAACTGGCCATGACGTCCCGTGCCTCCTGTCTGTCTCGCCCTGGCTCTTTGATCATTGCCCTCTGATATACTCCTGCCAAAAAACATCGGGTCACTTTTCCCGGACAAGGACACTAGAATGTCGCAGCGCCAATTCGTTCTGTTGTTTGCAATTGTATCCCTGCTAGGTTTCACCGCTCCGCAAGTCCGGGCGCAATATGCTCCGCCGCCGGATGCGTATTCGGTCACGGAAGTGAACTCCATGTTCGGCCCCGTGGTCCACATGCAAGTTTACCGTGACGGCTCCAAGGCCGTGATTGAACTAAGCCACGACGCGCTCCCGGGCGGCAAACCCGAGCACTTGCGCACTCTTTATGACCTGCAAGAACACCGGAGCTTTACCTGGGACCTGCTCAACAAAGGCGTTCCCTGCGGAGGAGGCACTTTCTCCGGAGATTGGGGCGATCCGTTCGCAATGTCGGCAGAGATGAACGCCGATCTGGCCAAGCAACATGCGAACCCGGTTGGCGGGGCGACGCTCAACGGAATTCCCACCAAAGTCTTCGAAGCCGATTCCCCTCAGGGGAGTGCGAAGGCCTGGGTGGAAGAAAAGTACGGTCTCATCATCCGATTGATGATGTCGCCGAAGACCGGCCAGCCGCAGACGCTTGTCGAAGTCTCGCAATTGAGTTTGGGGAAGCCGGCGGCATCGGTGTTTGTCTTGCCGCCCGCATGTGCCGAAGCCGCCAAAGCGCCCCGGGTTCCAACCGAATCCGAGCTCATCGCTGCCGACACCGGCGGCAACGCGCAAGACTTCGCCAACGCTAACATGCCGCCGCCTTCCAAGAACTCGTGCACCATGTTGTTCAAGGTTGTGCGCGCCGGCTCCATGGAGCCGATAACAAGCGGCTTCCAGGTAGCGATCGACACCGCTGTGGATGTTGACCATCCGGCGAACTATGTGATGGGAGTCTCGAACACCGGGCACTCGACTTTTTCAGGTGGAGGGCTTCACGAGGTGACAGGCCAGATGCGCAACGGCGTCTTACAGATCGAGAATGTTCCGCCGCAATTCGATATGGAGCTTACTTTTGGCAAAGGCGGCGCCAGCTCAGCCCTGATTTACCGGCAGTGCTTCGCCCCGCAGACTACGCTGCTGCTCGTGGTCAAGAACCCGGACAAGCTCTCCGACGGAGCCCGGTGGCTTTGGCGAAAATCGGGCAAGTAGGCCGCGGCCGGCGTTACGACAATTCTCAGTTGATGCGGCGAGGCATCATCCGCATCGCAACGATTCCACCGGATCCACGCGTGCCGCTTTTCTCGCCGGGATCCAGCATGCCGCCAGCGCGACCGTAAAAAGAAATCCCGGTACAAAGACAAACGAGACTGGGTCCCAGGGGCTGACTCCGTAAAGCACGCTCGACATGGTGCTGGAGACAGCGGCGCAACAGGCAATGCCAATGGCGGCGCCCACAACCACCGGGCGCATGCCCTGGCGGACGATCAACGACATGATGTTCCCCACGCCGGCCCCCAGTGCCATGCGAATGCCGATCTCCCGGATGCGGCGGCTTACGGCATACGAAACCATCCCATAGACCCCGATGGAAGCCAGCAACAGCGCCAGCCCGCCGAGCACAGTCGACAGAGCCGAGAAGATTCGCGCGGGCGCTCTCCAGTACTCGATGTTGTCTTCGAGCTTTGCCACGTGGACCACCAATTCCGGATCCAGCGCCTGCCCGGCCATCTTGATGCTCTTCACGATCGCCGCGGAGTCGCTGGCGTGCGCCATGAGCAGCATTTTCGTCTGCTCCTTCGGGCCGGCAGGACGGTATAAGTACAGTTTGCTGGCGTCACCCAGGAACGCAACCTGTGCGTCTTTGGCGATGCCAACAACTTGCAAGCCGGCATCGGTCCCGCCCGAACCTTCGCGGATAGCCCTGCCGATCGGGTCTTCGCCGCCTGGCCAAAGATGGCGCGCCGTTGACTCAGTCAAGATCACTACTGGACTGCCGGCGCGGCTTTCGGCGTCGGTAAAGTTGCGGCCGCGCACGATCGGAATGTTCAGGAGCGGGAAGTACCCGGGCGAAACATTGTTGTATTCGGCTTCAAAATCATCTTTTCTTCCCGGAACCGAGTAGTTGGCTACCCAATGATCGTCACTGAGCGGCGAGAAATGCGCCTGGGCCACTCTGTCAACTCCGGGAATAGCCGCAATGCGTTCGCTGAGCTGCCGCTGAAAAGCGAGAGCACGTTGATCGCTGTACCCGGCGCCTGTGAGATCGAAGGAGATCACCGCAGTATCTTTCATGGAAAAACCTGGATCGATGGTGTGGGTCCGCCGCAGTCCGCGCAGCAACAAGCCCGACGCTACCAGCAGGACCATGCATACAGCGATTTGCACGGCCACCAGAGTGCTGCGCATCCAGCCGCCCCGACTCGATCCCACATGAGTTTCCGCGCCCTCGTCCTTCATGGCTAAAGTGAGATCGGTGCGAGTAGCGTGCAGCGCCGGCGCGAGCCCGAAAGCAATCCCCGTAAGCAGAGTTAACACCAAGGTGTAGGCAAGAACGTGAAGATCCGGGCTCACGTTTACCGCGAAGGACGGAGTTCCCTGCGGTAAGTTGGAAAAGATGAACCTTATCAGCGCAGCCGAAGACCAGACAGCGATCACCGACCCCAGTACGCCGCCTAAAAACGCCAGCAGAAGACTTTCCGTGAGAAGCTGCCGGACCAGCCGCCAGCGAGTCGCGCCCAAAGCACGTTTCACCGCGATTTCCTTGCGGCGAGCGGTGGCTCGCGCCAGCAACAGGTTGGCAACATTGGCGCAGGCAATCAAAAGGACCAAGCCGACGGCCAGGAGAAGCACGGCGCCTGCGCCCAGCAGCAAAGACCGCTCTTCGGTCGCCGCGAAGAGAGTCGCATTCCGCACCGCGATGGTGGTCACACGGTTCGGCTGGAGCTTATCGATGCGGGAGGCGATGACCGCCAGATCGGCCTGGACCTGGGCCGGCGAAACCTCCGGCTTGATCCGGCCAATCAGCCCCAGCCAGCTTAACTTATCGTCATGAAGGTAGTCGCGGTCGCGCGCGAGAGCGCTTTGCATGTTCAGCGGCGCCCAGAACTGGGACTTCACCGGCTCCGTACCGTAAAAGCCAGCAGGCGCAACTCCCGCGACCACGAACGATGCGTGGTTCAAATTAACGTTCCTACCGACAATGGCAGGATCGGCGGCGAAGCTTGTACGCCACAGTTCGTCGCTCAGCACGACCACCGGACTGGCTCCCTCCGACGCGCAATCGGAATCGTCCAGGCCGCGGCCAAACTGCTGCGGGATTTCCAACACCACGAAGTAGTTGCACGAAACCAGCGTCCCGATCAGTGCCTGAGGTCGCGCACCGCCCAGCGACGCCTGAACGAAGGGCGCATAGGCAAGCAGCCCGGTGAACACCTGGTTGTGCTCGCGATACTCACGATATTCCGAGTACGAAAAGAAACTTGCATCGTTGTGGATGTTTCTGGAAACGGGGCCACGGCTCTTGCTGAAGTCCTGGGAAACCATGAACAGATCTTGCGCATGCGGCACCGGCAGCAGACGCAAAGCGGCTCCGCTGAGCACGTTAAAGATCCCCGCATTCATTCCGATGCCGAGAGCCAGAGTAAAAACCGCCACCAGTGTGACGCTTGGATTGCTGCGCAACGTGCGGGCGCCGAAACGCAGATCGCGCCCGAAATCCTGGACCGCCGACTCCCATCCCGCCCGATAGACTTGTTCTTTCACTGCGGTCAAGCTGCCCATCTCGGCCCGCGCTGCTCGAAGCGCCTCCGCCTGGCTCATGCCGGACTGGATC
>CAZFRV010000280.1:0-9452 GCA_964521445.1 uncultured Acidobacteriaceae bacterium
CCGCCGCTTTCCCAGCCACCGATTCCATCTATCGCCACGTCTATTCTGAAGATCTCGATCCGCGCCGGCTTGCCTCTGATCCGCAATCCCAGGGCGCCGACAAAACCATGGCCGACCTGATCAACGCGTGCCTGAAGGACGAAATGCGCCGCGATGATCGAATTGTCGTTTTCGGGGAAGACGTGGCCGACTGCAGCCGCGAAGAATACCTCAAGCAAAAGCAGATCAAGGGCAAAGGCGGCGTCTTCAAGCTGACCGCTGGACTCCAGGCCGAATTCGGTAGCGAACGCGTCTTCAACTCTCCGCTGGCTGAAGCCAACATCGTTGGCCGGGCCATCGGCATGGCCACACGCGGGCTCAAGCCCGTAGTTGAAATTCAATTCTTCGACTATATCTGGCCCGCGTATCACCAGATCAGAAATGAGCTGTCGGTCATCCGCTGGCGTTCGAACGGCAATTTCTCCTGCCCGGCCGTGGTGCGTGTCGCCATCGGCGGATACCTGACCGGCGGCGCTGTCTATCACTCGCAGTGCGGTGAGAGCCTGTTCACTCATATTCCGGGCCTGCGCGTCTGCTTCCCGTCCAATGCTCTGGACGCCAACGGCCTCTTGCGCACGGCCATTCGCTGCGATGATCCGGTCATGTTCCTGGAGCACAAGCGCCTCTACCGCGAAACCTTCGGTCGCGCGCCCTATCCGGGCGACGACTACATGATTCCCTTCGGCAAGGCGAAAATCGTGAAAGAAGGCCGCGACCTCACCGTGATCACCTTTGGCGCCGTGGTTCCGCGGGCCCTGCAGGCCGCCCAGAAGATCGAGCGCGAACACAACGTCAGCGTGGAATTGATTGACCTGCGCACGCTCAACCCCTATGACTGGGAAGCGATTGCGACTTCCGTCCGCAAGACCAGCCGCGTGATTGTTGCCCACGAAGATGTACTGAGCTGGGGCTATGGCGCGGAAATCGCTGCGCGCATCGCCGACGAACTGTTTGAAGACCTGGACGCTCCGGTGAAGCGAGTGGCCGCCACAGATACGTTCGTCGCCTACCAGCCGATTCTGGAAGACGTGATCCTGCCGCAGGCCGACGATCTTTACAAGGCCATGGAGAGTTTGGCGAAATTTTAGGGCTCCGCGAATCTGAACAGAAAGCTGTAAGTCTATGGCGGAAGATGAAAAGCAAGCGAAATCGACCAAGCCTTCATTTTGGACGACCCTTCCGGGAATACTAACAGGCCTCGCGGCTCTCATAACCGCAATGACCGGCCTACTAATCGGCCTTCACCAGAACAACCCGGCCGGAAAGAACGACGCATCCAGCAAAGCAGCGGACTCGCGGCCCGCTCAAGGGCCGTCGAATGCGAATTCAGCTAGCACAGCTCCGGGGGCCCAGCCGATTCAACATCAACCTGTTCCGGAAGCAGGTGTGGCTGTCCAGCAGAAACCTGCCGAGGTAATGGCCAGAATAGAATCCAGAAACGGTAACACTACAGAAATCCGCGAGCGCAGCGTGCGCCTCTTGATGGATAGATACGTCCCCCTGGATGGCGGACAAAAAGTCCCGTTCGAACAATTAAGGTCCATCGAGTTCTTGGAATTCTCTGATCGTAGTGACGTTAAGGTGCGCCTGACACTATTGAACAACAGCACAATCAATGGATTCATGCGTGCGTGTGTCAGCGGATGCGATATAGTCGGCGAAAATCAACTCGGTAGCTTCGTACTGCCAGTTCGAGAGACAAAATCGGTAACTTTTCAACGCTGAGACTCCGAACCGCAGCGTGTCCCTTGGCGATGCTCTCGCCGATCCTTGCCACAGCCATCCTGCAGCCGCTGACGATCTTTACAAGGCCATCGAGAGTTTGACGAAATTTTAACCATGTTGTTGCCGGCTTGTGCTAGGCTGTCCTGCTTTTCAGGAAGCAGCCGAAATGCCCACAAATCAACGGTCGCGACACGCATTCCTCATCGTTTCTGCATTGCTGTTGGTATTCGCTGTTGGTGGGTCCGCCCAGCAGAAACCCAAGCGCCCCAGGCTCATCCTCGCCGTTGTGGTCGATCAATTCCGCTACGACTACCTGTTGCGCTTCCGCGATGACTATCAGGGCGGCATCGCGCGCCTGCTCTCCGGAGGCGCCGTGTTTGCTGACGCACGTTACATTCACTTTCCCACCGTTACGGCCGTCGGCCACTCCACCTTCATGAGCGGCGCCACACCCTCCGTGAGCGGAATCATCAACAATGATTGGTTTGACCGTGAGACCTTCAATCGCGAAATCAAAGCGGCCGGCAAGGAGAAGGCCACGGCAAGTGCCCGGGTGACCAGTGTCTCCGATCCTCAAACCGTCATCGTCGGCCGGGCGCCAAAGTGCCAGTTGTTTCCTGATTGCTATGGCTCGTCCCCACGCCGGCTACTGGTCAGCACGCTGGGTGACGAGCTGAAGATGGCGGGCCGCCAATCGAAGGTGATCGGCATCTCCATGAAAGACCGCAGCGCCATCCTGCCTGCCGGCCACATGGCTGACTCCGCATACTGGTTTGATAACGATTCGCAGAATTTTGTTACCAGCGACTATTACATGAAGCAGCTTCCTCCCTGGGTCGCCGAAGCTAATGCAGAGAGGCCGTCCAGCAAGTATCTCGGCGCGCAATGGACAGCCCTCGACGCCAAGCCCGGTGACAAACCTTTCTGCTCCATGACCGCCGGAACCGACATCCGCTATTGTGGCGGCATCGAGTACACGCCCTTCGGCAATGAACTGGTGGAACAATTCGCTGAAAAGGCCATCGCAGAAGAAAAGCTAGGAACGCACCCAGACACTGACCTTCTGGCGCTGAGCTTTTCCGCGAACGATTACGTGGGCCACCAACGCGGGCCTGACGCTCCTGAAGTCCGCGATATCTCCCGCCGTACTGACGTGCTTCTGGGCAAGTTGCTGGATTTCATCAGCACCCGCATCGGCGAGGGCAACATCCTGGTCGTCTTTACCGCCGACCATGGCGTGGCTCCCGTGCCGGCAGTAAACAATGCGCGCAAGATGCCGGGCGGTTATCTGAGTTCCGCACAGGACGCGAAGGAGATCAATGCCGCCCTTTCCGCCAGGTTCGGGGATGGCAACTGGTTCCTTTCTGGCGACCGTGACAACGACTACGGCTTCCTCTACCTTGACAATGACACGATTGCCGCCAACAAGGCTAACCCGGCCGAGGTCCGGCGCTTTGCCGCAGAGGTGGCCCGCAATTCGCCGCATATTGCCCGCGTCTACACGCGAGACGATCTTCTGCGTGGCGATGGCGCGGTGGACTCTGTGGGGCGTGCGGTGAGATTGGGGTTCTATGGTCCGCGCTCCGCCGACCTGGTACTGGTGCCGGAGCCCTATTTCTTCTTCGGCTCCGCTCCCGGCACGACTCACTCAACGCCCTACAGTTATGACAACCACGTCCCGCTGATTTTCTATGGCCTTGGAATTAAGGCCGGTCTGCACTATGAACCGGTAACCATCAATGACGTTGCACCGACGCTCGCCGCGATTCTCGGCGTGGAAACGCCGAGCGGATCTGCAGGGAAGATCCTGTCAGGGATTTTCGAGTAGGCTAACCGCGCTCAGCCGTGCTGTTTCACGCGTTCCAGCACAAACCGGTCCAGCGCCAGGAGCAACTCTTCCCGATTGGAATACGGTCCTGGCTGATAGCCTTTGGAGCTGATTCCCTGCTGCGCCAGATCGGAAAGCTCCCAGTCCTGCTTGTTGGTGATGTCCCAGAACTCCACCGCGTCCTTCGGATTGAAGCCCGCCTTGCCGATCTCATCTGGATGAAAGTGCCACTCGCAGATGATCTCTGTCTGGTCCACCGCCTTCGGCCACATCGTGAAGGTCAGCATGTAATCAGGATGAAGATTGAGAAAGAAATTCGGCAGCAGGCAGTAGTAGTAGACGTGGCGCTGATCGTCCTCGCTGAGACCCGGCAGAGAGCAGCGATTCGTTGTGCCATCCATGGTCAGGCTCTTCACGCCCTCCCGCAGATCCATACGACCGCCCAGATACGTTGGCTGCGGCGGCTCGTTGTCGCCGCTCATGTAATGCGATTGCTTGTTCAACAGCGGATGCACGATGGGACAATGCAGGCATTCCGAATAATTCTGGATAATCAGCTTCCAGTTTGCTTTCAACTGATAAACGCGGCGCTCGACCAGTTGCAGCTCTTCCATCCGCCACGCGCGAAACTTCTCCTCCAGTCCGGCCAGGTGCTGTGCGAACGGAATGGGATGAGCGGAAAGATTGATGAAGATGTGGCCGTCCCAGAGCGCAGTGGCGACGGAGTTTAGCGGGTAATCTTCCTCGCAGAAACCCTGCACCTTCTCCATGTGCGGTGCATTCGCCAATGTGCCATCCAGTTTGTAGGTCCAGGCGTGATACTGGCATTGGATGCGCCCGGCAAATTTTCCCTGCTCATCGTGACACAGCATCGTGCCGCGATGCCGGCAGACATTGTGGAATGCGCGAATGTTTCCCTGCTCATCACGTGTGATGATCACGCTGGCGTTGGCAAATCGCCGGACAAAGTAGTCACCCGGATTCGGAATCTGCGAAACTCGCCCGGCGCACAGCCACATGTCAGAGTGGATGGCCTCCATTTCCCGCTGGAACCAATCAGGATCGGTGTAATAGCGCTGGGGAAGCGTCATCGCCTCAGAAACGGCGATTTCAGGACGCGTGTTGTTGTAAGCCGGAGACATCAGGAAACCTCAGGACAGCCGTCATAGGATTCTAACAATTTTGGCAATTCCGGCGATTTTGGCAATTCTGGCAATCTTACAGCGCGCCGCGACGGTAGGAACCCAGCTACCTTCGCAGCCCTTTTACAATCTCCCTCGCGGCATTCGCCCCCGACCCTCCCGTCAATCCCGCGCCCGGGTGTGTTCCCGAGCCGCACAGATAAAGGTTATGGATCGGCGTGCCATATCGCGCCCAGTCCAGCAGCGGACGCATGGTGAAGAACTGGTCCAGCGCCAGTTCGCCGTGGAAGATATGACCGCCGGTCAGTCCATACTTTTCTTCCAGATCTTGCGGCGTGACAATCTGCGCATCTTCCACCAGATCGCCAAACTTCGGCGCATACCGGCTAAGCGTCTTCACCACCGTATTGCCCAGAGCATCCCGCTGGGCGTTCCAGTCGCCGGACTTCAGCTTGAACGGCGCATACTGCATGTAGACGGACATCACGTGCTTCCCGGCGGGGGCAAGCGAGGGATCAGTCAGACTAGGAATCGTAACTTCCAGGTAGGGGTTGTGTGAAAAGTCGCCGTACTTTGACTCATCGAACGCCCGCTCCAGGTAGTCGATCTCCGGCCCCACGTGAATGCGCCCGCGCAGCACAGCCTCCCGGTTCGAATCCTCAAACCCAGTGAACTTTGGCAAAGCCGACAAAGCAAAATTGACTTTCGCCACCGTGCCCGCCATGCGGTAATTCTGCAGCTTCATCACAAAATCCGGCGTGAGATGCGTGGGATCAACCAGCTTAAGCAGCGTGCGCCGCGGATCGGCATTCGAGATCACGGCCTTCGCGCTGATCTGCTCGCTGTTCGCTAGTACCACACCTGTTGCCGCGCCGTCCTTTACGCTGACCTCGCGAACGTCAGCGTTGGTGCGAATCTCAGCGCCAGCCGCCCGCGCCGCAACGGCCATCGCCTGCGTGATCGCCCCGATCCCGCCCATCGCGAACACAGCAGAACCTGCCGGATGAGCGTCTCCCGCCGCGCGTATCAGCAGCACCAGACTGCTGCCCGCCGACCACGGCCCCATGGCGGTGCCAAAGATGCCGCGCGCAGCCACCACAGCGCGCAGCAATTCCGTCTCAAAAAACTCTGCCACCAGGTCGGCGACGGCCATAGGCCCCCAGCGCAACAGCCGGTACATATCTTTCTTTCCCAGCTTGCGCAGGCTGCGCCCGGTCTTGAGCATGCCCCACAGGTCGCCGCGGCTGGGATCATCGATGTTCGGCGGCGGCAGCCGTAGCGCATCGGCAATCACCCCGCCAATCTTCTTGAGCGATGCATGGAGCGCCGGATACGCGATCGCATCTTTCGTGGAGAACTTGCCCAATTCCTGCACGGCGCGCATTACGTCGTTGTGGAGCACCAGGGCGTGGCCGTCCGGCGAGAGCGCTGTCACGCCAACCTCTGGCGTCACCAGCTTCAGGCCGTGCTGCTGCAACTGCATGTCGTTAACGATCTCCGGCAGCAAGGGCCCGGTGGAGTGGGCCAGCGTGGAGCAGCGAAAGCCCGGTGAGAATTCTTCAGTAACGGCGGCGCCGCCCACCTGCTCGCGTCGTTCCAATACCAGCGGCTTGAATCCGGCCCTGGCCAGGTAGAATGCGGTCACGAGTCCGTTGTGGCCGCCGCCAATAATGATCACGTCGCGGATCTCGGCCATGGGCTTAGCTGACTCCCTCGAGCGTGCCGGTACGCGCCGGCTTTTCACGCTGCGCGCTGCCGCCCACGTCCTTCAGGATTTCCAGCGCTGCCAGCCGGCCCGGCGCACCCATGATGCCGCCGCCCGGGTGCGTGGCCGATCCACACATATAAAGGTTCTTGATCGGTGTGCGGAACTGCGCGTATCCAGGGACCGGGCGCAGGAAGAACAGCTGCTCCAGTGAAAGCTCACCCTGAAAGATGTTGCCTTCGCTCAGGCCGAATTCGCGCTCCAAATCCAGCGGCGTAAGCACCTGCTTGTTAAGGATGGTGCTTTTCAGGTTGGGCGCGTATTCTGAGATCGTATCAATCACGTTGTTGCCAAAGGCCTCGCGCTGCTCGTCCCAGTTCAGTCCCGGACGCAGCTTGTATGGCGCGTACTGCACAAAGCATGACATCACATGTTTTCCCGGCGGAGCCACCGAGGGGTCCGTGAGTGACGGGATCACCATATCTATATAGGGACGGCGCGAGAAATTGCCGTACTTGGCGTCATCATAGGCCCGTTCCATATACTCCACGCTCGGTGAAATCGATACGGCCCCGCGCAGGTGCGCGCCCGGCCCGGGCAGGCATTTGAAGTCCGGCAGCGCATCCAGTGCGAGATTCACCTTGCCCGAGGAGCCGCGGAACTTGTAGCGCCGCACATCTTCCAGAAATTCGCCGGGCAGCTGGCCTTCTTCGATGAACTTGATGAACGTGAGCCGCGGATCCACACTCGACGAAATCACATCCGCGTAAATCTCATCACCATTCTGCAGCACCACGCCCTGCGCGCGGCTGTTCTTAACGATGATTTTCGCGATCGGCGCCTCCGTGCGGATCTCCGCGCCCAACTCGCGCGCCGCGTCGGCAATGGCGTTAGAGATCGCCCCGGTGCCTCCGCGCGAGAATCCCCAGGAGCGGAACGCTCCGTCAATCTCACCCATGTAATGATGGAGCAGGACGTAGGCCGTCCCCGGCGAGCGCACACCCAGAAAAGTTCCGATAATGCCGGACGCCGACATCGTCGCTTTGAGCACGTCGGTCTCAAACCACTGGTCCAGGAAGTCGATGGCGCTCATGGTCATCAGCTGAACCTGGTTGTACTTGTCCTCGCTGCTCATGCCCTGGAACCTCTTGCCGATGAACAGCAGCTTCATCAGTTCGCGTGGGTTGAGCGTGGAAGGATCAGGCGGCACCATGCTGAGGATCGGCTTTACAAAACGGCACATGGCCTGCATGGCCTTGCCGAATTCCTCGTACGCTTCGGCGTCAAGCTTGGAATGGCGCGCAATCTCGCGCCGCGTCTTGCCATGATCGTTCACACGCCACAGATGGTCGCCGCTGGGCATGGGCGTGAAGGTGCCGTCGAGCGGCAGGATCTCCAGGCCATGGCGCGGCAGATCGAGATCGCGAATGATCTCCGGCCGCAGCAGCGAGACGACATACGAGCAGACCGAGAACTTAAAGCCGGGAAACACTTCTTCCGTTACGGCGGCGCCGCCGAGCACATGCCGGCGCTCCAGCACCAGCACCCTCTTCCCCGCGCGAGCCAGGTAGGCGGCGTTGGTCAGGCCGTTATGCCCTCCGCCGATCACAATCGCGTCGTACTTGGATTTCGAATTGTTGGAAGCAGAAGGCATCTGCAATGATTCTACAATTTCAAGACGAGCCTGAGTCCACTTTCAACTTCTGCCAGCATGCGGCCGGTGAGTTCTCCAACTTCTTCAACAAGAAATGATCGATCAAGAGTGAGTATCTGCGAGACATTTACCACCGAATCCCGCGGTAATCCGCTGATACGCGCAGGCAGCAAAACATTGCCGGGAGCTTCGGCCAGGCGAAGATTGCTGGTCACAACGGCAACGATGACCGTTCTGATTCCGCTTCGATTAAAAGCATCCGACTGAATGACGACCACGGGGCGACGAAAGCCGCGTTCCGATCCGCGCGGGCCTGGCAGGTCGGCCCACCAAATCTCTCCTCGCGTCACAGAAACTTACCAGTCTTCCCTGTCCAGAGAGCGGATCTGCGCGGACTGCAAGGACGGATCCACTGCTGAGCGCTCCTTGGAATAGACCTGATTCAGACGTTCTGTAATCTTGTTCGTCCGGCGTCTTTCCAGGAACTCGGCGATGGCCGTGGCGTAGAGTTGGCTCCGCGACATCTTTAGCTTCCGGGCCGCATTTTCAGCCATGCGAAAGAGGTCTTCGGGCAGAGAAACGGCTGTCTTCATACCTTGAGTATAACACTAGTTATACCGTCAGAAACAAACGAGGATCGGCGGACAAACCGCTCAGCCTCGGGGTGTCTCCGTGCCTCCTTGGTGAAAATCAGTGTCCAACAGTGTCATCCGTATCATCAGTGGTATGCTTTTTTCATGCCCGTCGGAACCGCATTTCACCAACGTACCTTCGCTCTGTGCCAGAGCCTGAACTACCGCGAGTGGTCCGGGTATTACACCGTCAGTTCGTACGAAGTGCACCATGAGCACGAGTACAACGCCATCCGCAACGCTGCCGCGCTCATCGATATTTCTCCGCTGTACAAGTACCTGGTCTCCGGCAAGGACGCCACCAAACTGGTGAACCGCGTGATCACGCGCGACATCAACAAGGTCAAACCCGGACAGGTGATTTATTGCTGCTGGTGTGACGAGCAGGGCAAAGTCATCGATGACGGCACTATCACGCGCCTGGAGGAAAACAAATACCGCTGGACCGCCGCCGACCCCAGCCTGCGCTGGTTCCGCCAGAACGGCCTGAACATGGACGTCCAGATCGAAGACATTTCCGAAAAAGTCGCAGCCCTCGCGCTGCAAGGCCCGACCTCGGCCAAGCTGCTGAAGGCCGTGGCGGAAGCGGATATCGCCAATCTCAAATATTTCCGTGTCACCCACGGCAAAATCGCCGGCATTCCTGTCGATATTTCCCGCACCGGCTACACCGGCGATCTGGGATACGAAATCTGGATTCCCTGGAAAGACGCTGTAAAAGTTTGGG
>CAZFRV010000281.1:0-10943 GCA_964521445.1 uncultured Acidobacteriaceae bacterium
CAGCGTGTAATTCGCGCTTAGATCGGTTCTATGGAACGCGCGCTGGCGATAGCTAATGTTCAAGCCGTCGTAACGCGAGCGCCCGCCGGACGTCTCGTCGCGAACGCTGCCCAGTACGGGCACGCCCGCCGAGGTGAACGCTGCGGCCAAAGGTTTGACGAAGCCCAGCGCTATGTTCGAAGCGTTAATCGGAGTGTTCGCATCGACATTGATGGTTTTGTTCTCGTGCAGGCTGAGCACGTGAACGTACTCGGCTTCGATCACGGATTTGCTGTTGATCTGCCAGGTGTAACCGCCGTTCCACTCCTCGGTCACGGGGGTGCGATAGTTCGGGTCCATGATGCGGCCAATCGCGCCGGTTGTAAGTGCCGCTTGAGGAGGCGGAATCGCGGGGAGCGGACTGCCGATATGCCAGGCGGACAACGGGATGCCTGTGCCCGGCACGATATCGGTGGCGCCGTTGAGGGAGAACGCCGTCTGGAAGATGGTGGTGTTGGCCTGTTGCTCCATGAACAGCGGGATGTTCTGGAAGGTGTTGTCGAAATACATGCCGAAGCCGCCGCGGACCACGTGCCTGCCGTCGTTGGTCAAGCCGTAGGCGAATCCAACGCGCGGGCTGAAGCCCTTGCCGTAGTCAGTGGCCTTCTTGGCCACCAATCTGGCGGCCAGCGGGCTGAAGGCTGCTGCCGCCTGCAGTTCCTGGAAGGTCCGGCTGTTGGCGATATCCGTGGCGCCGACAAAGTCGAAGTCTTTGTCGTAGCGCAAGCCGAGATTGACGGTGAGACGACGAGTCATCTTCCAATCGTCCTGGAAGTACAACCCGAGCTGCTTGGCGTCCTTGATAATGAACGTGGGATCGCCCACGGCGATGCTCATGCCGCTTCCGTTCGCGTTGCCGCCTACCAGCAATCCAGGAGTGTTGAATCCCAGGGGCAATGCCAGAATCGCGCTGGGCAACTTGTTGAAGTCGAACTCCAGCGTCGGGTTGAACTCGAAGAAGCCGCCCATAAACGGCGTCCAGATGTAATCGATCCCCGTCTTGAACGTGTGCTTGCCCATGGTCTTGGCCACGTCGTCTTTGAACTGGTACTTGCGCTGGATCGAGTTTTGGGGAACGTTGGTGTTGGTTCCGAATTCAATGCCGGTCGGGAAGGTGAAGAGCGGCGTCCGTCCGGTGCTGTCAATCAGGTTGTTCCAATACTGGAATCCGAACGTAAACTGGTTGATCAGGGTGGGACTCAGCGAGGAGTTCAACGTGAGGTTGGCGACCTGCAGATGGTTCTTGGTGAAGTTGCCTTCCGTCAAATCAAACAATCCATTGCTCTGGTCGTTCAAGCTGTTGTTGGCCTGAGTGGACACGGAGATGTATGCGGAATGCTTGCTGTTGATCGTCCAGTCCATACGGCCGTTCAGCCGGTTCTCGAAGAACGGGGTAGGAATGGTGGCGGCGGGTTGCGCTCCCAAGCTTGTCACCAGTTGCAACTCGGCCAAAGCCTGGCCCGATTCGGGAATTGAGGTGTGCTCGCGCTGGCGCTCAAAAGCGAAGAAGGCGAACAGTTTGTCTTTCTTGAGGGGCCCACCGACAGAGCCGCCGAACCACTGCCGGGAATAGGGCCCGTTCACACTCGAAGTGGTTCCATCGCCATTCGGCACTTTCTCGTCCGCATTGAACGCCTGCTCGCGGAAGGAGGCAAAGGCCGATCCGTGGATGTTGTTGGTTCCGGACTTGGTGACTACATTGATGGCGGCGCCTGACGAGCGGCCGTTGACGGCCGAGAAGCGCTGGGTCGAGATCTGGAATTCTTCTACGGCTTCGGCAGGCAACTGCATCACCGGTCCGCCGACAGTGTTGTCTTTATTGTCAACGCCGTTGACGGTCACGTTCACGTTGCGTCCCCCGTCACCGTTGACCGACAAGATCGAATAACGGTTTTTCGTGGGATCGTAGGAATCGGCGGCCTTTACGCCCGGTGACAGATAGGCCAAGTCGGCGATATCGCGGCCGATGAGCGGCAAATCCTGGATCTGCTGCGGCGTGATATTGACGCTGACGTCAGTCTTGGTCTGATCCACCAGGGGCGCGGCCGCGGTCACTTCCACGGTCTCGCTCACGGCGCCTGGAGACATCGTGAAGTTTTGCGTGGTGGTTCGGCCGACCGCTACTTCCACGTCCTTGGCTTCGGCTGTGGAAAAGCCAGTAGCAGTTACCTTGATGGTGTAAATGCCGATAGCCAGCGGATCGAACTTGTACCCGCCGGTGCCGTCGGTCTTGGTCGTGCGCGTGGCTCCAGTCTCCTTGTTGGTGATGGTGACAGTCCCATTGGCGATCACGGCCTGGGATTTGTCCTCAACCGTGCCCTGCAGGCTGGCGGTGGCCGTCACCTGGCCCCACAGGCTTGCACAACTGAGCAGCAGACAACCGATCACGGCAACGGCCATGAATCGGTGCGTCCTATTCATCTTCATAGTTCCTCCTGAGAAATAAATCATGAGTCCGAGTGCGAATACCGGCCGCCGGGAACCGATCCCTGGAAATCAAACCGTAAGGCACTGGCTTGTTGCGGTCTGGCTTATTGCGAAAGAGAGTTCGAGGAAAATGCAGCGGAAAAGGCTCTGAAGCAGCCCCCCTTGAAAACCGCACCCTCAACTCTAAGTTGGAATCCCTAGGAACAGCCCCTACTTGTCGTGACCGTTCGCTCCGTGGCGGGGTGCTTCTCCCACCGTTACTTTAGTAATGAGCAATTCATATACCGGAACTCTGGACCTTCTTGTTGCGGTCGTAAGTATGTTCTAATACGATGAAAACAATAGGCTTAACTTGAATCCAATCGCCTCCGGGGCGGGTAGACCGCAAGAGAATGTGCCGAGCCCCAACAGAATTCCAGAAACATCGATTCCAAATACGGTATTGCGTATATGTTGGCTGGAATTGATGACTGGGAACAACAAGGGATCGAAAAGCGACCGACTAAGGCTTTTCGGTCGCCTGCGCGAGCAAAGAACCATTAGTCGCAATCGGCTGGTCCTAACCGACTGCTAGTCACGATGCAAAGCCTTCTTGAATCCACTGCTCGAAAAACAGAGCCCTCTCGGGGTATGATCTTCTGTACATGAAAAACGTCAATCCAGTGGCCACCGATGGGTTTCAGACGCATGGGTTCCGCACAGATGACGCGCGTCTACGCCCTATTGCTGACAAGGTTGTGGCGCGTGAGCGCCTGAGCTTTGAGGACGCCGTAGCACTCTACCGCTCTCCCGACCTTCTGGCGGTCGGCTGGCTGGCCAACCACGTCCGCGAGCGTCTGCACGGCGATGTGACGTATTTCAACGTCAACCGGCACATCAATCCTACCAACGTCTGTGTGGCCGCCTGTCGCCTGTGCGCGTTTGGGCGCAAGAAGGACGCTCCCGGCGCCTACACCATGGCCCTGGACGAGGCTTTTGCAACCGCGGCCTCCGGGTACAGCGAGGCGGTAACCGAATTTCACATTGTGGGCGGACTGCATCCCGACCTCCCGTTCCAGTATTACCTGGACCTGATCTCGGGCTTGAAAGCGCGCTTTCCGCAAGTTCACCTGAAAGCACTGACCATGGTGGAGATCGCTTTCCTCGCCAAACGCGGCAAGCTCTCGATTGAAGAGACATTGCGGCAACTCAAGCAGGCGGGGCTGGATTCTCTGCCCGGCGGCGGCGCCGAAATATTCAACGAGCGCGTGCGCCGGGTGATCTGCGACCACAAGATCGACGGCGAGCAATGGCTGGAGACGGCCCGGACGGCCCACAACATCGGCCTGAAATCGAACGCCACGATGCTCTACGGACACATTGAGAACGAAGAAGACCGCGCCGACCATCTCATCCGCCTGCGCACGCTCCAGGACGAGACCCACGGCTTCCAAACGTTCATCCCTCTGGCGTTCCATCCCGCGAACACGCCCTTGCAGCACCTGTTCACGACCACAGGCATGCTGGATCTTAAACAGATCGCCGTGGGCCGGCTGGTGCTGGACAACTTCCCGCACATCAAGGCCTACTGGCAGATGATGTCGCCCAAGATCGCGCAGATTGCGCTACGGTTCGGGGCCGACGACGTTGACGGTACGGTGATCGAAGAGAAGATTTATCACGACGCCGGCGCTACCACGCCGCAAGGCATGCGCCGCAGCGAACTCGAACGCCTGATCCGCGAAGCCGGCCGCGAACCCGTGGAGCGCGATACCATGTATCGCCCGGTGGTCAGGACGGAAACTTCATTCACGATTTCGGTGTAAAAAACCCTACCGCGGATTTGCGCGGATGCACGCGGATCTTCTTCAAAACTTATTGGACAAAGCTACTGGAGCGCAGCTGCCCCGGCTGCGTGGAAGAAACACCGCACGCAGGTGAGGGCGCCTGCGCTCCCGCTCCAAATTGATCTGATGACCTGATTTGATTTATCCGCGCTCATCCGCGTAAATCCGCGGTAAGGTTTTATTTCCCAAACACGCGCGCGAAGATCTTGTCCACATTCCTGAGCTGGCGCCTGAGATCGAAGGCCTGCTCGATCTGTTTCTTCGGCACCCGCGCAGTGATCTCGGGATCGTTCACCACTAATTCGCGGAAGTTGAGATCTTCTTTCCAGGCGCGCATGGCGTGCTGCTGGACCAGCCGGTAAGCGTCTTCGCGAGACATGCCGTTCTCGGCCAGATCCAGTAACAACTGGCCGCTGAACACCAGGCCGCCGGTTGATTCCAGGTTCTTGAGCATGCGTTTGGGATGGACCACGAGAGTGTCAATCAGATTGGCGGTCTTTGCGAGCAGGTAGTCCGCCAGGATCGTGGAATCAGGAAGGATCACCCGCTCCACCGATGAGTGGGAGATATCGCGCTCATGCCACAGAGGCACGTTCTCAAACGCCGCCTGAGCGTTGGCCCGCACCACCCGGGCCAGGCCGGAAATCTGCTCGCAGGTGATGGGGTTGCGCTTGTGGGGCATGGCCGACGAGCCTTTTTGTTTTTCGCTGAAGTATTCTTCGGCCTCGCGGACCTCGGTGCGCTGCAGGTGACGAATTTCGGTAGCGATCTTGTCGAGCGTGGAAGCAACAGTCGCCAGCGTGGCCACGTAATAAGCATGGCGATCGCGCTGGATCACCTGGGATGAGATAGGCGCCGGCTCCAGCCCCAGTCGACGACAGATTTTCTCTTCCAACTCCGGCTCTAGGTGAGCGAACGTGCCGACGGCCCCGGAAAGCTTGCCCACGCGCATCTCTTCCGCCGAACGCTCGAAGCGCGCGGTGTTGCGCAGCGTCTCTGTATACCAGTTGGCCAGCTTCAATCCGAATGTGGTCGGTTCGGCATGGATGCCGTGGGTACGGCCAATCGTCGGCGTATGCTGGAACTCGCGCGCCCGGCGGGCCAGAACGTCGGCGAGCTTCTTCAGGTCTGCGAGGATGATCCGCGAGGCTTCTTTGATCTGCAGGGCCTGGGCCGTATCCACCACGTCGTTGGAGGTGAGCCCATAGTGCAGCCAGCGCGCTTCCGGACCGACCTTTTCAGCGACGGCCGTGGTGAAGGCGATCACATCATGCTTCACCTCGGCTTCAATCTCGTGGATGCGCTTCACATCGAAGTCGCCGCGCTCGGCGATTGCCCGGGCCGCGTCGTGGGGTACGATCCCGGCTTCCGCCAGGGTCAGGCTGGCTGCGGCCTCTACTTGAAGCCAGCAACGAAATTTGTTTTCATCGCTCCAGACTCGGCCCATTTCCGGGCGGGTGTAACGAGGGATCAAGGGCCACTCCTCTACTCGGCGGTTACCGCGGACCCTCGATGATAAATGCCTCTGCGGGCTTGCGCCAATCCTGCCCCTTTGCCGCCATGGTTTCCTGGCCGATAATGGGGCGCAAGTTTTTTCAGGCCTGCAATGGATGGTTTTTTCACGGGAGGAGATGGCCCTTTCATAGACCGGGGGGGATCAATCCACGAAAGGGCCGTCGCTTCAATTCGATCCAGGAGAATTGGCTAATTATATCGTGAGGCGATAAAATGTCAAAGAAGAAGAAGAAAGAGAAAGGATTTGTGCCCCTGCAAGAGGCGGAATATATCGCCCTGGCTGAATTCCGCTACCGCTTGCGCAAGTTCCAGCGCCACATGGAAGAACAGGTGCGGAAGTTGGGGGTCAACCCGCAGCAGTATCAGCTGGTGCTGGCCGTCAAGGGGCTGCCCCGAAACCAGGCGCCGACCATTGGCGGCCTGGCGGAGCGCATGCAGTTGAACCACAACAGCATGGTGGAACTGGTAGACCGCAGCGAAGGCAGCGGGCTGCTGCGTCGCGGACGTTCCGGGCCGGACCGGCGCCTGGTCACGCTGTCGATCACCGCAGAGGGTGAGGCCTTGTTGCGCAAGCTGGGCGCCGCCGCCCGCGAGGAACTTCGCGGCAGCGGTCCCTCGTTGATTGAAACCGTGCGGCGCCTGATTCAGGATTCACCGCCGGCGAAGCCCGCGAACACGACGAAGAAGTCACAAAGAGGAGGCACCGAAAGAACCGATCCATGAAAACCATTCCGGCAAGAAGGCTCCTGGCTGCAAGACACCCCGTTTCCCCAATCGAGACTCTCAGAGATTTCACTACAACCTGGCGGGTACTTCCCATTTCCGGCTTGGCGGTGATCGTCGGCGTCGTCGCTGCCTATGTCGCCGTAGGATTGCTCAGGCTCATCGGTTTTTTTACCAATCTATTTTTTTTCCACCGTTTCAGCACCGCGTTCGTCTCACCGGCAGGCAGCCATCTGGGCTGGGGTATCGTCGCGGTTCCGGTGATCGGAGGAATCATCGTTGGCCTGATGGCGCGCTACGGTTCCGACAAGATTCGCGGGCACGGGATTCCGGAAGCCATCGAGGCCATCCTGTTGCGCGGGGCCAAAGTTGAACCGAAGCTCGCCGTGCTGAAGCCGGTTTCGGCCGCCATTGCTATCGGCTCCGGCGGACCCTTCGGCGCCGAGGGCCCCATCATCATGACCGGCGGGGCGTTCGGCTCGCTGATTGCCCAGTTTTTTCATCTCACCAGCGCGGAACGCAAGACCCTTCTGGTGGCTGGCGCTGCCGCGGGAATGTCGGCCACGTTTGCCGCGCCGTTTGCGGCTGTGATGCTGGCCATCGAGCTTCTCTTGTTCGAGTGGAAGCCGCGCAGCTTTATTCCCGTCGTGCTGGCGAGCGTTACCGCGGAGGCCGCGCGCATCCATCTGCTGGGACCGGGCCCGCTCTTTCCGGTTCCGGCTCATACTGCGGCCTTCAGTCCGTCGGTCCTGTTTGGCTGCCTGCTGGCCGGCCTTTTGAGTGGCATGCTGTCGGCTGTGCTGACGCAGTTGGTCTATGGGGTCGAAGACGCGTACGCTCATCTGAAGAGAATCCACTGGATGTGGTGGCCGGCCATCGGTGGGCTGGTGGTAGGAATTGGAGGACTGATCTATCCACAGGCGCTGGGGGTGGGTTATGACGTCATCAACCAGTTGCTGCAGGGCAATGCCACCACGCGCATGATCCTGGGCGTGCTGCTGGTGAAATCCGTGATCTGGGGCGTTTCCCTGGGTTCAGGAACATCCGGCGGCGTGCTGGCGCCGCTGTTGATGATGGGTGGAGCGCTGGGGGCGGTGGATGCGCTGTTTCTGCCGCACCAGGGGCCCGGATTCTGGCCGTTGATCAGCATGGGCGCCATGCTGGCAGGAACCATGCGCTCACCGCTCACGGGCGTGATCTTCGCTTTCGAGCTGACCGGGGACTATCACTCCATCCTGCCGCTGTTGATCGCCTGTATGGGCGCCCACGCGTTTACCGTCCTGACCCTGGCCCGATCTATTCTGACGGAAAAAATCAGCCGGCGGGGCCATCATCTGAGCCGGGAGTACGTGGTGGACCCGTTGGAGGTGATGGCAGTGGAAGACGTAATGCGGACGAATGTCACAGCTTTTCCTGCCAGCGCAACTCTGGTTGAGTTGGAGCATGCACTGGGCCACAACGGAGTAGGTCGCGGCCAGCGGCTCTACCCGGTCATCGACGACGAAAGGGGGCTGGTCGGCGTGATCACGCGGGGCGCCGTGCGCAACTTGATGGCCTGTCTATCGAGCGACGAATGCAAAGGAGCGCACCTGAGCGATCTCATTTCTGAGCAGCCTGTGGTGGCGCATCTCGACGAGCCCCTGCGCATGGTTGTCAATCGCATGGCGGCCACCGGATTTACCCGCTTACCCGTCGTGAAGCGTGGTCCGGAACCGGAACTGCTGGGCATGATCGGATTGCATGACCTGCTGAAGGCGCGCGAGTTGTCTTTAGAAGACGAACACCAGCGTGAGCGCGTGCTGCGGCTGCGTTTGCCGCCTTCACTCCGGCGCACTCGTCCGGCGGAGGACACAGTCAACTAGTACTGCTGACCGTAAGAATGCCCTGGCTTGCCGATTCGCCGCAAGCGGCCCGGCTGCGCGCTCGGGTCGCTGGGATGAAGGAGCGAAGACAGCAGGCAAGACAAACTTCCCCGCGTGACAGCTTGCGCTTGGTTTGTCCGGCTACTTCTTCGGCTCGGGTTTCGGCTCGATCGAGACCAGCTCTACCTCGAAGATGAGCGTCTCGTTTGGTTCGATGCCTCCGCGGGGGTTGCCCCCCGGGCCGTAAGCCAGATCAGAAGGAATCCACAACTGCCACTTGGAGCCCACAGGCATGAGCTGCAGGGCTTCCGTCCAGCCCTTGATGACTCCACCGACCTGGAAAGTGACCGGCTTGCCTGCCCTGGCATTGCTGTCAAATTCCTTGCCGTTGATGAGAGTGCCGCGGTAGTTGGCTGAAACGGTGTCGGCGGCGGTTGGCTTGGGTCCGGTGCCGGGGGTAAGGATCTTGTACTGGAGACCGCTGGGCAGCGTGATCACGCCCTCTTTGGTCTTGTTGGCGGCAAGGAAGGCGTCGCCCTCTTTTTTGTTGGTCTCGGCGGCCAACTTCATCTTTTCTTCCTGCTTGGCCCTCAAGTCGTTCGTCAACTTGGTCAAGACCGCTCTGGCTTCGTCTTCGGTCATCAGGGTCTTGCCCCCGTTGAGAGCGTCCTTGAAGCCCTGCAGCAGCAGCGCGTTGTCCACGTCCACGGATTGTCTGGTGAGATTCTCGTGCAGTCCTGTCCCCACGTTCATGCCGATGGCGTAGCTGGCCTTTTCTTTGTCCGTCTGAAGCGGAGAGGCTGGCGCGGGTTTGGCTGCCGGCGCTGGCGTGGCCGACGGTTTGGCCGCCGGAGTGGCTTGAGGCTTGGTTGACGGCGCCGCCTGAGCTGCTGCGACGCCCGCCAGCAGCGCGGCCGTGACTGTGTAAATAATGCCCAAAACAATTGATTTCTTCATAGGGGACATTCTCACATCCAAGGCGTCAACAACGCAAACGCCGCCCTGCGGAAGAATGTTGATTGCGCGTGTTTTGAAAAGCGACGCGAGGAGACCAGATAATTCTGCATCGCCGCCGACGGGCCAGGCATCTCTTACCCGGCCGCGCGCGACGGCCGGGAGGAAACTCATGCAGGAGACACCGCAGCAGTACACCCAGCGCATGCTGAACAATATCGACGGCCAGGACCCTTTACGGCTGCAGCAGGCAGCGCCCAAGAAACTGGCATCACTCATCCGCGGCAAAAGTAAGAAACAATTGACGCGCCGGCCGGCGCCGGGAAAGTGGTCGGTGGCTGAGATCATGGCCCATCTGGCCGACGCGGAGGTCGTGGTCTCCTGGCGTCTGCGGCAGATTCTGGCCAGCAACGGCACGCCGATTCAAGCTTTCGACCAGGACGCGTGGGCCGGCACCCTTAACTACGCCGGTCAGGATGCCAGCCAATCGCTGGAAAGATACCGGGTGTTGCGGGAAGGCAATGTCGCGCTCTTGAAAAGCATACCCAAGCCGCTATGGGACAACCACGGCGTGCACCAGGAAAGAGGCAACGAGAGCGTGGCCCACATCGTCCGCATGATGGCCGGCCATGACGTGAACCATCGGCGGCAGATCGAGGGCATTCTCAAGCCACAAAAATGAAAAGCGGCCGGCTTTGCCGGCGGCTCTCGGTGATAACTGACTGCTCCTCAGTTGCTGTTGAGCAGTACTCCTTCCGTCTTCTCCTGGCCGTCGCCCACTTGGCGATAGAACAGCTTGTCGCCATCCAGGTAGACCTCGATGAAGGCCGGACGCGTGTTGATGGTGCCCTGGATCAGCGCTTCCGACAGCGGGTCTTCGATAAACCGCTGCAAGGCGCGGCGCAGGGGACGCGCGCCATAATTGCGGTCCACCAGCGTCTTGTCCAGCACCCACTTCTTGGCCTCTTCGGTCACGGTGATGGTGATGTGCCGCTGGGCCAGGTTGCCGTTGAGCTGCTGCACCAGCAACTCCATGATCTGAATCAGGTCGGATTCGGTCAAAGCGTTGAAGATGATCACTTCATCCAGCCGGTTCAGGAACTCGGGGTTGAAGGTCTTCTTCACTTCCTGCCGAACCATCTCTTCCACCTTCTCGGACACTGTTTCTTCCTTGTCCACCTGGAAGCCGAGGCCTTTGCGCTTCATCAGGTGGCGGGCGCCGATGTTGGAGGTCATGGTGATGATCACGTTCTTGAAGTCCACGGTATTGCCCAGACCGTCTGTGAGCTGGCCGTCTTCGAGAACCTGCAGCAGGATGTTGAAGACATCCGGATGCGCTTTTTCGATTTCGTCCAACAAAACGACGGAGTACGGCGACCGCTTCACGCGTTCCGTTAACTGGCCGCCTTCTTCATAGCCCACGTAGCCCGGAGGCGAGCCGATCAGCTTGCTGACTGAGTGCTTCTCCATGAATTCCGACATGTCGAAGCGGATCAGCGACTTCTCGCTGCCAAACAGGAACTGGGCCAGGGTACGCGCGACCTCCGTCTTGCCGACTCCGGTGGGCCCCAGGAACAGGAACGAGCCGATGGGCCGG
>CAZFRV010000282.1:0-11501 GCA_964521445.1 uncultured Acidobacteriaceae bacterium
AACCCGATCGGCTCGTGGGGGGGGTATGGTTCGCGGCCTGTCTACTCGGGATTCTGACCGCGCACGAATTCGGCCACTATATCCTGTGCAAGCGTCGCGGCGTTCAAGCTACGCTGCCTTTCTTCATCCCGTTTCCTTCGCTCATCGGAACCTTGGGAGCGGTCATTCGCATCAAGTCTCCGATTCGGAGCCGCACGGACCTGTTCGACATCGGCATCGCCGGCCCCATCGCCGGGTTCATCGTGGCGGTTCCGATTCTCTTCGTCTCTCTGCTGGCCTCCAAGCCGCTGACAGCACCGCCGGCGGAAGGCTGGCCGGTTCTGGGATTTCCGCTTATCTTCCGCCTGGCCCGATGGATTCTCGCCGCGATGGGGAGCCATGCTGCGGCGGCGCATATGGACGCGACGCAACTCTATCTGGCTCCAACTGCTGTCGCCGCCTGGGTAGGAATGCTGGCCACGGCGCTGAATTTGCTTCCCGGGGGACAGTTGGATGGTGGTCACATTGTTTTTGCCCTGAACCCGCGTGCCCATCGGTTGGTATCGGGTCTCTGCATTTTCATGCTGCTCTGCTTCAGCTGGTTCTTCTGGGCAGGATGGCTGGTGTGGGCGATTCTCCTTCGCATTACTGCAAGCCGGCATCCCATGGTTCCGCCGCAACCCGGACTGCCTCTGGGGAGGCGCGTCCTGGCGCTGTCTGCCGTATTGATGTTATTGCTGACCTTGACGCCCGCGCCCACCGCGAGTTCTACGCTCCCTGCAGCCATCCACGGTATCCGCAAGGCAATCCAGGAGTCCCGGCATCCCTCAAAGTAACGACAGCGCATCCACATCCACAATGACGTTCGTCCGGGGAATCTTTTGCTCGCCGACGAAGTCCTGCATCCGGCGCAATGCCGTATTGAGTTTCTCCCGGCTGGCGGCCTTCACGATGAAGTGATAGCGGTAGTCCCGCTTCAGGCGCATAATCGGCGCCACCGACGGTCCCAGCACGCGCACGCCCTCATTGCGTGTGCTCTCGAACCAACGGCCGAGCTGGCCGGTCCAACGCAGCGCCAGGTCGAGTTTGTCACTGCGCACCAGCACATTGGCCAGCGCGCTGAACGGCGGATAGTGCATCCAGCGCCGGAAGCGGACCTCTTTCTCGTAGAACGCCTTGTAGTCGTGGCGCTGGGCAAACTCGATAGCGTAATGGTCGGGATGAAATGTTTGCAGGATGACGCGGCCCGGAGCCTCGCCGCGCCCGGCTCGTCCCGCCACCTGGGTGAGCAACTGGAAGGTGCGCTCGGCGGCGCGAAAATCTGGAAACCCCAGGGCGTAGTCTGCGCCCACCACGCCCACCAGGGTGACGCCGTGAACGTCGTGTCCCTTGGCAATCATCTGCGTTCCCACCAGCAAGTTGACCTCGCCGGCGTGAAACTGGTTCAGGACGCGTTCAAAGTCGTGGCGGGTGCGCACCGTATCGCGGTCCAGCCGGCCGATCCGCGCCTGGGGGAAGGCCTCATGGAGCCGCTCCTCCACCTTCTCCGAACCGGCCCCGAGAAAATAGATGTACTCGCTGTCGCACCCCGGGCAGCGCTTGGGCACAGCCTGCCTGTAACCGCAGTAGTGGCATTCCATACGATAGCCCGCCTTGTGATAGGTGAGCGCGATGGTGCAGTTCTTGCATTGCAGTGTCTCGCCGCAAGACCGGCAGAGAACGATGGAAGAGTAGCCGCGGCGGTTGAGCAGAATCATGGCCTGCTCACCCCGCTCCAGGCAGGCGCTCACTTCGCGGACCAGGCGCCCGGAGAAAAGCTGATCTTCTCCCTCACGCCGGAACTCAAACTTCATGTCCACGATTTCAACCTCGGGCAGCGGGCGGCGCTCCACGCGTTCGTTGAGTTCGAGCAGCTTGTACTTGCTTGTTTCCGCGTTGTGGTAGGACTCGATCGAGGGAGTGGCGGAAGCCAGCACCACCGCGGCTTGGCTCAGTTTGCCGCGCATCACGGCGACGTCGCGGCCGTGGTAACGCGGCGTCTCTTCCTGTTTGTAGGAAGAGTCGTGTTCTTCATCCACGACGATCAGCGCCAGGTTGCTGACGGGAGCAAACACGGCGGAGCGCGTGCCCACCACGATCCGCGCCTCGCCCCGGCGGATGCGGTGCCACTGCTCGGCGCGTTCGTCGCCGGAGAGCGCCGAATGCAGGATGGCCACCTGGTCGCCGAACACTTGATGAAGGTTGGCCGCTGCGGCCGGCGTCAGCCCGATCTCCGGAACCAGCAGGATCGCCGAGCGGCCCGACTCCAGCACCGCCTGCATGGCCGCCAGATAGACTGCGGTCTTGCCGGAGCCGGTCACGCCGTGCAGAAGCGAGACGGAAAACTTCCCTTCCTCGACCGACTGTTGAATCGACCCCAGCGCCGCCTTCTGCTCGGCGTTGAAGATGAAATCCAGGTGCGCGGGGCCGCGCCGCTTGAGTCCGCCAACGTTGAACTCCGCGGCCTGCTCCGTGATCTCCACCATCCCGCGCTTTACCAAAGTTTGCAAGGTGGTGCGGGGAACGGCCAACTCGCGGATCGCTGCCACGCCCGCCCGGCCCTGGCTCTGTTCGAGAAAAGCGATGATCTTGCGCTGGTTGTCATTCAGCTTGATGCTGCGGTCCCATGGCTGCAACACCGCAACTTGCACCAGGCGCCGCGCGTCGCGCGCGGAAGTTGCATCCTGGCGCGCGATCCACTTCTTGTGGACCAGATTCTCCAAAAGCTTTCGATCGGCTCCCGTGGCCGAGCGCAGGGTACCTTCCAGGGCATCGTCTGACATGGCCAGGTAATCGAGCACCGCGTACTCAAGCATCTGCCTGTCTGTGTCCTGGCGGGAACGTCGCGAAGATCCCACAGTCGCCGAGGCATGCAGAGCCTCATGCCCAGTTTCAGTGATGGAGTAAGTCCGGGCCTTCTTGATCTCCGCAGCCAGCGGCAGCATGGTGCGAAAAACTTCGCCTGGCGGCGCCAGGTAGTACTGGGAAATCCATTGCCCCAGCCTCATCAGCGATGCATCCAGCACCGGGTCCCGGTCCAGCACTTGCAGCACGGATTTGGCCTGCATGGAAGGTTCGCGGTCATGCACAGCGGTAACCACCCCCGAGAGACGATCGTTGCGAAACGGCACCAGCACGCGTGCGCCGATGGCGGGCGACTGGTCGGTGTTCCGGTAAGTGAAAACCATGTCCAACGGGACCGGCAAGGCGACGTCGCAAAATGAGGGCATGGGCGGTAAGGGATGATTGTACTTTGCCGGGGTGAATCGCCGCCTCATGGCTCTACGGCAGCTTTCTCGGGACGAGCGAATTCATTTCTAGTATCTAATTCACTATTAGTTGCTGTAATCCTCTCTTGTGCAAACCTGGGGTTCGCGAGACACATCCTAAGGATGAGCTTATAATGCTGCCCAATGGCAGGCGCTGTTTGCGGCGCCCAGGGTCCCCGCTAAGACGTTCGCCACATCGTCACATCACTTCTGAAAGATATGAAGCGCAGCTTTATTTCACTCCGTCCCTATCCCCTGACGGGACCCAGGGCTCTTGCCCTGACTCTCCTGTTGACGGGCCTGGCCGCTCTGGTGAGCCTGGCTGCAGCCCCCCTTGTTTATAGGTTTCCTTTCGCCGTGTTCTTCGTGACGGTAACAATCAGTGCCTGGTTCGGCGGTTTCCGGCAAGGGCTGTATTCGTCGGTGCTGGCGGTTGTTTTTGCCGATTACTGCCTGCTCCCTCCCCGAGGGCAGTGGTCGCTCGCCCCGGCGGAGCTGTTGCGCATTGGACTTTGGCTGGTTCTCTCCCTCGGCATTGCTTTCATGAGCAGCAGGCTGAGCGGATCTAAGGCACGGTTGGGGAGAACGCTGGCCGGCATCGCCGAAGGCGTCTTCATTTTGGACAACAACTGGAACCTGGCGTACATCAACAACGCCGGAACCCAGCTTCTCGATAAGTCCGGGCAGGAAGGAGTCGGTCGAAGCTTCTGGGACGTGGTCCCGGAAACCAAGGGTTCGGTGACGGAGCAACAGTTCAAGCGTTGTGCGGCGGAGGGTGTGCCGGTTCAGTTTGAAAGTCATTGGCGGCAGCGGTATTTTCAGGTCCGCGCTTACCCTGTTCCGGAAGGCCTCAGTGTCTTCATCCAGGACATCACGCCGGCCAAGGAGCGGGAGGCCCATCTGCGCTCGATTCTGGATCGCTTGACCAACGCGCACAGGGCCGCACAAATGGGGACCTTTGAATGGAACATCAAGACCAACGAGCTTATATTCTCGAATGAAGCCCACCGTAATCACGGCTGGACCCCGGAACAGTGGGACAGCAAATTTGAGAGTTGGGTCAAGACCCTTCATCCCGAGGACTCGGCCGGCGTGCTGGCCAAGATCCAGAAGGCACTCGAAGAGAAGAGCGAATATAACGCCGACTTTCGGGTGCTGTGGCCCAACGGTGAAATTCATTGGCTCGCCGGCCATGGGCGTGTGGTGCTGGATGAGCAGGGGAATACCGCGGGCATCATAGGGATCTGCTCGGATATTACGCATCGGCGCCAGGAGGAAGAAGCTCTTCAGCGGACGGAAAAGCTGGCCATGGCCGGGAGGCTGGCGGCAGCGATCGCTCACGAGATCAACAATCCTCTGGAAGCGGTGACGAATTTGATCTATTTACTGCGCCATGACACGGGCGCCGCGCTGGACCGCGACGAACTGCTGCGCATGGCCGACGAACAACTGGCCCGGGTCAACCACATCGCCAAACAAACTCTCGGTTTTTATCGCGATCGCAGCGTGCCCGAAGCAGTAGACGTGGTTCAAACCCTGGAAGAGCTGCTGTCCATCCTGCGGTCAAGACTCAACGCCAAGCGGATCAGCATTGAACGCGAATATGAGAAGACTGGACCAGTGAACGGGTTCAGCGGCGAACTACGGCAGGTGTTCTCCAACCTGCTGACCAACGCCGTGGACGCCTCGTACAGCGGCGGCAAACTGATTCTGCGTGTGAAACCGGATGCGCCGCCGAACGGCCGCCCCGGCGTCCTGGTGCGCATTGAGATCGAGGATTTTGGCACCGGAATCCAGCCGCGCGACCAGCCGCGCATCTTTGAGCCTTTCTTCACCACCAAGCCGGACTTCGGCACCGGTCTGGGGCTCTGGGTCACGCGGGAATTGGTGGAAAAGCACGGAGGAACGATCAATTTCCGCAGCACCTGCGAGGGGGATGGGACCGGAACCTGCTTCTCTGTAATCTTGTCGGCGAGTGAGATCTCCCAGCAAACCTCCGCCGCCGCCGATTAGCGGGACTGTCCGGGAAGACTTGGTTTTTAGGGTTAAGGTGTTGCACGCTAGGACTACAAGTTTTTTCTTTTGCATTCCCAGTGCGCCACAGAGCGTGAAGTAAGGCTTATAATGAGCGGAATTGGTGCTTCGCCTGGGGATAATCGCGCGGACGGGGGCAGGATTCGAACCGCCGGCATCATCAAAATATGAAGCGCAGTTTTCTTTTCCTTCTTCAGAGCCGCGTCACGGGCTTTAAGGCGCTTGCCCTGACTCTGCTTTTGACCGGCGCGGCCGCGTTGCTCTGCGTGGTGGCCCGGCCCTTGACCTATTCCACACCTTTCATGCCGGCCTCCGCGGCGGTGATCATCGTTGCCTGGTTCGCCGGCTTCCGGCAAGGCGTTCTCTCGGCGGTGCTCTCGTCGGTCTTTGTCAATTACTACATGTTGGCTCCCCACGGCGCTTGGTCTCTCTACGGATGGAACCTGTTGCGGACCGCTCTCTGGGTGGCTTTCGCCAGCGGGGTAGCGTTCATCTTGAGCTGGCTGCGCGAATATCAAGACCATGCGCGCGGGGTCCTGGCCGCGATCACAGAAGGCTTCTTCATTCTGGATCGCGAGTGGAACCTGGTGTATATCAACGACTCCGGCGCCAAGTGCGCAGGCAAACCGGCAAAAGAAATGATGGGACACAACTACTGGGAGGCCGTGCCCGAGGCCAAAGGCACAGTGGTCGAACAACAATTGCGGCGGTGCGCCGCCGAGGGCGTCCCAGTCCAATTTGAAAACCGCACGCGCCGGCAGCGGTGGCTGCAAATCCGCGCTTACCCATTTGCTAACGGCGTTAGTGTTTTCTTTGAGGACATCTCTGACGCCAAGGAGCGTGAGGCAAAACTGCGCGAAAGCCTGGAACGCCTGGCCACCGCGCACGCGGCTGCACAGATGGGGATCTTTGAATGGAGCCTCAAGACCAACGAGATCATCTGGTCGGAAGACACTTACCGCATTCATGGCCTCACGCGGGAGCAATTCGACGGTAAGTTTGAATCGTGGGTCAAGGCCATCCACCCGGAAGATGTGCCGGACTTGCTGGCCAAGATCCAGGAAGCGCTCGACCAGAAGAGCGAATTTCTTGCCGAATATCGCGAGGTGTGGCCCAACGGGGAAATCCACTGGTTTGGCGCCCACGGCCAGGTGATGGTGGATGAGGGCGGGAATGCCACCGGCATGGTGGGAGTCTGCTCCGATGTCACGCATCGCCACCTGGAAGAAGAAGCTCTGCGGCGGTCGGAAAAACTGGCCACCGCGGGGAGGCTCGCGGCCACCATCGCCCACGAGATCAACAATCCGCTGGAGGCCGTCACCAACCTGGTCTATCTCATGCGCCAGGATGCGGGCATCAAACCGGACACCCGCGACCTGCTGCGTCTGGCCGATGAACAATTGGCTCGCGTCAACCACATCGCCAAACAGACCCTGGGCTTCTACCAGGACCGCAATGTGCCGGAAGCGGTGGACATGGTGCAGACCCTGGAAGGTCTGCTCTCCATCCTGCAATCGCGCATCAACGCCAAGCAGCTTCGCATTGAACGCGACTATGAGAATGCCTGCTTGCTAAAGGGGTTTCGCGGAGAACTGCGTCAGGTGCTCTCCAACCTGCTCACCAACGCCATCGATGCTTCGTCCAGCGGCGGCAAATTGATCGTGCGCGTCAAGCCGGAACGAAACGGGAGCCAGGTCGACCGGGTCCACATTGAAGTCGAAGATTTTGGCAGCGGCATCCATCCCGCGGATCGGGAACGCATCTTTGAGCCCTTCTTCACCACCAAGTCGGATTTTGGGACCGGCCTCGGACTCTGGGTGACGAAGGAACTCGTAGAGAAACATGGTGGAACCATCGAGTTCCGCAGCAATTACCAGAATGGCAGCAGCGGGACTTGCTTCTCTGTCATGTTGCCGGCTGCGTCGAGTACCGGCCAAACCTGGTCGGTTGGACAGGAGCCAATGGCCCGTCGTCGGACTGGGTAGGCGAGTCGCCGCTTCTTAACGAAACTAAAGCTTCGATAGGGCGTTTTCGCGAGACGATTTCACCGGGCAATCAGTTTTTGTTGTACTCGGAAGATTGCCTTCTCCGGTAGAATATTTCTGCTAAGGTCTTGCAACGCAAGCCTGTTCACCTTGCGGCAAAAATTCAAGAAGAATGATTCCAGTTCCTTCATGATTACTGTCTCCAAAGAAGACTATCTGAAAGCCATCGCTGAGGCGGAGGCGGAGGGCGAAAGCGTTATTTCAGCTACGCTGGCCCACTGGCTTTCGGTTACCCGTCCCGCCGTTACCACGGCCCTGAAGCGGCTGGCAAAGGACGGCCTGGTTCGGGTCGGCAAGGATGGCCGCGTGCAACTGACGGGAGACGGGCGCGGGATTGCCGAACGAACTATCTTTCGCCATCACCTCATTGAACGCATGCTCACAGAGATTTTTGGCATGCCCTGGTATGAGGTCCACGAAGAAGCCGAGCGACTGGAACACGCCGTTTCCCCGGCGTTCGAAGAGAAACTGGTTGCCAAACTCGGCCACAAGGATGCTTGCCCCCACGGCAACGGCTTGACCGTGCGCAGCGAGTCAGAAAGACGCAAACATGGCATGTGCCTTCTGAACGAAGCGGAACAGGGCAAGAGGTACCAGGTAAAGAGCGTGTATGAACGTGACCGCAAGTTACTGGAATTCTTCGACCACGAGGGCCTGCTGCCGGGTACTGTTGTCTCTGTGGAATCGAGCAATTATGACGGTACTGTAACGCTCGCCATTGGAAAGTCGCATGTTCGCCTTGGGCTGCCGGCGGCAGCCAAGATCTGGGTTGCTAAGGCATAACTCCCACGTTGAAGCCACACTCAGACGGGAAGGCTTTTCGGCCAACCCCCACTCTACGCCCTTTTTCTGACAAACTGGCTGCCCAGGAATGGAACCGAAGAGATGGGGCGCCGGTGAACGTTGGTGACGGCCTTCATTCTTTTGTCTTGACTCCTGGATAATATGGTATATATTTTCAGTTAACCATGATTAATTGCCAGCTTGGTTTTGGCGGGCAACCATGGGGGTAACGCCGGCATCATGATCACGATCTCCAAGGAAGACTATCTGAAGGCCATCGCCACGGCTGAGGCTGAAGATGAAAAAGTCGTTCCTACAACCCTGGCCAAATGGTTTTGTGTGACCCGGCCTGCTGTAACTGCCGCGCTGAAGCGCTTGAGCAAAGACGGTTTGGCGCGAGTTGACAAGGATGGCCGGGTACGGCTGACCAACACCGGACGGGTTGTGGCGGAACGCACCATTTTCCGTCATCATCTTATTGAGCGTATGCTGACAGAGTTGTTCGGGATGCCGTGGCACGCGGTTCACGAGGAGGCGGAACGATTGGAGCACGTGGTATCGCCGGCCTTCGAGAAGAGGCTGCTGGCCAAGCTGGGTCAGAGTGATCTCTGCCCCCACGGCAACGGATGGACCCTGAAGAGCGCGGCCGAACGCCGCAAGAGCGGCCTGCGCCCGCTGGACGAGGCCGAGGAAAAGCAGAAATATTCCATTGCCAGCGTTTTCGAGCGGGACAGCAAACTTCTCCAGTTCCTCGACCAGGAGGGGATTCGCCCGGGAACTACGGTCGCTGTCCACGCCAAGCATTATGATGGGACTACCACTTTGGCCTTCGGCAATCGATCTTTGCGGCTCGGCTCGCTGGCGGCGCAGAAGATCTGGGTAAAGAAAGTTTAGTGTTCATGGACGTGCGTTCTGAAATGCGGCCTGAGGTCACCTTGCAGCCGGCGCACGCCCGCAAGCCTGCCATCACCCACGAAGATCTCGAAAGGGCGGAGGACCGGTCGCGGGTTGTGTCAGCGCGAAGCCGAGGCGGACCTTTCTCCAACTTCCGGCTGCTGTGGCTGCTGATCGGTCCGGGCATTCTCGTAATGCTGGGTGAGAACGACGGGCCGAGCATGCTTTCCTATGCCGCCACCGGCGCGCGCTTTGGCGTCGGCTTCTTCCTGCCCTTCATCATGCTCACCTTCGTGATGGCGGTTGTGGTCCAGGAGATGACGGTACGCCTTGGGGCCGCCACCCATCGCGGACACGCGGAGTTGATTTTTGCCCGCTTTGGTCCCTTCTGGGGATGGTTCTCCATGATCGATCTCGGGCTGGGAAACTTCCTGACGCTGATCGCCGAGTTCATTGCCATTCGGGCCGGTCTGTCATTCTTTGGCATTCCCCCGTGGATCGCCGTGCCGGGCGCGGTGCTGCTGCTGCTCCTGGCCCTCCTGACACATCGCTATTGGACGTGGGAGCGCATCACGCTGGCCATCGCTGCCTTCAACCTGGTGTTTATCCCCCTGGCTCTGTTGGCACGCCCCGACTGGCATTCCGTGGGACGGGCGATCGTCTCCTGGAAGCCGCTGACCGGCGGCATGAGCAATGCTGCTCTGCTCATCATCCTTTCCAACATTGGCGCTACCGTGACTCCCTGGATGCTTTTCTTTCAGCAAAGCGCGACGGTGGACAAGGGGCTCACCCGGCGTGACATTCATTTCGGCCGTATCGATACCCTGCTGGGCGCGGCTCTGGCTGCAGGCGCCGCCATCGCCGTGGTCCTGCTGACCGCCCCGCTGATGAGCCGCGGAATGAGCGTGGAGAATTTTCAAGCCGCCGAATTTGCCCAATCTCTGCAGCCGGTGATCGGGCGTCTTGGGGCCGCCTTGTTTTCGCTGGGGATGGTTGAGGCCGGGCTGGTGGCCGCCATCACCATCTCCGCTTCCACCGCCTACGCCTTTGGCGAAGTAGTACGCAAACCGCACAGCCTCAACTTGCGCATGCGCGAAGGCAAAGCCTTTTACGCGGTGCTGTTCTTGTGCGTGGCCGTGGCCGCGGCCGTGGCCCTGATTCCAGGCTTGCCTCTGGTTTCCGTGATCCTGGTCGTAAACGTGGTGGCGGTGCTGGCCATGCCGCCGGCGCTCCTGTTTCTCTTCATGTTGGCGAACGACCGGGAGATCATGGGCGATTTGGTAAGCCCTCGCTGGGCCAACATGTTGACCGCAACCGTGGTGGTTCTACTGATCGGCGCCGGGCTGCTTTACGGAATTAGCGTGGTGGCGCCAAAGACCTTTGCAGTTTTGATTCGATAGTCGAGGAGGGCTCATTTTTATGGCAGGAACCGGAATAACGCTCAACCCGCAAGAAACATCCGATCTCAGAATCCTTTCGTCCCTGGAGCCGGATCAACTTACCGGGGCCAAATTGCAACGCCTGCCGCGACGCCATCTGAAAGCATCGGAGGTCCTGCTCCTCTGGTCTCTCCGCGTCTACCTGCTGTTCATGATCGGCGTTGTCGTTTATCAAGTGCTGGGAGGCCTCCAGTAGCTCCCACGCCGCCGGCGTTTGCTGGTCGGAGTTCGCAAACGGGACGAACCTCTCGGATGGCGTTTCGGCTCATAGTTAACCTAAATAGGTGTTATTGATTAAATATAGCTAATAGCAAAATGTTTAACTTGACATCTCCAGCCTAGATGCTAATATTCACGCGCCCAAGAATACGGTGCTATCGCACATGCTATTCCGGGCCGCTAACCGCGCGAAATTCCCCCGGGGAGTCCGTCCAATGGAGATCAGCTTGCCGGCACGGGCAAGCTGAACGCCTTGAAGATTCTCCGGGGGTTTCCCCTCCGTCAAGCAAGTTCCAGAACTACCGTTTAGCTCTTGTCTTCCAGTCCTTGTAAACCAGTGATTTCTTCCCGTTTCCGGAAAATCGAACAGCTTTTTCTAAAGTTAAGGAATCTCTCATTTTTGACTTGACAGTCCTCCTGCCAAGTATTAAAAGTGAGCGCGACCTCCTCGAAGAGCAAACGCACGGTTCGCGAGTGCACACCCCCCGAGGTCAGGATTTCTCACTGGCCGGTGGCTGGCAGCCCCAAATCGGACCGCATTGGTCGACGGACCCGATGAAGTTCGATCGGCTGCCTAGAGCAAAAATGCTTTTTAGCTAATCGAGTCGATCAAGAACAAATTCTTGGTTGGCGAAAGAGCACGCCGCTCAACTTTCAAGCCCCGGATTTTTCCCAGCGGACTCAAAAAGGCCGGCGCCGGCCAGCAAGCGGCAGGCCCGGACCAGCAGCAATGACATGAACCAGGCTTGAATGAGGTTCGTGGAAAAAAACATAAGACGGGTTGCGACAGAAAGAAAATG